>NZ_JBPXKD010000004.1:0-409517 GCF_054558475.1 Aquirufa sp. Wall-65K1 | reverse complement strand
CCAACACGAAACCAGTGATGTTTTAAACCAAGATTATCAATACCTTAGACAAAATTTAAACGAAAAAACAAGCAATTATTACACAACTATTTCTACAAATCTGTCCAAGTAATAAGGGGTTTGTACAGAAGCACTACTATTTGGAGGAATGGTTGAAGATGGACATTATTGAGGAATATGAACACTTTTTAACTGAGGACCGGCAAATGTCATTGAACACAATACACAACCGCTTAAAAGTAATTAAGGCGTTCCTCCAAATTGGAGTAAATGAAGGTCTAATACCTTTCAATCCATTCAAGAAGTTCAAAAAGGTACTATACACCGAGGATTCAGATGTGGTTGTTTTTACCAAACAGGAATTAAATGACTTAGAGGAACTCGATTTTTCTGACAATCCATATTACGATAGAATTCGAGACCAATACCTCTTATACTTATGGTCAGGAGTCCGTAAGAGTGACTTAAAGAACTTGGTCAAGGTAATCAATCCAACCACCAAGGTTTACACCTTTAGAGCGGAAAAGACAGGGGAAACTTGTCAGGTACCAGCATTCGAGACATTGAAAAGACTTGGGGAAAAATATAATTATGAATTCCCTGACCCATATAGTGATACCATCATATTGGAGGAGATTAAAAATATATGTCAACTAATTCCATCCATGAGGATTACAGTTGAGAAAAAATCGACAAAAGGTGGTAAAAAGGTCCGTGAATACAAGAAAAAATACCAAATGATCGTTATTCACACGGCTAGGAGAACATTGGCTACACTTTTGGTGGATGCTGGTCTCTCCTATCATCAGGTGATGAAAATCACCGGTCATAAGAAGTTGACGACCCTTCAAAAATACATCAAAAGTGAGGCAGATGTGGATGGAATGTTAGCTGTGGGGAATGGGTTGTTGAGGTAAAGGTATAACCATTTTTTAGCAAAAAATATAGATAATTCTGAACATATTTCTTTCAGATTTAATAATAACCTATTCATATCATTGAGAGATACTTTAAATGATATTTTGAACTCATTTATTTATTGAATTTGGCCTCTTAGGTTTCTCGATTTTTTTACTAAACATATATTTATGTAGATAATACATATATTACATGAATTCATAATTTAAAAGTAGAAGTTCTATAATTGACCAATATACATTTGAAAGAGTCAAGAAAATAGAACCTATAATTATGTATAATTTATGTATTAGGATTGTGTGTTTATTATTATTCATTCCAACTTTAGTAAGTTCCATTAACTTTGAATGGTTTGATACAAAGTCAAAACAAAATGAGCGAATTAATTTAAATGCGAGGATATTAGAGAGAAAAAATCAAAGGGGCGAGTGGATAAAAATTGATAAATTAACATTTTCAAATATAGATTTAAGGGATATTCCGAATACCTTAATCCCGATCAAATTTAATTTCTCAGGAAAATATTTATTTACAATTCCTGGCACTGGTCAGGTATATATTTTAGATAAAAAATCAAAGATATTTACTCGTATAGATGAAACATACTATCGAGGTTATAATTTGAACGCCCTTCAATTCATCCGAAACGACACATTGTTTAGCTTAGGTGGACATGGGTTTTGGCTGTCAAACAATATCTTAACATTCTTTGATTTTCATCGCAAAGAATGGTCTGTTGTGGGAAACGAAAATAATCAACCTTTTTTTGGAGTCACTGCTGAAACGGCCGGCTTAATGAAGAACAAAAACGAAATAATTTCGATTGTAAGTTCTAAGGAAAATTCTCCTAATACCTCTAAAATATTTGAATTATACATATTTAATCTAAATTCCCGAAGGTGGTTTAAAATAGGCCACATCGACTATTCTGTCTTAAAAAACTTAGGTATTGTTAGTTCTAAATTTATAATGTTAGATGATCTAATATTTTTCAATGACCCATTACAAGGATATTTTGCAGATATTCAAAAAAATAAAATTTTCAAATATACAGGTGTCAAAAGGGATTTTTTCAATTCACATTCAAAAATTTATATTGAAAATGGTTGGGTTTATTCTATTACCAAAAGTAATAGTAAACAATTTGAATCAATTATAATCGATTCCTTGAACCTTCAAGATATTAAAAAGGGCGCTAAATCAGTAGCTAAACTCTACAATTCAGTCCAAATAGGAACTACAGTTTTAATAATCTATTCCATAGTTGGTATCACAATTGCATTATTTGTATTAAAGCCATTGTCGACGTACTATATTTCAAGTAATAAATTAAACAGATTATTTACAAAAAAATATCAAAAAAAGTTACCTAAAGGAGGGGGTCAATTTGTTAGGCATTTTAAAGATAATGGTTTAGAATGTTATTTAACAACAGATGAGATGTCAAATTTGCTGAACATTAATAAAAAAGCCTATGACACTCAAAGACAATATAGGAGCCAATTTATATGTAATATGAATGAATTTTTTTATGAAAATGCGGAAATAAAAAACGCCATATTAAGAATTAGCTTAGAGGATGACAAACGATTTGTTAAATACGGGCTAAAGCAAGAGGCTATAGAATTTGCCCTTAAGAATAATCTTATTTGAATATCTATTTTTCTCCCATTATCACCATAAAGATGTAATGTCAATTATTAATTATATAACATACCTACAATAGATCTTGTCTCCTTGATTTTCCACTTTCCAAATACTTTCCATTCCTCCAAAAGTTAACTAGGTTTATTTATTGTGATTATTCATGTGTAAAATATGTATTATACATAATTGACCTTCGAGAAACAAAAATAAATACGGTGCTTTGTATCATGATTTGCTGAACAAACTTGTTGAAAATAAAATTTTCAGCAATACCAAAGAAATCATAATCTCACTTGAAATTTAAAAATGATTGAGATTATCGGATTCAAATTTAAGACTATATATATATATAATTTAGAACACAGTAATCTGTACAGACCCTACTCATAGTGGGGTCTCTGTATTTTATATCAGGTCAATTTTTCTTATAGTATCATTAAAGGCTAAGATTTAAAACATTAAAAAATGTTGTATTTAGATAATTCAATTAATGATTTTATTACATTATATCTCCTAAAAAAGAATTTCATACTGATTACAGTTCTTACTTTGTCATTGGCCTTTTACATATTTTTTTACAACATTTTCAAAAATAATAAAGTCAAAATCAAACAAGTTTCTTCAATTTACTTTGGATTTCTCTTCCTGATGTTACTTTCTAATACAGTTTTCAACCAAAATAATAAATTGGAATCCAAGAACAAAGAAAAGTCAAATGCAGCACAATTGGACATTTTGGACTATGCACAATTCTCTGAAACTAACCTATCTGAATTTTCGAAAAAACCACAAGTGACAATTTTATTCAATACAGATAAGTTGGAAAGTGAAAACATTGAAATTAATTCTCTAAACTTGGAATTGACCAACATTTTATTTTCAATTAACAATGAATGTTTATTAATTATTCCAATTATTAACATTAGCCCATCTGAAATTAGAAATGGTATAAATCTCAATTTAGAAAGTGATTATGTTAACAAATTTCGGGGTTCGCTAAAGAAAAATTATCAAAATCCACCAAGATTTAAATTAACATGCGATCAAGGACAAATAGAATAAATGATTGTAATCATAAGTAATATTTTGGTAAAGGGTTATCCATACTTCCTCCAAATTAAAGAAAGTTCTATTCTCTAAAGATTCTCAACCTAACGACTAAGTAAGATACGGTTAAAATTGATTACCTTATTTCCTGAACGATCAGCAAAATAAAACAATAAAATCTCCCCAAAATATTAATCAAAAGTACCATTCAAAGATTTGCCGACCCTTCAAAAATACATCAAAATTGAGGCTGATGTGGATGGAATGTTAGCGTTTGAGAACAGGTTACTGAGGTAAGGATTCAAGGTGAAATCCGATTTGTAGCACCCCATTTAGCACCACCCATAAAAAAAGTCCCTGAAAATCAGGGACTTAACTTTATTTCAGCGGTCCGGACGGGACTCGAACCCGCGACCCCATGCGTGACAGGCATGTATTCTAACCAACTGAACTACCGGACCGTCTTGTAATGTGGCACAAAATTAGCTAATTTATCCTTTCAAACAAATGCCCAAGCAAAAAAAACCTAAAAAATATGTTCCCTCCCGCCTCCTATGAATATCCGAAAACCAGCTACTTCGCTGAATATCTGAATTTTGAGTCGTCCGAAAACCTATTTGAAGTTCTCGAGAACCAATCAAAAATAATTCAATCCACCTACCAAAAGCTAAGCCCCCAGCAATGGACCTTTGCTTATGCACCGGGAAAGTGGACTTTACAACAATTACTAGGGCACATGATCGATACAGAACGTATATTTTCTTACCGGGCTTTGTCCATCAGTCGGGGTGAACAACAGTCCCTACCCGGTTTTGATGAAAATAGCTATTTGGAACATGCCCAATATGAAAATCAAAACCCTGAACTAGTCCTCCAACAATATTTGACTACCCGCCAAGCTACTTTTAGCCTACTTCAATCCTTCTCAGAAAACCAATGGAATCAACTCGGAAACGCTAATGGCAACTCCGTTTCCGTCCGCGCCCTTTCTTGGATGATTGCTGGGCATGAAAAGCATCATTTGGGAGTTATAAAGGAGCGATATTCAATGTAGAATGTAGAATGAAGAATGTAGAATTGTTGTGTCAACCAGTTAATCAATGAAGTATGTATGATAATTGACTATTTTTTATTTTGCGAGTGACAATATAATAGCAATAATTCTACATTCTTCATTCTACATTCTTCATTCTACATTCTACATTCTTCATTCTACATTCTACATTCTACATTCTTCATTCTACATTCTACATTCTTCATTCTACATTCTACATTCTTCATTTTTCATTCTACATTCTTCATAGATTTCTACTTTTCTCTATCTTTGCCCCATGAAATTCTACAAATACCAAGGCACCGGAAATGATTTTGTGATCATCGATGACCGAGCTGGAGCTTTCCAACTTGGCCAGAAAGAGATTGCTCATTTATGTCACCGTCGATTTGGTATAGGTGCTGACGGTTTAATGCTTTTGCAAAAGGCGGAGGGTTATGATTTCCGAATGGTCTATTATAATTCAGACGGAACCGAAGGTAGCATGTGTGGAAATGGAGGAAGATGCCTTGTGCGATTTGCTTCAGACCTTGGCATTGTTCAAGATTTCACCACTTTTATTGCCATTGATGGGGAACATCAAGCCCACATTGACCCAGATAAAATCTCTTTGCACATGCAAAACGTTGCAGAAATTGAAACGGTATCCAACGACTATTTCGCTCAAACAGGATCTCCGCATCTTGTACGTTTTTGCTCAGCTGTGCAGTCCGAAGACGTTAAAAATACCGGTGCTCAAATCCGTTATTCTGATACATTTAAAAGTCGAGGTGGTACCAATGTCAATTTTGTTGAATTGACCCCAAAAGGCCTTTTTGTACGAACGTACGAGCGGGGCGTAGAGGATGAAACTTATTCCTGCGGAACAGGCGTTACAGCAGCAGCTTTAGTAGCCCACACCATACATGGCTTAAGCAGTCCAGTTGCCATTCAGACCCTGGGTGGAAACCTTTCCATTGAATTTAAAGGAAATGCTCAAACAGGTTTTTACGATGTATTTTTAATAGGACCTGCCGTACGCGTTTTTGAAGGAGAAATCACATCCCTCTAACGGGAATATGAGGCAATAAGCCTACCAAGCTCGTTTGATTACCTTCTACCCGAAATACCTTAACCCGATAATCCCCATCAGGTAGGTAAATAAAAGGCAAAAATCCAGCTGCTTTTCTGACATAAATAGCATCATGATTCTTAATTTGTCGGGCACGATCTAATTCCATAAAATACAAACTGAATACCCAATGTTCTTTTTGTGCATTTTCAAAAACAACATACATGCCATCTGAGCCATGGGACATTTTTACTCGCGTCTTTTCGCCGAAATAACGTAATCCATTCTTTTCTAATGTAAACTGCAATAAATCACTCCCTTTAGGTGCCTTTGTTAGGCTAGGTATGTCGGCTTGAAAGTCCTTTTCCAACTTAGCTTCTCGTGTATCCAAAGCAAAAAATCCTTTTTTGAAAGTCAAAGAAACTACATCATTGGCATATTGTACAGATGCCGGTAATTCTGCTGTAAAGTCGACAATTGGACCTCCTAACTGAGCAAGTTCTTGTAGATTTGGCGCTCCCAAATCAGCCTTTCTGCCTAAAGAATCTTTGAAATAATAATGCTCTCGATGCTGAATACTATGCTTAATGATGGCCGCTGATTCGGCACTGGTAAAATTCACCACGGCTAATAAATTATTCCAATAAGACATGCCAAAATACAACATGGAAAAGGTGACAAAAGCCCCAGCTTTCCAAGATTTAATGTTGGGAAATACATGCCAAATCATCAAGCATAAACTCATTAAAAACAAGGTACTATTGATTGCATATCTACTCTCAAACACAAATTCAATGGGTAAATTAGCTCGGCCAATGGAGTAAATAAAGGCCGTAGCCAGGATAAACAATTGAATGGACAGGATAAAATCCAATGAAGATTTTTGACGAATTAATTGATAGATATGTCGGAATACAAACAAAACCCATGCTCCAAAAACAAGCATACCCACGACTAAACTTAACTGAACTCGAAGCTCTGATGAAGTTGAAAAAAACACCCCGATAAAAGAGCCTAAATACACAAAGAATGTTTGCGTGATGGCTCCAAACAAATGTAAATTATCCGTCAAATGTCCCCGTTGATATGGATGCTGATATCCCCACATGTACAAACTAAAAAAGGCTATTCCGCCTATTATCCAAAATAACCAATAGGAAGGAGAATAATTTTTTAATATGGGAAATGCGGCTACAAACAATAAAAAACCATTTCCACTGGTAAATACAGCGATGAAAGCTAAAATAATGGCCAAAGTAAATTGTGTTTTTGGTTTACCTTTTCCATCTAACACAAAAAATACTGCTAGAATGAAAAACACAATACTATTGTGTTGCAAGGCGCAAACTGGCCAAAAAACATTGTGAAAATAGGCAGCATTATACCAAATAAAGGCTAAGGGAAGAATCCACCAATGAGGTAATTGATAGCGCTGTAGATAGGCATTTAGAATAACATGTACACCCAATGTAGCCCCTGCTCCAATAATATTTAAGGTCATGTAATCAATTTTACCCGTAATGGAATATTGAATTAAACTAACGATAGATAAGTAACCTTCACGGTGTTCATTGCACTGTGAGGCCAACAAGGCTATTTTATCAATGAAACTATCTTGACCATGAAAAAAGCGAATGATAAAGCCATTGATGGCACTCCAATCATCGGCAAAGGGAGCATTTATGCCATATTTCTGAAGAAAGAAATAAAAGAAAATGGCAGGAGCCAGAGAAAGAAAAAAATAAAAATACCGCTGGCTAAACAAGTTCATCAAACCAATTATTATTCTTGCGAAAATTTTCTAATTTAGAGGCAATGTGTTCGTATACCCACAAAAGTAAGCAAATAATTTGACAGCCCTCTTTGAAAATTAACCCTATGGCATTACACCTTGACAATACTACTCAGCAAAATGTAAATCAATGGCTTTCTGGAGCCTATGATGCGGAAACAAAATCTCAAATTCAACAATTAATAGACCAAGAAGATCAAATCACCTTAACCGATTCCTTTTACAAATCGTTGGAGTTTGGTACGGGGGGTATGAGAGGTGAAATGGGCGTTGGATGCAACCGTATGAATCGTTATACGGTAGGTGCAGCTACACAAGGCTTCGCTAATTATTTATTAACGGTTTTGGGTAATCAAAAAATTAAAGTGGCCATAGCCCACGATTCAAGAAATAATTCCCCAGAATTTTGTCGGATTGCGGCTGATATTTTTACGGCCAACGGCATAGAAGTATATTTATTTCCTGCGCTTCGTCCTACACCTCAATTATCTTTTGCGGTGCGTCATCTGGGCTGTCATGCTGGATTGGTAATTACGGCATCGCACAACCCGAAAGAATACAATGGATATAAAGCCTATTGGTCGGACGGTTCTCAAGTAGTAGCCCCACATGATAAAAATATCGTGGCGGAGGTGAATGCCATCCTTTCGGTAGATGATATTAAGTTCCAAGGTAATGATGCATTATTACACTTGTTAGATGATCAAATCGATCAAGAATATTTAAAAACCATTCAAACAAACTGCCGTCAGCCAGAAGTAATTCAGCGTCAAAAAGACTTAAAAATCGTTTTCTCACCGATACATGGTACGGGCATTACCCTGGTGCCAAAAGCATTAGCTCTTTTGGGCTTTACTTCAGTTCATGTGGTGAAAGAACAGGCTGAACCCAATGGGAATTTTCCCACGGTAATTTATCCAAATCCAGAAGAAAAAGAAGCCATGACATTGGCATTAGATCAAGCAAAAGCCTTGGATGCGGATTTAGTTATTGCCACAGACCCAGATGCGGATCGCGTGGGTGCCGCAGTCAAAAGCCCAAGTGGAGAATGGCAATTGTTGAATGGTAATCAAATGGCCAGTTTGATATTGTATTACTTATTGAAAGTAGACAAAAAACTAGGCAGATTAACGGGCAAGGAGTTTGTGGCTAAAACGATTGTTACCACGGATTTAATTGATAAGATGTGCGCTCAACAAGGGGTACCTTGCTACAATACTTTAACTGGTTTCAAATACATTGCCCAGGTAATTCGGGAATTAGAGGGCAAGGAGAAGTTTATAGGAGGAGGGGAAGAGTCTTATGGCTATTTAATTGGTGATGCTGTCCGTGATAAAGACGCGGTGGCCTCTTGTGCCATGATTGCCGAATTAACTGCTTATGCGAAGGATCAGGGGAAATCCCTCTTCGATTTTCTAGCAGAAATGTACATGGAGAATAATTTCTATTATGAGGGATTAATTTCCTTGACCAAAAAAGGAAAAGCAGGGGCGGAGGAAATCAAACAAATGATGATTAACCTACGGTCTAATGTTCCTGCAAGTGTGGCAGGCAGTAAACCGGTAAAGGTGTTGGATTACGAAGGCTTACAAGCAACCGATTTAACCACCGGTCAGGTTAGTCCCATCGTGGAAGGAAGAGGTATAGAGGCTTCTAATGTGATTCAATTAATCTTAGCTGATGGCTCAAAAGTTTCCGCAAGACCTTCAGGAACGGAACCCAAAATCAAGTTTTATGTCTCAGTAAATGCTCCTTTAGCCTCGGCTGCTGATTTTGATGCCACGTTTCATTCCTTACAAGCAAAAGTAAAGACCATTCAAGAAGATTTAGGCCTCAAATAGGATACTTTGCCAATGAGTCGATTGCGATGTTATCCAAACAATAAAACCTAGGCAAAATTCCTAGGTTTTATTGTTTTAAGGCATTTTCAACGCTCTTTTTCCTAACGCTGTCAAGGTTTAAAACCTTGCCAGCGTTGAGCGTTGTAACGTTTTTCAAACTAATTATATTGTCCAATAAATTGATAATGAATGAACAGTCGATTTGACTAAAGAATTTGATCTTTGGCTTTTAATAGTTTACGCTAACTTAAACTCCGAGGTAAAATGGAATTCAATTTCTGGATTATTGGTTTGGTTCATTCGTAAAATCCAATCGGACTCTGCCAAAAACACATAATTACCATCTTTATCCTGGGCGATATTCTGACCTTTTAAACGAACGAATTCTTGCAACTTCTTCGGATCTTCGGAAGTAATCCAACAAGCTTTACTTACTTGCATGCCATCAAATCGGCATTTAGCTCCATACTCATGCTCTAAGCGGTATTGAATTACTTCGTATTGCAAATCCCCTACTGTACCAACAATTTTACGGTTACCTAATTGGGGTTGCAGAAATAATTGAGCAACTCCTTCATCAGTCAATTGATCAATACCTTTTTCCAATTGCTTGGCCTTCATTGGATCTAAATTGATTAGTTCCTTAAAAATCTCAGGCGAGAAATTAGGTATCCCTTGGTAGTTCAATACTTCCCCCTCTGTCAAAGTATCTCCAATTTTAAAGTTACCTGTATCATATAAACCAATCACGTCACCGGGGAAGCCTTCTTCAATCACCTCTTTCTCTTGAGCCATAAAATTATATGGGTTCGCGAAGCGCACATTTTTCTTTAAACGGATATGTTGGTAAAAGGTATTACGCTGAAAAACTCCCGAACATATACGCAAAAAGGCAATTCTATCTCGATGTTTTGGATCTAAATTGGCATGTATTTTGAACACAAATCCTGTGAATTTCTTTTCTGATGGATCCACCACACGCACATCTGTTCCACGCGCTTGGGTAGGAGGAGCTATTTTGGTAAATGTGTCTAACAATTCTTGTATACCAAAATTATTAACAGCTGAACCAAAAAACACAGGTGCAATATCCCCTGATAAATATTCAGCCCGATCAAAAGGCTCATAAACGCCTTCAATCAACTCCACATCCTCCCGCAATTGAGCCGCATCTTTGTCCCCTACCCTTGCTTCCAATTCTGGGGTATGTATGTCGACAGCCACCACATTTTTTTCAATCTTGGTTTTATTAGCTGAGAACAAGTTTAATGAACGATCCAATAAATGATATACCCCTTTGAAATTAGAACCCATATTGATTGGCCAAGTTAAGGGGCGCACTCGAATGGATAATTTTTGTTCCAATTCATCCAACAAATCAAAGGGATTTTGACCTTCACGGTCCATCTTATTGATAAAAATAATCACGGGTGTTTTTCTCATCCGACAAACCTCCATCAATCGTTCGGTTTGTTCCTCTACCCCTTTCACGCAGTCGATCACCAATATTACTGAGTCTACCGCCGTGAGGGTCCGATAAGTATCTTCTGCAAAATCCTTGTGACCAGGAGTATCCAAAATATTAATTTTCACACCTTGGTAATCGAATGTCATAACGGATGTTGCTACCGAAATACCTCTTTGGCGTTCAATTTCCATGAAGTCAGAAGTAGCCCCTTTCTTGATTTTATTCGACTTTACTGCGCCGGCTGTTTGAATAGCCCCTCCAAAAAGAAGTAATTTCTCCGTTAAAGTTGTCTTTCCTGCATCGGGGTGGGAGATAATTCCAAAGGTTCTTCTTTTGGCAATTTCGGCTGCGAGCTTACTCATTCAATGAATATTTTAATTAGTTTGCAAAAATACAGCAAAAAAAAATGGCACCCAATTTGGGTGCCAAATATTACTTTCTTGTTGACTTAGTTGTTTTGGTTCAAGTTGCTATGCTTTTTACTATAAAGGAAGTAAACAAGAACACCTAAACTACCCCAAATCAAGAAGGATATTTTTGTCTCTGTACGTAATCCCCACATCAAATAAAGATTACATAAGATACCTGCAGTAGCTACGAATGGTAACCAAGGAGCACGGAATGGGCGCTCGATATTTGGTTCACGAACACGAAGTAACCAAACTGCACCACAAATCATGGCAAAGGCTAATAAGGTACCCGAACTACACATTTCAGATACTTTGTCGATTGGAGTTAATGCAGAAACAACGGAAACAATACCTCCTACGAAAATGGTACTTTTCCATGGTGTTTTGAATTTCGGGTGAATCGCGCCAAACAAACCTTTGGGTAATAATCCGTCTTTGGCCATACCCAAAAAGATACGGGTTTGAGATAACATCATTACTAACATGACGGAAGTTAAACCTGCTGTTGCAGCAATAGTCACAATGTACATGGCAATAGGTAAACCAGCCCCTTCAAAAGCTGAAGCAACTGGTGCTTTCAAATCCAAAGTATCGTATTTAACCATACCAGTTAAAACCAAGGAAACTAAAATGTACAACAAGGTACAAATCAATAAAGAGGCAATAATGGCGAATGGAATATCTTTCGTTGGATTAATCGCTTCACCTGCTTGAGTAGAAACGGCATCAAAACCTATGTAGGCAAAGAAGATGATACTAGCCGCTGTCACTACACCATTAAATCCATAGTGCTGTGCCCCCGATTCATCAATCACCGCTTCCGGTATAAAAGGATGCCAATTTGCGGTGTCTACATAAAAAGCACCGACTACAATAACAAAAATTACCGCAGCCACCTTCAAAATAACAATTAAGTTGTTGGTACTAGCTGCTTCTTTAATTCCTTTAACCAAAACCCAAGTTACTCCCCAAACAATCAAGAAGGCAGGTAAATTGAAAGCAAAGGCAAAATCGGGTACCGTTTCACCTGCTGCTCGTAGCTTTTCAGCTTTTTCAGCTGCTGTAACAGGATCATTCGTGAGATAAATCGGTAAGTTAATGTTGAAGAGATGTAATAGTTTTTCAAAATACCCAGACCAAGCCACGGCTACCGTGGTAGCTCCCATCATGTATTCCAAAATTAGGTTCCAACCAATGAACCAGGCAAAAAACTCACCTACTGTACCATATGAATAGGCATAAGCTGAGCCTTCCACAGGCAAAATCGAGGCAAATTCAGCATAACATAATGCTGCAAACGTACACGCTACACCCGCCATCACAAAAGATAAGGCCAAAGCAGGACCCGCCCAATCATGTGCAGCAATTCCTGTCAAGGTAAAAATACCCCCGCCAATCACCGCACCGATACCCAAGGAGGTCAAAGCCCATTTTCCAAGAACACGTTTTAATTGATTGTTTTTAACGTCAGCTGCATAGGCTTCCAACGGTTTTTTTCTCCAAATACTGTTGCTCATAGCATCAAATTTTTAAATGGAAATCATTAAAAAGCCGGTGCAAATATTGCACCGGCCTAATGAATTTATTTCTTTTCTTTTTTCGACGTACCAAAGTCGATTACAATAGGTGCAGCTACAAATATAGAAGAATATGCACCAAATACAACACCAATAAACATGGCGAAAGAGAAACCTCTTAATACATCTCCACCGAATAATAATAAGACAGTTACCACTAAAAACACGGTTGTTGCTGTCATCACCGTACGAGACATGGTATGGTTAATAGACTCGTTGATGGTTTTAATCATCAATGGCTTATTTCCCATGTCAGGATCTACACCAATTTCCTCACGAATACGGTCAAAAACAACCACTGTATCATTGATGGAATAACCAATTACTGTCAAGATCGCTGCAATGAAAACCTGGTCAACTTCCAATTCAAATCCGAATAAACGAACGATTCCTACCATACCTAGTACCACCAATGTATCGTGCAATAGAGCGATGATACCTCCTAATGAATACTGCCATTTACGGAAACGAATTAAGATATAAATAAAGATGGCAATCAAGGCATAGAATATCGACACAAAAGATTGGGTCAAAATATCATCCGCTACTGTAGCACCAACTTTGGATTCAGATAAAATCTTAGGATTGCTTGCAGAAAATTCTGATAAACCTTTCTCTAAAGCTGTTCTAACTGTTTGGTTAGCTTGAATCGATTCATCTTCTACCAAATAAGAAGTTGTTACCTTTAATTTAGTTTGACCATTATAGGTCTTTACCTCAGAACCAACACCATTGAAATCATCTTTCAAAGCTTCCTTCACTAATCCTGCTTCTACTGGCTTAGAGAACTCCACCACATATGAACGACCTCCTTTGAAGTCAACACCTAAGTTAAATCCACCTTGCATGAATAAAACAATACCACCTAATAAAATTAATCCCCAAGAGAACCAATATGAATATTTACGCTTTCCAATGAAATCGAAATTCATGCCTTTGAATAAGTCTCTAGAAATAAAGGTTTCAAAAGTCATTTCTTTCTCTTTTCCAGCTTTAATGGCACGTTTAGCCATCCAATCAATGAAGATATGTGATAGGTATACCGCAGTAAATACAGAGGTAATTAAACCAATACAAAGGGTCACACCAAATCCTTTTACTGAACCTGATCCAAAAATAATCAAGATTACACCGACCAAAACTGTGGTGATATTACCATCCAAAATAGCACTTAGTGCCTTCTCATAACCTAAGTTAATGGCTTCCAATAAGCCTTTCCCTTTATGTAATTCTTCTCGAATACGTTCATTAATCAATACGTTGGCATCCACCGCCATACCCAGCGTCAATACAACACCTGCAATACCCGGTAGAGTCAAAGAAGCTTGGATCTGTACCAATACTCCAGCAATGAAGAATAAGTTAAAGAATAAGGATAAGTTAGCCATCCAACCTGGAGTACCGTAGTAACCAACCATGAAGATGATAACCAATAACAAACCTAATACCATGGATAAATATCCTTGGTTAATAGCTTCATTTCCTAGGGATGGACCAATGAAAGCATCTTCTACAATTCGCGTAGGAGCTGGTAACTTACCCGCTTTCAATACATTGGCTAAGTCTTTTGCTTCTTCTACGGTAAAGTTTCCAGAGATGGAAGAACGACCACCAGGAATCTCACCATTGATAACTGGAGCAGAGTATACATAACCATCTAAAACAATCGCAATACGACGACCTACATTAGCACCAGTCAAGTTTTTCCAGATACGAGCACCTGTTCCATTCATGGACATGGTTACTTCTGCACGACCAGTCTGATCGAAATCTTGTGCGGCATCTGTAATCACATCACCTTCTAAAGGAGCAGATTGTCCTTCTCCTTTTTTCAAGGCTTCAAGACTCAAAATCTCATCTCCGTTGGTAGCTGGTGTTCCTTTAGCTGACCAAGCAAACGTTAAATTAGCAGGGAAAAAGCCTTTCACTTCTGGGCGACGGAATAAAGCATTAACGCGGGCCGTATCTTTACGATACACTCCGATACCATTTCCCATCTGTACAAATAACTTAGTCAATGCATTGCCAGCCGCTGTATCAGCCTTAGCTTTTCCAGAATCAGTTTTAGAAGCCGAAGTCAATTGAGAAGCTAAAGCATTAGCTGAAGTATCTTTAGACGCTGCAGCAGGTGCTGTAGCAGCCACTGGTGCTTTTGTCTCTTGTTCTAATAATGCACCTAAAGCATTTAATCCAGCGCCATATTCATTCAATTCATAACACTCAATAAATTCTAATTTGGCAGCCCCAGATAACAATTTACGAGCACGCTCAGGATTGTCTACACCCGGCAGCTCCACCTGGATACGGTTAGAACCTGGTAAACGCTGAATGTTCGGGTTGGCTACTCCAAATTTGTCGATACGCGCTTGAATAATTTTGTAAACGCGGTCTACAGCACCATCAATTTCCGCATTAATAACTTTCTTAACTTGAGAATCTGAAGAAGTAGAACTGATTTTACCACGGTTCACTGAATTAGCAAACACCGAAGCTAAACTTTGGTTGGGAGCTATTTTAGCAAAAGCTGCGTAGAATAACTCATTGAATGGCAAAGTAGAATTGATTTGCTGTTTTCTAGCCTCTTCTAATGCTTTCTCAAAAGTTGGATCATTACTTTTACCAGAAAGTGCACGTAAAATTTCATCTGGTGAAACCTCTAATACGGCATGTAAACCTCCTTCTAAGTCAAGACCTTTTTGTAGGGCATATTGAGTTACTTCCTGGAAAGTATATCCCAAATAAACAGGTTGTTTCCAAAGGGAATCGATAAAGCGTAAACGCTTCGCAGGATCATACTTACCGTCTTTGCTTGTAGCATAAGTAACGGCTTGATCACGTAATTGATTCGCTTTCCAAGTAAAGGAAAGGAAAAAGATACAAAGGGCTGAAATAATCGTAGACAGCCATATAATGGCACTTTTGTAACGCATAATAGTAAATTAAAATTGAAATAAAATAAGTGTAAAATTGTCCAACAAATTAGACAATTCTCAAGGGGCCAGAGTGGCTATAAATTGGGTAAATAGAATACTCAGTATCTGAGCACGCGGCAATGCAATAGGTAATTTAAATGCATGCAACGTTTCTTGGAAACTAGGAATCGACAATTGCTGAAAAGCCCAATCCGTTGGAAAATCCAACTGAAGATTGCTACTCACCTGATATACAGGCTGTTCAGCCTTTACAATCGTTTCTGGATTAGTTTCTTTCTTACTAGATGGTATTTTTTTCTCTGTTTGTACTGCCTTTTTCTCTGCAGAAAACAGGGAAATAGGATTTGCTACCAGCCAGAATAGGACTGGTAGAAATAAAAACAATTGAAAAAAGTTAGCCTTCTTTTGCATGATGGGGAGCAAAAATAGGATATTTTTTTTACAATTCCATTTCCCACTCAAGTAAGATTAAAATTTGTAAATTTGCGAAACAAAAACCGTGAGCATGTTGGCATACCTGGATCCTATTCACATCAAGTCCTTTATTCAATCAGCCTTAAAGGAGGATGTTGGACCAGGAGATTACACTTCCTTGGCCACCGTGGACCATGATGCTCATGGAAAAGCTCAGTTATTAGTAAAGGACGTGGGTATTTTGGCTGGTGTTGAAATGGCCCTTCATATATTCCAAGAGGTAGATGCTGACTTACAAGTGCAGACCTTTATGATGGATGGAGCAAGTATTCAACCTGGGCAAATCGTTTTAGAGGTCCAAGGTAAGGCTCAATCCATTTTAAAAGCAGAGCGGCTAGTGTTAAACTGCATGCAGCGAATGTCAGGAATTGCTACCTACACCAAACGGATGGTAAACCTGCTGGAAGGAACCCGTAGTCAATTATTAGACACTAGAAAAACAACACCCAACTTCAGGATTGCAGAAAAATGGGCCTGTAAAATTGGAGGAGCAGTGAATCATCGTTTTGCTTTATATGACATGATTTTAATAAAAGATAATCATGTCGATTACGCAGGTGGTATCAAAGCTGCCCTTAAAAAAGCCTTTGCCTTTAATCAAACAAACCAATTGGGCTTAGCGATTGAAATTGAAGTCAGGAACGAGGCGGAATTAGATGAAGTCCTAGCTTTTGGGGGGGTGCAACGAATTATGTTGGATAATTTTAGTCCGGATCGACTTAGAGATGCCATTAGAAAAATCAATGGAAGATTTATTACCGAAGCATCCGGGGGAATTAATGAAAATACCTTAAGAGCCTATGGCGAAACGGGGGTAGATTATATATCCATGGGTGCATTAACCCATCAAATTAAGAGTTTAGATCTGAGCTTAAAAGCAAAAAAAGCATGAATTTAACGGAAGAAGCAGCAGAAGTAGGTTATATCAGTAGATCTGCACCCAAAGGGGCAGAATTAATTGAAGCCATAAAAAGATTAAAAGCCGAAAAAAATGCGGTGATTTTGGCGCACTATTATGTAGATGGTGAAATCCAAGAATTGGCTGATTTTGTGGGAGACAGTTTAGGACTTTCACAAGCGGCAGAAAGAACTACCGCCGACCTAATCGTTTTTTGTGGCGTTCATTTTATGGGTGAAACAGCCAAAATATTAAATCCGCAAAAAAAGGTTGTTGTTCCTGATTTCAATGCCGGTTGTTCTTTAGCTGACTCAGTTCCAGTAGAGGAATTTGCGGCTTTAAAAGCGAAACATCCTGAGGCAGTGGTGGTAAGTTACATCAATTGCTCAGCTGAAATTAAGGCCATGACGGATATCATTTGTACCTCTTCCAATGCGGTGCAGGTGGTGGAGTCCATACCTAAAGACAAGGAAATCATCTTTGCTCCAGACGCTAATTTAGGCAGGTATGTGGCTCATAAAACAGGACGTGATCTCATTTTATGGGAGGGTGCCTGCATGGTTCATATTGATATCTCACTTGATAAATTAAAGCAATTGCGCGTAGAATTCCCTGATGCATTGTTGATTGCCCATCCCGAATGTAAGGAAATGATATTACGGGAGGCAGATTATGTAGGAAGTACAACGGCATTGTTGAACTATGTGGAAAAATCAGAGCGACAAACCTTCATTGTAGCTACGGAAGCCGGCATTTTGCATAAAATGAAAATGGCTGTTCCTCAAAAACATTTGATCCCCGCCCCTGCCAATGAGCAAAACTCCTGTGCTTGCAGTGAATGTCCCTACATGAAGATGAATACTTTGGAGAAATTATATAACGCGCTATATTACGAGCTTCCAGAAATTCATTTGAGCGAAGAAATCAGAATCCCTGCTTACAAAGCCTTGAAAGCCATGCTGGAAATCTCCAAATAAGGATTAATAAATGAGCTTGGGGGCCACTTAGATTTGTCAACTTTCAAAAAGTTGACAAATCTGAATGACACAATTGAATGAAAAACCAATTCGCCGATCCAGATTGACAAATCTGAAAAACATACCTGATCATCAAACCAAGCGGAGGGAAGCTCAAAGCTAAGCTCGAAACCCCAGATAATCCGAGAAAAAACTGATAAAGAATATCAGCTTATTGATGTAATTCAAACAAGGCTTCAATCTCTACAGGAATATTGTCAGGTAAAGTCCCCATACCCACAGCACTGCGAACACCGATTCCCATTTCCTCCCCCCAAACCTGAGCAAATAACTCACTACAGCCATTGATGATATAAGGATGTCGCTCAAAATCAGAGGTGCAATTCACCATTCCCAATACTTTTACCACCCTTTTCACCCGGTCTAAACTACCCAGCTGTGCCTTTAATGTAGCCAGAATAGTCAATCCAACTTGTTGGGCTGCTTGCTTTCCTTCTTCCATCGTTAAGCTATCCCCAATACGGCCAATGATTAATTTTCCATTAGTTTGCACAGGTCCATGACCTGATACGTAATACAATTCCCCCATTTGAAGACCAGGCTTATAAACACCTAGTGGACTAGGTGCCGGTGGTAATGCCAAATTCAAGGCTGCAAAATTTTCTTCTGGTGTACGCTTATCCATATAATTGATGTATAATTTCTGAGATTAATCCTGTCCATCCTGTTTGATGACTGGCTCCTAAACCTTTACCCGTGTCTCCATCGAAATATTCAAAAAACAACATAGAATCCCTGAAATGCTCATCTTCTTGCATTTTTTCATAGGTTCCATACATGGGAATCTTTCCTTCTTTATTCGGGATAAACAAATCTAATAATCGCTTTGAAACTCCTTCGGCTGCATCTTTGATATTAACCATAACACCCGAATTAGTCGGAAATTCAACCTCATAATCCGTTCCATAATAATCAGAGAATTTCCTTAATGAATCTATAATTAAGAAATTCATTGGAAACCAAATAGGTCCTCGCCAATTGGAATTCCCTCCAAACATATCGCCCGTGGATTCCGCAGGATCATAATTGACCTGAATGGTACCTCCATCATAGATGAATTTATATGGATGCTGTTGATGGTATTTTGACAAAGTTCGTATACCAAAATCCGATAAAAATTCCGTTTCATCAAACATCCGCTTCATGATCATTTTCATCCGATGACCCCGCAAAATGGATAATAAGCGGCTTTCTCCCTTACCTGGCTCATACCAACGAGAGATCAAATTGGCCAAATCCGGTCGGTTATTCAAAACCCACTCTACCCTTCTTTTAAATTGAGGTAATTTTTCCAACATTTCTGAAGTCAATACCTCTACCGCAAACAATGGAATTAAGCCAACCATTGAACGTAATTTCAATAACATCAAGCTACCATCTTCCTTATGTAACATATCATAATAGAATTGGTCATCCTCATCCCACAAATTCAATTTATCTCCTCCAATGGCCTGCATCGCTCCTGCAATGTGCAAAAAGTGCTCAAAAAACTTGGAAGCCATATCCTGATACACAGGCTTCTCAATCGAAATCTCACAGGCAATTCGAAGCATGTTCAAACTGTACATGGCCATCCAACCCGTTCCATCCGCTTGTTCTAAATGCCCGCCCGTAGGCAAGGTGGCCGATCGATCAAATACACCGATATTGTCCATACCCAGAAAGCCTCCACCGAAAATATTATTTCCTCCCTCATCTTTCAGGTTGACCCACCAAGTAAAATTCAACAAGAGTTTATGGAAAATTCTTTCTAAGAAAGTAACATCTCCTACTCCCCCATTCATTTGCTTATCTATCTCATAGACCTTCCAAGTCGCCCACGCATGTACAGGCGGATTTACATCCGAGAAAGACCATTCATATGCGGGAATCTGCCCGTTAGGATGCATGTAATATTCACGAAGAATAACCGCTAATTGCCGCTTAGCAAAATCTGGATCCAACCTGGCCAATGGTAAGGTATGAAAAGCTAAATCCCATGCCGCAAACCAAGGATATTCCCATTTATCAGGCATGGATAAAATATTTGCCGCATACATATGACGCCAAGTATTATTTCTACCCACCTTTCTACTCGGATGCGGTGGCGGCATAGAAGGATCTCCTTTGATCCACTCAAAAACGTTATAATAATACCATTGCTTTGTCCAAAGCATACCCGCATAAGATTGACGCTGTATGTGGCGCAACTTCTCCTCTTTTACATTTCCATGCAAATCATCATAAAATTCATTGGCTTCCTTGATTCTTGCCGAATATACTTGATCAAAATCCTCAAAAGGATGTTGCATGGAGTGATTCGTCAACCGCAAACGAAATACCTTTTTACCCCCAGCCGGAATTTTAGCTGAAAAACGAACCGCCGCCTTACTTCCGATATTATTGGGATTAATGGTATTCTTGGCCTTGTTAACGATGTAGTCATTGATACCATCCTTAACAAAATGACTTAAATTAGGTGAATCATGTAGGCGACGAAAGTTGGTTTCGTTATCGCAAAATAAAAATTCATCTGCATTTTCAGCATAAAGCTTGAAACGCCCCACTACCCGGTGATCTACCTCAATAAAGGAATGACCCACCCCAGTAAGCAATGGTTTATATTTATAATTTTCATATCCCCAACACCAAGTATTTCGATACCAAATGGTGGGTAATACGGTGATTGGGGCCGCTACTTTGGCTCGATTCTCTACCGTTACTTGTATTAAAATATCCTGCTCATCGGCTTTGGCATATTCCATTTTGATGTCAAAATATTCATTTCGATCAAATATGCCAGTATCTAACAATTCATATTCAGGCTCTAAACGAGTCCTTTTTTTACTTTCATCAATCAGTTTTTGATAAGGAAAAGCTTGGTGCGGATATTTATAACTCATCCGCATATAAGAATGAGTCGGGGTAGAATCCTCATAATAATACAATTCCTTAACGTCCTCTCCGTGATTGGATTCCCCACCAGTTAATCCGAAAAACCGCTCTTTTAAGATATGATCCTTGTGATTCCAAAAAGAAAAAGCAAAACAGACATGCTGCTTATTATCTGAAATTCCGCCAATGCCTTCCTCGCCCCAACGGTAAGTTTTGGACCGAGCCATGTCGTGAGTGATCGAATCCCAAGCATTTCCATGAGCCGAATAATCCTCCCGTACCGTACCCCACTGCCTTTCTGTTAAATAAGGCCCCCACTTTTTCCAGCCTTTATTATCATTACGAGTTTTTAATCGTGCACGCTCCGCTCCAAGTTCCGACATAGCTTATAATTTGTATGAATAAATGCAAATCGCAAAGTTATTGATTTCAATCAGATTCGAAATAGAATCCAGGACGAATTCAAAACTACCGCTGAATAATACCATTCCATGTCATTTTGTGATATAATCCACTGGTTTGAGCTAATAACAATCCACTAAAATTGAATAAATTGCCCTTGAAATATCGCATATTTTGAAAATTCATGCGTTTAAACCAGTAAAAATAAAATGCAATTTTCCACTCCCATTCCAATACCCGAATCCACCCAGAAAATAATTCCCTCCTCCTCAGTAATTAGCCTAGGTTCCTGCTTTGCTGAAAATATGGGAAAAAGAATGGAAAATTTACCCATTAACATCCTGAACCAACCTTTTGGAACGCTTTTTCACCCCAATGCTATCCTGAAAGCACTTCAAACAGAAAAACTTTCTCCCATAGAATTAGTCAATCAACAAGGTATTTGGCTGCACCCAGATTACCACTCTAGTCTATGTGCCGCAGACCCATCTGACCTCATGGAGCTGATACAACAGCGTCAACAAATCGTCAAAAAAAGTTTGGCACAAAGCCAATTTTTGCTGATAACCTGGGGTACGGCTTATTATTATTGGGATAAAAAATTAAAAAGACCTATTGCGAACTGCCATAAACAAGCAGCTAATGCCTTTGAAAAACGATTATCTACTTTGGATGAAATCATTGTTCCTTATCAGGAATTCATTCAAAAAATAATCAAGAAAAATCCCGATTTACGCATTATTTTAACGGTTTCTCCAGTCAGACATACCAAAGACGGCATGCCAGAGAACGCGATTTCCAAGGCATTGCTTCGCTTGGCCGCAGAAACATTAAAAAACAATCACGAGCAAGTCGACTATTTTCCTGCCTTTGAAATCATGATAGATGAATTACGCGATTATCGGTTTTATGCTGCTGATATGATTCATCCTAATGAAACTGCTGAAGAATACATTTGGGAAAAATTCAGCACCTGTTATTGCAGCCCAGCATTACTCCAAATTGAAAAAAAATGGAAATCGGTATTTCAAACCTTAGGACATCAATTTCATCCAGCCAAAAAAGCCCTTTATTTGCAAAGCTTGGAACAATGTAAATCTGAGTTTTCCAAGAGTAATTTGGGCTATGATACCCATAAAATTTTGCAAGCCATACAAGCTCGAATTTTATCAATAAGTTAATTCCAAGAGGCAATTAAAGGTGAAAAAACCTTATATTTGAGGTTTGATAGAGACAAAGCATTCATGGGAGAATTAAGCGTAAGTAAAGAAATCATATTAGGTGCCTTAAGCACTGTTCAAGAACCTGATCTTAAAAAAGATTTGGTGACCTTGAACATGATAAAAGATGTGGAATTAGGTATTGGTGAAGTTCGTTTCACCGTGGTATTAACCACTCCTGCCTGCCCATTAAAAGAAAAAATTAGACAAGATTGCGAGGAGGCCATTCATCGTTTGGTGCATCCCGACTTAAAAATTATCATCAACATGACGGCGGAGGTTACCAGCCTAACTTCCTCTGATCCATTAATTCCTGGTGTCAAAAATGTGATTGCAGTAGCCTCCGGTAAAGGTGGTGTAGGTAAATCAACCGTAACGGCTAACCTAGCCATGGCTTTAAAACAAAGCGGGGCTAAGGTAGGTATTTTGGATGCTGATATCTCAGGACCATCCATCCCAGTGATGTTTGGGGCAGAGGAATTACAGCCCTTGGTACAGGAAGTCAACGGTAAAAACCGCATTCAGCCCATCATGCAATATGGCATTAAGATGATTTCAATGGGCTTTTTAGCTCCAAGTGAAAGTCCAGTGCCTTGGAGAGGTCCCATGATGACCCAAGCTTTACGTCAATTCTTCGGAGATACCAATTGGGATGAATTAGATTATTTGCTGATTGACCTGCCTCCTGGAACTTCAGATATTCATCTAACATTGGTTCAATTAATTAAATTGACTGGAGCTGTTATCGTGACTACTCCTCAAAAATTAGCTCTGTCTGATGCGACTAAAGGATTGCAATTTTTTAACCAGGCTGGAATCAATGTTCCAATTTTAGGTTTAGTAGAAAATATGGCCTACTTTACTCCAGCGGAATTACCAGACAATAAATATTATTTATTTGGTAAAGACGGCGGCAAAAACTTAGCAGAAAAATACAAAGTTCCTTTCTTGGGCGAAGTTCCCCTGATTCAAGCCATCCGCGAAGCCGGAGATGAGGGAAAACCTATCGCCGCTACGGAAGGAACAAGTGCCAGCGCTTTCGCTAGTATTGCTGCTAATTTAGCCCAACAAATTGCTATTAGAAACGCTTCTACTCCACGTCAATAATTATGGAAAACCACCCTCTATATTCGAAAGTACAAGCAGCCCTTGATTCCATACGCCCCTACCTCATTGCCGATGGTGGAAATGTGGAGATCGTTGAAATTACAGATGATAATCGCCTAAAGCTTAATTTATTAGGTGCTTGTAAGTCATGCAATATGTCTGCCATGACCTTTAAAGCAGGTGTTGAAGAAGCCATTCGTCGCGAAGTGCCCGAAATTATATCGGTAGAAGAGTTAAGTCAAACCCTACAATCTTAAGTTTCATGATGCGAATTGGAATATTTTTTGGGGGACCGGCTCGTGAACGTGAAATTAGTTTTGCTGGCGGTAAGACTGCCATGGCTCATATCAATAAAGCCCTATTTCAACCTGTCCCTGTATTTGTGGATAGCTTAGGTAATTTTATTTTGATCCACGAAGATTTGATACATTCAAGTTCTATTCGTGATTTTTTCCCTCCAAAAAGATTTCAAGACGACATATTCTCTGTTTACATCGAATCCATTAAGGATTTATCGACGGAAGATTACCAACAGATCATTGCTGAAATTGGGCAAGTAATTCAGCCACATGAATTTTCCCAATACTTTGATTTTGTTTTCTTGGCCATGCATGGACCCGCTGCAGAAGATGGTAGCATTCAAGGTTTATTAGAATGGTTTGGCATCCCCTATTCGGGACCAGGTTTACTTGGCTCCTCCATTGGTATCGATAAAGCCAAACAAAATGACTGGCTAAAAAAGAGTGTTGGTTTAGATAAAAAGTATTTTGTACTTCAACGAGAAGATTACGAAAAATACGGAAGAGAGACCCTTTTTGAACAAGTGAAAAAGGAAATCGGAATTCCATTTGTTGCCAAAGCGCCACATCAAGGCTCTTCCATTGGCTTGGCTTTTGTGAAAAAAGATTCCTTAGAAGACTTCGACAAGGCGATCAAAAAATGCTTATTTATTCAAGAAATTTACCGCGAGGACTGGTTGAATTATACGGAAGAAGATAAATTAGTTTTATTACAAAAAATGGTGAATTTGGACGAAGGAATTGGTTTCCCTGTCCGATTTAATCACCAAAACTACCAACACCCGGCCGACTTACTTTCCAGTTTACAAGAATATTTCAAATTAAGTGTCACCAAGGCTAGTATTCATTCCATCCATTCGGAAGATGCTATCTTGTTGGAATCTTTTGTCCAAGGCAACGAATTTAGTTGTGGCGTGATTCAAAGTCCCAAAGGACAAACGGTTGCCTTACCTCCTACCGAAATCGTTATCGATGAATCAGTCGAAGTTTTTGATTTCAATGCTAAATATAAATCTAAGGCTACTCGGAAACGCATACCCATGGATGCCAGTTTAGTGGATTTGCAACAAATCCAAAAAATGGTCTGTCAGGCATTTGATGATTTAGGCTTTGGTGTTTGTACTCGAATCGATGGATTTTTATCAGAGGGTGGCCAGGTGGTTTTACATGATCCCAATACCATCCCTGGTATGTCGCCTAGTTCCTTAATTTTTAAACAAATGGCAGAAATTGGATTGACCATTACGGATTCAATTACCTATTTCATCCGCCAGTCTTTAAGAGAAAGGATGCGTACAGGTAAAAACTACCATGCCATTCGTAAACAATTAGAAGCACTTGATTTGGCCATTAAGGAAGAATTAGCTGCCCAAAATCAGCAAGAGAAGATTGTCCTTGAAATTAGAGGCAATCATGCGCTTGAATTAGAAGAAAGTTTTGAAGCAGTAAAAAAACAAGCTCATGCTTTATCTGCTGCAGGAAAACAGTCCTTTATTGTTCAAACTCCCATGTTATTAGAGGAAGGTGAAATAATGGTTACTGTCAATACCGCTCAGTGGAACAAAGATTCCGCCGCTGAAATGCTTGAGGCTATCTCCAAAGGGGTGCATCCTTTGATAGCCCAAACACGTCAACTAGCCCAAGAAATTACGGGTTTTTACACCCAATCTAAAACAGTTTAACCATATGGAAATCAACTCATTGCAATACCCGATAGGTAGGTTTTCGGCTCCTGAAAACATTACGCCAGAAATTAGAACAGCATGGATTAAAACCTTAGTTGAATTTCCAGAAAAATTGCAACAAGCAGTAGCTGGAATGTCGCAAGAGACTTTAGCCAAGCATTATAGACCGGGTGGTTGGACGGCTCGTCAAGTAATTCACCATGTCAATGATAGCCATATGAATTCTTTTATTCGTTTTAAAATGGCTTTGACAGAGGAAAACCCCATCATTAAACCCTATTCGGAAGCTGATTGGGCTAATTTACCCGATGGCAACGAAGCACCCATAGAATGGTCAATAGAAGGGATAAAATATATTCACTTACGTTGGGTATTTTTATTAAATGCGATGCAGGAAAGTGATTGGAAAAAATCCTACGTGAACCCAGA
This sequence comes from Aquirufa sp. Wall-65K1, assembly GCF_054558475.1. NCBI lineage: Bacteria > Pseudomonadati > Bacteroidota > Cytophagia > Cytophagales > Flectobacillaceae > Aquirufa > Aquirufa sp. Wall-65K1. The sequence continues at coordinate 383,354 of NZ_JBPXKD010000004.1, read as the reverse complement.
AAGAGGAATTACCTATCCATTAGATCGCGCATTAGGAATTTATGCCTGGCATTGTGACCATCATTTGGCACACGTGTTATCGGTAAAATAAAGAAAGAGAGCCTTAGCTCTCTTTCTTTTTAGTCTGCTTAATGGTTTGAAGCTGGTTGACACTCATCATTTGCTGCATGGTTCTTTGCATATTATCAGCAGATCCATCTAAGAAAATAACGTTTCCGTTCGACTGCTCTCCAAATTGCTTAATGGCTTCCGTCCACATAGAGAATAAAATCACCGAGGTATCTAAGTTAGCTTGTTGCATTTCTCTAGCTGCATCCGACATCCCTTTGGCTACTTCTTGTCGGAATAAAGCCACACCCTGTCCGCGCAATTGAGCAGCCTCACGCTCGGCATTCGCCGAAATTTTGATCGCATTACCTTCCGCTTCAGCAGCTTTGGTTTTGGTGATTAATAAAGCTTGACCTTCATTTTCAGCAGCTGCTTTTAGGTTATTAGAAGCCACAACTTGACTCATGGATTTCAGAATCACTTCATCAAACGTGATGTCATTTAATTGTAAATCTTGTAGGTGATAACCCCATTCCTCCATCACTTGATCGATTTGATCTTTCACATAGGAAACAATTTCCTTGCGCAAACTCAAGATTTCGCTTTGGCGCTTGGTAGCCACAAAAGAACGAATTGAACCTTCCACTGTCCTAACCAATGTTTGCATCAAACTTTGAGCATCAATGAATTTATAGGCTACATTTTTGATGGTTTCTTCCTCTTGATTGATCACTGAATAAAGTAACATGGATTTAAAATACACATTGGCTTGGTCAATAGTAATCGCTTGAAACTCTAATTCAATGGAGCGATTTTGAATGGAAATAACCTTATATACACTTTCAATCAGAGGTATTTTAAAGTTCAAACCTGGGTGAAGAATACGTTGGTATTTACCAAACATAGAAATAACCGCAATATTTCCTTGCTGAACCGTAACCAAACTGAAGAAAATTAATAAAATGGCAATGATTCCAAAAACGAGTAAAGTAGTCATGTTTTTTAGGGGATTATGTAAATAAACAACTCAAACTAAGGATTTTCCAAAAGGATTAGATGAAATAAATGATGAGCGGTTTTGTAAGATAGGAAATGAGTAAATCCCTCCTAGCTCTAAAATAATATATCAAAATATCCGCTATTGAATAAATGCATCATATAAGGCATTGGCTGTTTTTTTCAAGATCAAATTGAAACCATCCACACTTTCGGGGTGGCAGCCATTGCTTATCACAACTAATCCAAATTTTTCTTTGGGCTGAAAAAACATCAAACTCTCTAATCCATAGGCAGAACCTGTATGACCAGTCATGGTCTTCCCTGCTATCAATCGGTCTGTTTTTAATAATGCTAATCCATAATGTTCTTCTTCTGAAAGGGGCGTTTGCATCACCTTGGAACTACGTTTCGAAATAATTCTCATCCCTTCAAATTTACCCCTTTGACTATGCATAATCATATATCGTGCTAAATCACTCGTGGATATTTTCATCCCTCCCGTTGGGGAAAAAATAGGTGTTGAGTATCCCATTTGATAATTAGCAATCTCCTGTGTTCTTGGGGCATAGGCTGCTGGTGATGCCTTAAACTTGGCTGAGTCAATAGAGTACTCATAAATTGTTGCGAATCGAGATTTATCCAATGAATCCACGCAATATCCACCATCAATCTTCAATGGCATAAGTATATGACGTTTTATGTACTGATCAAACCTTTCTCCAGAAACCTTTTCTATGATTGTTCCGGCCATATTAAAGTTTAGGTTACAATACATATAACCCTTACCTGGCTCCACCGGGTTGTAACATTGTGTCCAATTAGAATTCTTGGCTGGATTCAGGACATCCAAGCTAAAGTAACCCTGACTATCATTTAATGAGGACCGATGCGAAAGCAACATTCCCAGGGTAATCACTTGATTTGGAAATTGGGGATTACGAATTGGAAAACCGACTAGCTTACTGACATCATCTTCTAAAGATATTTTCTTAGCTTCTACCAATTGCATGATGGCTGTTGCTGAAAATGATTTGGAGATAGATGCAATCCTAAATAAGCAATCATCTGTCAAAGGAGTATTCTTGGATTGGTCTTTTAAACCAAATGAATGTGAATAGACCAATTTATTATTTTTCACCACGGCTACAGAGATTCCCATGACCGGACTTGATTTCATGATCGAATCAATGGCCAATTCTGCCTTTTGCGCTTGAGAAAAAGCAGATAATTGTACGGTAAAAAGAAAAATGCTGACTAATAACTTCATTTGAGGTAGGTATACAGGCATTTCGAAAATTCAAGCAAGCAAAATTTGCCAAATCCTAAATAGGACAATCAAATTAGCGGGCTTTTTCCACCTTTTTCTTATTCCAAGGAGCCGTGGTATTTTTGGCCATATCAATGGCAAGGGCTACCATCAGTAGTGTAAATAAGATGAGTACCCAACGGAATATTTTTTGATTTTTGCTCATTATACAACTTGTGGATTAAAATTAAATACTAAATCTCCCGCACCTTTACTTAATTCCGCAGCGGAGTCAGCATATTGAAACCGTAAATAGCAACATCCACCCGTTTCCATTTGAATTAATGTTCCTGAATAATAGGAAGCCACATAGGAAATGGATGGATTATGGGCTACCAAATAGATCACGGGTCTATTTTGCTTTTCAATTAAATTAACGTAATCTGGTCCGGATGCTTGATACCAACAAGCATCTAAATTAATAGGACCTACGATACCTAATTCACTTCTCAGTGCTGTGGCTGTTTCCACCGTTCTTTTGGCATCTGAACATAACCATAAACCCGTTGGCAGATGAACCGATTTAAGTTTTTGAGCCAACAAACTCACCTCTTCCATTCCCTGCAGTGATAATTGCCGCTCTTTATCGGGCTGATCGTAAGGCCCTGAGTGCGCATGTCGTATTAAAATTAGATCAATCATGATTCAAAATCGGCTTGAGTAATCAATGGGTATTCTCCTTTGGCATGTTTTTCTCCCATTTTAATGTAATGGGGCGGCCCAAATTTCAAACGCTCAATTTGCGATTCATTTAAGGTTTTGACCACCTTGGCAGGCGTTCCCAATACCAAGGAATAATCAGGTATTTCCATTCCTTCTGTCACTAAGGCATGTGCTCCAATTAAACAATACTTACCTATTTTAGCCCGATTCAGAACCGTGGCATGCATACCAATCAAACTGCCTTCGCCGACTTCCGCTCCATGTACAATGGCAGCATGTCCGATCGTAACAAATTTTCCAATGATGGTTTTATCCCCCTCATCAGCATGTAACACCGCGTTGTCCTGCACATTACATCCCTCGCCCAAATGAATTTCTTCCACATCTGCCCGAATGACCGCTCCATACCAAATAGAAACATTAGGAGAGATAAAAACTCGGCCCATGACAGAGGCGGTGGGTGCAATGAATATGGCCATAACTAGGTTAATAAAATTTTGCTTACTCCGAAAATTACTGATTAATTTCAGTCTTTCCATTTCCTTTTCATATTTCTTGTTTGAAATAAGCACTCCATAAACTTCAAATGGATGCTCCAAAATTTCTTAATTCACAGTGCTACCTCCCCAATTCTACATTCTACATTCTACATTCTACATTCTACATTTCCCCTTAACAATTAGCCATATTTTCCCTTTCTTTGAGCCATGAAACAATTAATGGATCATTTTACTTGGAATCCATCGAATACCCTACTATCCATAGGATGTGGCTCAGCCTGGTGGGAAGTGAATTTATTGATACACCGACCTTGTGGGAAAATCATTTTAGTAGATACTCAAGTAGATGTTTTGAATGAAGAGGCGGTAGAAGAAAGTATTCAGTATTTTAAGGAGAAAACAGCTTTACCTTTTTACCCTAAATTTGAGGTTCATAACCTGCCTTTAAACCAATTAGCTTTAGACCCTCAGAGTATCGATGGCATATTTATTTTCAATGCTTGGCATGAATTTGACCAAATAGAAGAGTTAATCCAAGCCATGAAACAGCTAATAAAACCCAGCGGCTGGATTATTTTGGAAGAGGAATTATCTATCCAAAAACGAGAAATACATGAGGGATGTGGGAAAAAGCTATATTTTCAGGAGGAAATTGATCAGCAAATGGCAAGTAAGCAATTTCAACTTCGACAAAAAGTGCCAAAAGAAAAACATAGTTTTTATTTAGAATACCGAAACCTTTGAAAACATGCTTTTTTTTGAGGGATAATAAAATGCTTTTCGCAAATTTGCATTCGAATTCAAACATCAATGACCCCAACTATCGAAAGACCATATATCATCGGAATTACCGGTGGAAGCGCCTCAGGTAAAACATTGTTTTTACAAAGATTAATGGCTCAATTTCCTTCCGAAGAAATCTGTTTATTATCTCAAGACAATTATTATCGTCCGAAGCATGAACAATCGAAGGACGAAAATGGGATTGAGAATTTTGATTTACCTGGCGCCATCGATGATGAGGCATTTGCGAAAGATGTAGAAAAATTACGTTCGGGTGAAATCGTAACCAGGGAAGAATACACCTTTAATAATTCAAGTAAAGTTCCAGATATCCTACATTTTTATCCACGCAAAATTTTGGTTGTTGAAGGTATTTTTGTTTTCCACTTTCCAGAGGTTGCCAAACTTTTGGATTTGAAAATATTCATAGATGCGCAAAACAAAATCAAATTGAAACGCCGCATTAAACGTGATAACGAAGAAAGAGGTTATGATTTACAGGATGTAATGTACCGCTGGAAATACCACGTTAAACCTACTTACGAAGAATACATTCGTCCTCACAAAAAAAGTTGCGACATCGTCATCCCCAATAATGTCCATTTCGAGAAAGGACTTGAGGTGATTGTTCATTACCTTAAATCACGCATTAAGTAAATCTAGGTTGTAATGTAACCCCTTGTTTTCTTTTTGAGCACGGGCATGCTTAATAATTAAATAAGCCACATTAATCATATTTCTAAGTTCACAAAGTGGAACCGTGATTTTGGATTGCTTATATAATTCCTCATGCTCCAAATAGATAAGTTCCAATCGATCATAAGCCCGCTTTAAACGGCGATCAGTACGAACAATACCTACATAATTACTCATGATAGACTCCAATTCGCGGGTCATTTCCGTTACTAGGACCATTTCCTCTGGATTCCGAGTTCCTTCATCATTCCATTGCGGGATGCCTTCAGGTATCATTTGTGTGCCAAATTCTGTGATGGATTTTTCAAAGGCACGATGAGCAAAAACAATCGCTTCCAAAAGTGAATTGGATGCTAGACGATTGGCCCCATGTAAGCCTGTATGTGAACATTCCCCCGCGGCGTATAGGTGCTCAATATTGGTTTGACTGTATTCATTAACGATGATGCCTCCACATAAATAATGCTGGCAAGGCACAACGGGGATCATTTCTTTTGACATATCAATGCCCAAATGATCCAAGCAATAATGATAAATCATCGGAAAATGAGCGATGATATCTTCTTTAGGAATATGTCGGGTATCCAAATACACATGCTCGGTACCATTTTTCTTCATCTCAGAGTCTATGGCACGAGCAACAACATCTCTGGGAGCCAAAGAAAGTCGAGCGTCATACTTTTCCATGAAAGTAGATCCATCTAAATTTTTCAAAATTCCACCGTGTCCGCGAACTGCTTCAGAAATCAAAAAATTAGGTTTCTTTCCAGGTTGGTAAAGGGCTGTAGGATGAAACTGGATGTATTGCATCCCTTTGACAAATCCTTTGGCACGGTAAGCCATCGCTATTCCATCTCCAGTGGCAATGGTAGGATTAGTGGTCGATTGATACACTTGACCTATACCACCCGTAGCTAATAGCGTAGTTTTTCCAATAAAAGTCTCTACCTTTTTGGTTTTTTTATTCAATACATATACGCCAAAACATTTTTTGTGAGGCGTATCTTTGGTCACTTTTTCACCCAAATGATGTTGGGTTATCAAGTCAACCGCAAAGTAATGAGTGAAGAAATCAACCGATGAAAAAGACTTCACCTTTTCTAATAAAGCCCTTTCAATCTCATTCCCTGTAGAATCTTTATAATGCAAGATACGTTTATCGGAATGCCCTCCTTCTTTGACTAGGTCAAAACTTCCATCAGATTTACGATCAAAATCTGTCCCATAAGAAATTAACTCTTTCAACCTCTCGGGAGCTTCTTTCACTACCAATTCTACCACGGCTGGATCACTTTCAAAATCTCCAGCTACCAAGGTATCTTGTATATGTTTTTCAAAAGAATCTTGATTATCCCAAACGGCCGCAATACCGCCCTGAGCATATTTGGTATTGGTTTCCTCAGCAACCGTTTTAGTTATTAGCGCAATCTTGATGGGGATTTGTTTATCCTGGAAGTATTGGGCTACCTTAACCGTATATGATAAGCCAGCGATTCCAGAACCCACCACAATAAAATCATACGTAGGCATATTCATGTCTTTCAGAGGCGCAAATTAACCAAAAGCCTATTTAAAACGAAATATTGAATATTAATGTTAAATTTGCATTGAATTAAACCCTTAAATAAACATTTGAAGCAAATGGAAACATCCAACAACACCTCAAAGATTGCCTTGATTGTATTGGCTGTATTAACAGCAGTATTAGGCGTCTTGTATTTTCGTTCCAACCAATTGACAAAAGAACAAGCTGTCAATATTGAAGAAAAAGCCACTGAATTAGCGAATACTCGCATGAAATTGGATTCCATTTCGACCCAACTAGATGCTAAGATTGAGGAAATCAAAGCATTAGGTGGCCAAGTTAGTGACTTAGAAGCATTGAAAGTTCAATTAGAGCAAGACAAAAGCTCTTTGAAAAAAGCCAACCACGCAACCATTGCCTCCTACGAGGCCAAAATCAAGGAATATGATCTAGTTTTGACCCAAAAAGATGCAGACATTGTTGAACTGAAAAAACAAAACGGCATCTTAACCGAGAATAACCAAGTCTTGACTACGCAAAATCAAACCTTGAATTCTGAAAATACTGGCTTAAAAACGGAGAACAAAACCTTAGCAGATACCCTATCGGAAGTAACTGCTAAAAACAAAGAATTGGCTAGAAAAGTAAGTATTGCTGCTGCTTTGAAAGCTCAAGGATTGCGCGTACTTTCTGTGAGTAACAAAGGGAAGGAAGCTGAAAAATCTCGTTTTAATGGTAAGAAAATTGAGAAGTTGAAAATTACCTTCAACTTAGCCAGCAACCCAATTACTAAATTAGAGAACAAAACCATTTTTGTTCGTGTCTTGGATGCTGATGGGGCCATTATTTCTGACGAAGCAGCCGGTTCTGGTAAGTTTACTCAAGACGGAAAAGAAATGGTTTATACGGCTAAGCAAGTAGTAACCTATACGAACAATAACCAAGCGGTAGATGTATTCTATTCTCGCGGTGGTGTAGCTTACAAACCTGGTAAATATACCATCGAATTATATTCGGAAGGTTTTGCCATTGGTACGGGTGGATTTGAAGTAAAATAAGAATTTCAGTGATTAGTTATTAAGAATTAAGAAAGGAACTGCGCGAGTGGTTCCTTTTTTAATGTAGAATGAAGAATGTAGAATGAGGAATTATGAGGCTCTCATTCTACATTCTTCATTCTTCATTCTACATTCTTCATTCTACATTCTACATTCTACATTCTACATTAATTTCACTTTCCAAACAACTTATTGAAACTACGATTATAGAGTAAACTAGCCCCAAGTGTTTGGTTGATTTGATAGGAGTTTAATGATCCCAATAGGGTAGTTTGAACGTTTCGATTATAGGTTTTTAAACGAAGTGAACCATCCCGTTTTACAAAATATTCCAAGGCCCAGTCGCCTAATAAAATCAAAGGACTCGTTTGATTTCGGGCATCAGTGAAACCTCCACTTCGAGTAATTCGTAAGCGATCATTCACATTGTATGAGGCCCTTAATTGTAAATTGGATAAAATATCTTGGTTCAAATTCCCTCCTCCTAAATATACATCGATGTTCAAATCTTTATTGATTTGTGAAGCCAGATTACTCAATTGATTCGATAACATCTCCGTAAAATTTCCTACCAAATTACCCAAAGCGATACCACTTCCTCCAAATGGAGAAACCAATTGCCCAAACAATAAGACATTGGAGACTTGTCGGGTTAGCTCTTGTTCATCCGTTTTTATTCGGTTCGTAAATGCCGTAACAGCTCCGTTCAAATGAACATCTTTGGGGTAATCACGAATACCTATATCAAAGGAAATATTGGGCGATAAAAGTCTATTTTGCAAGTTGATTGTCACATCCACGGGATAACGTCTTTTAAACTCAGGCAAGTTCGATTTATTCGTGGTGTCTAATAAGATAGGGAACAATGAAGCATATTGCGTATAAATTGCTTTAATATTCACATTTGCTTCCAAAGGATCTCCAGTCCAAGAAATCTTTGATCCTCGCTGGATAGCAAACCGCTTATTGATTAAATTTTGTAAGGTAAAAGTATAGTCTCCCTGATCAATGGCATAATCTCCCACCATCCTAAACTGACCTTTTTTATCTAAGGTCATATTGATATTTCCCGTACCATAAATCCGCATCAAATCTCCCTTCTTTTTATCAATTTGAACTTCGCCATAGGCTTCTGGGGTAAAGGCCAAATCCAAGTCCAAACTAATGCCACCCTCTTTTAATTTAGATGTTATTTGCTGCGTGTTGGCATTCAAATCAACTTGCAAAGACTTACTAAAAAACTCATAGTCTTCATCATTTTCGGTACTACTTTCTCTATCCAAAGGTATGTATAAACGAGTTCCTCTTTCGCTTTTTAAGTCGGCAGTAATCAACAAATCATGCAAGGCTCCTCGAATGGATATCGGGCCAGAGGTATACCCCGTTCCATAATAAAATGAGGTAGGGTCACGCTGTGTATTCAATAATTTAAAGCGATTCAAATTGGCTTCAATGTTCATTTCAAAAGGACTTCCTACTGGAAAAACAAAGTTTGCATTTAACTTAGCTGTATTACCTTCTGGGTCTGAAATCTTCCAATTTCGGCCTATGATTTGACGGGTCTTAAACTCAACCGTATCTGAAAAAGCCATGCTAGTTTTCAAGTAATCAAAAAATAATTTGGCTTTTTGAAGCACGATCTTTCCTTGGATATCTGGGTCTTCGATGGTGCCTCTAACCTTTAATTTACCTGAGGCGTCCCCAGCCAAACCAGAAAATACCCCTTGGGTAAAGGGTTCCAGAATACTCAAATTTGTCTTATTTAACTCGGCAGAAATATCTAGTTTGTTCCTAGTTTCAAAAGGCTTATAAGTACCATTAACCTCCACAACTGACTCCCCCAATCGATTTAAATGATAGTTTAAATCCATGGTTTTCAAGTCGGCATTATAGCTTCCTACACCTTGCAAATTTCCAATGTAAAACTTATTCAAATGCAAAGAATCTACCAACAACCAGGTATCTAAACGCGTGTGTTGGTACCAATCTTGGATATTAATTTCGGCATTCAATTCACCTTGTACTTTCAGTGAAAATAGGGGTGCCAATGTCCCCAGTTGAAACTTATTGGCTCGAAGCCTTAATGTTTCTGTGGAGTCCATGGACAAGCTTCCTTGCAAGGCAATTGATTGCTTTTGATTCGAAATCAAAAAGTGTTCAGCATGCAATTCCTTACCTTGTATGGATATTTTATTTTCTGGATCTACAGCCCAATCCTGCCCTAAAATCCTAAGATACGTATCTTTAAAACGGAGCGATAAACCATCCTTTTCAAAGCGCCAAACACCACCTAAATGTGCTAAATTCTCGTCACCTTGTTGCTTAAAATCCAATTCGAAATTGATTCGATCTTGATCCCAAAGACCATCCAATTTTAAGTTTTCCGTAGGGGTTAGGAAGTTCAGATGCTGCCTTCTCGACTGGAATACCAAGCTACTAGAAACCTCTGGGCCTCCTAAGAACTTCGAACTTTGGAAGGAAAAAATGGATTGATAAAACTTATATCCACCCAATACCAAGGTGTCAGGATAAGATTCTAAACTCAAGGAAACAGATCGTCCTTTATTGACGCTTCCTGAGAAAACTGTATTTTTAGCTAGGTCTATGGTAGGAAACCATCGGGTCAAAATGGGTTTAGCATCATGGCAAATTACCGTAAAGTCGGACACATATTTCCGATTCGTTTCATGGGATTTGGCGGCATAATAAGCAGCTCTTTCCGCCTCGTTTTTAGTGAAATACAAGGTGTATTCCTCCCACAACTGGCTCAAATCTTTTTGCAATTGAGAAGGAACAAAATCCCCCTCAGCCTCCACTGAAATCAGGTCTGAATTCAAACGATAATGTCTTTTAGGCCCTTTCAAATCAGAACTAAAAGTCAGTAGGTGAATGGGTAAATCCAACTTCTTAGGTGTTCCTAAAATCGCTTCGGAGAATGTGGCCCTACCTTCCAAATCATCCAAATCATTCATGGCAATATTTACCTGAAAATCACTCACCAACTGCATGGGAGTATCCGTAATTCGCAACCTTCCTAAATCCACATGGTCAATACGACCTTCCAAATTATAGACTGGTTTTTCCTGACGCAAATTAATTTCACCTGTCATTTGGGCCAATAAATTACTGTCCTTAACAGATACCAATCCCTTAAATAATTGCCTTTGTAAATTCCCTTTTAAACTTACTCTTCGGTAAGCATAGCGTTTAATATTGATTTCCGAAACTTGCCCATCAAAATCAACTTTAGCCGAATTACTAGAAAATCCAGAACCTTTTACCTGCGCTTCTAAATCAATCGTTCCCAAATATTCTTCCAAACTGAACAATTTACCCAGTTTAAATTTCTTCAATTTTAACTTCCCTTGGTACTTAGAAAAAGCCATGGAATCACTTAAATTCATCATGACATCTCCTTCCATATAGCCTAAACCTGTATTTAATTTACCCGAGGTGGAGAAATCCTTATTTGTTCCTGAAAACTTCCCTCCAAAGGAAACAGGCCCCAAAATATTCATTTTTTCCACGGCAGATTTGGACAAAAAGACTTGTAGGTCTTGCGGGTGAAAAAGGGAATTCACCATGTCAAAATTCATCACCGTTTTATCAATTTCTGGCAATCCCTGGAAACTAAAATCGCCCCGGAGTACACTTTTACTACCGAAGGCCATTTCAAAATTCTTCAAATTTAAACGGGCAACAGGGCCATCTAAATTGCCTTTCAATTTATACATGCCTTTGTATTGGTACATATCAGAGACAAATCGACCTAAGTCTTCGCCGCGAATTTGACTATTATCAAAATAGGCTTTCATTCTGACTTTCTTGTTCCATGACTTAAAGTCCTGGGTACTTGAATAGTCAAAAACAATCTGATTTTTTATTTGAGAATCATTGAAAAATAAATTCAATTGATCAAAGCGCATTTGCTTATCAGCATACATGAATTTGGTATCCAATGACTTAATATTCAGACCACTAATAGGATCCAAAGCCTTCAGACCTATGGTTTGTAAACCTAGGGTATCTCCTTGTACAAAAAAGTCCTTTACCTTGGCATTGATGTGGGTAAAAATGAGGTGATTTAGATCAAAATGTCGGGAAGTAGCTTCACTTTTAATTTGTTGATCATCCAACATAAATGAGCCATCCACCACTTCGGCATCTAAAATTTCAAATTTAGAGCTGGGGCCAGCTACGCTAGGACCTGGATTTAACCAATGGTCAATCCGTACAATAAATTCATCCAAATTCATTTTTCCGGATTTTTTTTCGAAAATCAGGTGTACTTTGGGTTGATACAAACGGGCATAATCCAAATGTGGATTACTTCCTTGGAAGAGTATATCAGAAAGATTAAAATTGATATCCAATCGCTCAATATGGATCATTTCTTTGCCCCAAGGGTCTTTGACACGCAAACCCCAAAAACTTATTTCATCAAAAAACTTGAGTTGAATGGCTCGAACTGTGAGTGGATAGCCGATTGCCTTCTCTATTTTGGGAGCAAAATATTGGGCTAATAGCGTTTGATTCGCAGGGACACGCAGTAATAAGACTAGCAAAAAAAACAACAAAAAAATCCCCACCAAACCGTAAAGAATGGATTTAGCGAAGATTTTGGTTGCTTTAATCATATTTTCTTTTTCAGAAAAACCACCGATTACGGCATATTTTGCCTTATTTTTGCAGAGTTTTAAATCCCTATGAAACTACTGGCCATTGAATCTTCCTGCGACGAAACATCCGCTGCCATTATGGTAAACGGAGAACTTCGTTCGAACATTGTATCCACTCAACTAATCCATACCCAATGGGGAGGAGTAGTTCCGGAATTAGCCAGCAGAGCTCATCAAAAATCCATCATACCTGTTGTACAGGAGGCTCTGCAAAAAGCAAATATAAACAAAAATGAACTGAATGCCATTGCCTTTACGCGTGGCCCTGGTTTATTGGGCGCCCTCTTAATTGGTACCTCATTTGCTAAAGCCCTAGCACTAAGTTTACAAATTCCATTGATCGAAGTGAACCACATGGAAGCCCATGTGTTGGCCCACTTTATTGAAGAGCCTAAACCCCAATTTCCCTTCCTTTGCTTAACCGTGAGCGGTGGTCATACGCAGCTGGTTTGGGTTAAAAGTGCTTTGGACATGGAAGTCATTGGTGAGACCCAGGATGATGCCGTGGGGGAAGCTTTTGATAAAACAGCTAAGCTCCTAGGTCTACCCTATCCAGGTGGCCCCATGATTGATAAATTAGCTAGGGAAGGAGACCCCAATAGATTCTCATTTCCTTTAGGGGAAATGCCGGGACTAGATTTTTCTTTTTCAGGTATTAAAACGGCTATTCTCTATTTTTTACAAAAAGAACAAAAGAATAATCCACAGTTCATTGAAGAAAATAAGGCGGACATTTGTGCTTCGGTTCAAAAAACATTGATCGACATGTTACTGCGCAAGGTCAAAAAAGCCATGAAGGAAAAAAACTGTCAGCAAATTGCCATTGCTGGTGGAGTAGCTGCAAATTCCGGACTTAGGAATGGTATTCAAGCATTAGGGACTCAACAGCATTGGGATGTCTTTATTCCAGCATTTTCCTATTGCACTGATAACGCTGGTATGATTGCCATGGCGGGTCATTTTAAGGCAGAAGCAGGTATTTTCTGTGGTCAAGATGTAAGTCCGCTGCCAAGAATGGCGATGTAAAGTAAACGGTTAATGGATCTATTGGACTAAATATTCAATCTGGCTAGAAATGCCAATATGTAAGCTAACCATTGACAATTTCTTTCATAGCATTCCAAAATGCTAATTTCAACGGTTTTTCGGAGTCTTTTAAGCTGGAAATTAGTCGAGGGAAATGATACACCTTTTTGTTCACCCGACTGATGATTTTTCCTTCTGATAATTGTTCCTTCCAAGCGGGGATTTGATCACCTAAAAACACGTACCATTGAGCGTGGGTACCATCCACGAATTCGTCCAATGTGAAGGTTTCCATGGGTTCTAGTATTTGCCAATCATTCGCTTGAAGGGAAACCGGAGCAGCTGATAAAACTAATTGCAAACGCTCTTTTTCTGTGGCATTGATTTTCCCTACTACGACCAAACGGCAATTGACAGTCGGCAAAGTTGTTGAAACCTCATGAGGGGCTGTCGGCTCAGTAACGATTTTTTCTACAAAGCTTGCTTGAAGACCTGGACCAGATGGAATACTGGCTTTATCTTGAGTGGAATTAGTCTCCTTTTCAACCTGAGGAGCAAGGGTGGCAACCGGGAGCTCTACTTCTTGACTTGCTAAAGGCTCAGGCTCAGATAAAACAGAAGCTTCGGATGGAATGCTAGGCCGATCTGCTGGAATCCAGTAAATCTCATCGAACTTATACAATTCTGCCAAATCAATTCGATCCGAAGCCATGTTCTTTTTATGCCAATGATCCTCTTAAAACACAAGCCTCACGATCTGGGCCTGTAGAAATGAAGTTGATCGGTAAGTTCAAGTGTTTCTCTAAGAAAGCAATGTAATTTGTCAATTCAGCAGGTAATTCATTAAAATCACGCATTCCTTCTAAACTGCAATGCCACCCTGGAAGAGTTTCATAAATAGGTTTTACCTTGATATCGGTTATCTCAAATGGAATTTGATCTGTCACGGTGCCATCTGGCATTTCATAGGCAGTACAAACCAAAATTTCTTCAAAAATATTTAGGACGTCCGCCTTCATCATGATCAATTGCGTAACGCCATTAATCATCATGGCGTATTTTAATGCTGGTAAATCTATCCAACCGCATCGACGAGGACGACCGGTCGTAGAACCAAATTCACGACCTTCTTGACGCATCGCTTCTCCCACTTCATCTTCTAATTCGGTTGGGAATGGACCTGATCCCACACGTGTAGCATAGGCCTTAAAAATACCAAACACTTCTCCGATGTTTTTAGGAGCTACCCCTAAACCGGTACAAGCTCCCGCCGTAATGGTATTGGATGAAGTAACAAATGGGTAAGACCCAAAGTCAACGTCCAATAATGAACCTTGAGCTCCTTCCGCTAAAATGGTCTTGCCTAAATTAATGGCGTTGTTAACCGAATATTCGGAATCAACTAAAGCAAATTGCTTCATGAAATCCACGGCCTCAAAAAATGCCGCCTCAGCTTCCGCCAAATCATATTCAAATTTATACACATCCAAAATCGCTTTATGGCGATCCACTAGGGCCTTGTATTTCTCAGAGAAATTAGGCGAAATCATATCACCTACACGCAATCCCTGACGAGAAATTTTGTCTGTATAAGTAGGTCCAATTCCTTTTAGGGTAGAACCAATTTTTTCTTTTCCTTTGGCTAGTTCATAAGCAGCATCCAACAAACGGTGCGTAGGCAAAATGATGGACGCTTTCTTGGAGATTTCCAGGTTTTTCTTCAAATCAAGGTTAAAATGCGCTAATCCTTCGATTTCCTTCTTAAAAATGATGGGATCTAAAACCACGCCATTTCCGATAATATTCTGTACTTCCTGACGGAAAATACCCGATGGAATCTGATGCAACACATGCTTAAAACCATCAAACTCCAAGGTATGGCCCGCATTGGGTCCTCCTTGAAATCTCGCCACAACCTGGTAACGAGGTGCTAAAACATCTACAATTTTCCCTTTCCCTTCATCACCCCACTGTAAGCCTAATAATACATCAACTGCCATAAAAACTATTTTTAAAATCTTCTATTCTTGAGACCTCGCTTGGAAATTAGCGCGGTGTTCACAATTCTTGTTGGTACATGATCCGTAGAATATCAAGGAATGGTGCATTACATTAAAGTGCAACATCTCTCCCACTAAACTCTGGATGGTTTGAACTCGAGGATCACAAAACTCCGTCACCTTATGACAATCTGTACATATTAAATGATCATGCTGCCTGCGTCCATAAGACTTCTCAAACTGAGCTTGATTACGTCCAAATTGGTGCTTTACCACCAAATCACATTCTACCAAGACGTCCAAGGTATTATACACCGTGGCCCGAGAAACTTGGTATTTCTTATTTTTCATGGAGATATATAACTCCTCCACATCGAAATGGTCGTCGCGTAAATAAATCTCCTCCAGGATGGCAAATCGCTCGGGTGTCTTGCGCAGACCCTTGTTTTCCAAGTAGGCTGTGAAAATTTTCTTAACCGAATCGAACTTATCTATTTCTGTGGACATTTAGCGAAAAAAACGACGTAAAATAAGCTATAAAAACTGAAAAAAGCTATTATTCTTCCCTAGCTACCTCAATTACTCCTGCCACTCGTTCTAATTCTCCTACGAGGGCAACTAAGTGGTCAGTATCTTGAATCATTAAGGAAATTCGCCCCTCAAAAAGCCCATCTTTGACTCCAATATTGAGGGCTGTAATATTCACTTTTAGTTCATCGGATATCACCCGAGTCACATCATTCACCAATCCCACCCGATCAATTCCACGAATCACCAAGTCCACCACAAATGACATGGCTATTTGACTGGCCCACTGCGCTTTAATCACTCGATCACCATGTCTTGATAGCAATTCGGGAGAATTAGGGCAATTGGTACGGTGAATTTTAATCCCCTCATTGATGGTCACAAAACCGAATACATCATCTCCGGAGATAGGATTACAGCATTTGGCTAAGGTATAATCCACCTTATCCATATCTTCACCAATCAACAAAATATCAGCATCTTTACGATCATGCTGCACGCGTTTCATCTCCTTGGTGAAGCTCTTATTATCAACAATGGGCACCTGGATAGCCTTCTCTGCTTGCTTCCGCTCGTGCATTTCCTTGTCGGACTTCCAATGTTTTAATTGCTCAATAGCGATGTAGCCTTTCCCAAATCGATAAAAAAGGTCATTGGCATCTTTGGCATTGTAATATGCTCGTAGCTGATTGGTGATTTCCAAAGTCAAACTAGGATATCCCAAAATCTTCAATCGATGCTCAATTAAATCACGCCCTTTAATAACGTGCGATTTATTCTCCTCCTTGATGAAATCCTTAATCCGGGCTTTTGCCTTCGTGGTAGTCACGATGCGCAACCAATCTTCAGAAGGTTTTTGCTTGGAAGAAGTTAATATTTCAATTTGGTCTCCATTGCTCAGTTTATGCGACAAGGGCACCAATTTTCCTCCTACTTTAGCCCCAATACATTTGGCCCCCACCTCCGAGTGAATTTCAAAAGCAAAATCCAAGGCAGTAGAACCCACTTGCAAAACCACTAATTTCCCTTTCGGTGTAAACACAAAAACTTCCTCATGATACAAGGAGTTTTTGATGTCATCTACTAGTTCCACGGCCGACTGGCTCTTGTCATTAGTTTCTAAAGCCTCTCGAACTTGACTTAACCAGGATTCAAAAGCTTGACTGGTGCGCGTATCTGTTCCTTTGTATTTAAAGTGTGCAGCAACCCCCTTCTCGGCTATCTCATCCATCCTTTTGGTACGAATCTGTACTTCCACCCAACGGCCCTCCTTATCGTTGCCATAAGGCAAACTCATCACCGTGGTATGTAAGGACTCATATCCATTGGATTTTGGGGTTGACACCCAGTCCTTCAATCGACTAGGATTGGGACGATAATGATCCGTTACAATGGAATAGACTTCCCAGCAGTCTGCTTTTTCTCTCTCCAAGGGTACGTCAATCACCACCCTTACAGCAAATAAATCATAGATTTTATCAAAAGGAGTATTACTGCTTTTGATCTTATTGTAAATCGAATAAATGGATTTAGGCCTTCCTTTGATGGTGTAATTCAAATGCAATTCATCCAGTGATTTTTTAATAGGACGGATGAAATGATCGACAAAACTTTCCCGGTTCCGTTTGTTTTCTGTCAATTTATTGGCAATCTCCTTAAACGCTTCGGGTTCGGTATATTTCAAACCTAAATCCTCCAATTCTGTCTTAATAGCATTTAAACCTAAACGGTGGGCCAAAGGAGCATATAAATAAATGGTTTCAGAAGCTATCTTTAATTGCTTCTCCTTGGCCATGCTGGAAAGAGTCCGCATGTTGTGTAAACGATCCGCCAACTTAATCAAGATCACTCGAATATCGTCAGATAAGGTCAATAACATCTTGCGGAAATTTTCCGCTTGTTGGGAAGTCCCATACTCAAAAGTCCCTGAGATCTTGGTCAAGCCATCAATGATGGAGGCGATTTTCGGCCCAAAATCCTTCTCAATATCGGCCAAGGTTGTATCGGTATCTTCAACTACGTCATGCAACAAAGCAGAGATGATGGATGTGGTTCCCAATCCAATCTCTTCCACACAAATTTGAGCTACAGCCAAAGGGTGATAAATATAAGGTTCTCCGGATTTTCTCCGCATTTCCTTATGTGCCTCCGCCGAAATTAAGAAGGCCTTTTTTATTTGTTTGGCATCATCATCCTTTAAAAAAGGCTTGGCTGTTCGCAGCAATTTGCGATACCTTTTTAAAATCTCTAATCTTTCTTTTTCTAAATTGATAGGCATAGCTTACTCAGCAGTAATTAGAGCCACTGCCATGGCCGATATTCCCTCTCCTCTTCCAACAAAACCCATTCCTTCAGAGGTGGTTGCTTTCAAGGTTATCTGGTCCAATTCCACTGCCATTACTTGAGCTAAATTAGCTTGCATAGCAGGTATATGTGGATTTAACTTTGGCTGATCTAAAATGATAGTCACATCTACATTGCCTACTTGCCATCCTTTTTCACGAATCATTTCAAGCACACGGGTTAACAAGGCTATGGAGGAAACCCCTTTCCATTGCGGATCTTTATCTGAAAAATGGAAACCGATATTTCGTAGATTAGCTGCCCCTAAAAGAGCATCACAAATCACATGACAAACTAAGTCGGCGTCTGAATGACCCAAGGGCCCTTTCGTAGATTCAATTTCAATACCTCCTAAAATACAAGGTCTACCTTCGACCCAGCGGTGTACATCATAACCTTGTCCTACACGTATCTTCATTATGAATTCTTTTCTTTCTTATACCATAAGGTATTCGATTTCCCGTCAATAAACAAGCGTTTTGCCCAAGATTGCACTTCAGCTAAAGAAACGGCTTGAATTTTTTCAGCTTCCGTATTTACCCAATTGGGATCTCCGGCATTGGCAGCCATGGCTAAATTCATGGCTCGGTTTAAAACCTCCACCTCCATAAACACTAAACTCGCCTCCGCTTGATTTTTCACTTTTTGCAAAGCTTGCTCCACTATTCCGGACTGAACAAATCCTTGAATTACCTTTTCCAAGGCTTGATCAGCTTCTTCAATAGCTACTCCATCACTTACCTGACCCTGAATAATCATGATTCCGGGATCAATAGACCCCATTTGGTAAGCATTAATTGAATCAAAAATGCGATTATTTTGAACCAAATGCTCATACAAATAGGATGACTCCCCTCTACCCATCAAATCTGCCAACATATCTATGGCATGAAAACCTGGCTGATAACGCCCTACCATGGGATAAGCCTTGTAGATTCGATCAGAAGGAACTTGGGCTGTAATTTCCATGTGGCGATTTTCTAATTGAGGATCCTCTTGAACCAGTTGGCGTAAAGGCTTCACTCCACCCGGAATAGGACCAAACCACTTTTCTGCTAAATTTTTAACCTCTTCCAACTGAACTTTCCCTGCCACCACTAATACTGCATTAGCTGGTACATAATGTTTATAAAAGAAGGCCTTAACATCTTCTAAACTAGCCTCTTCAATATGCTGAATATCTGCCCCAATGGTGGCCCAGCGATAGGGGTGCTTTTGGTAAATTAATGGCCTAAACTTTAACCATAAATCACCATAAGGTTGATTCAAATAGCGTTGTTTAAACTCTTCAATCACAACTTTTCTTTGAACCTCTAAAGAATTAGGGTTAAAGGCCAGCTGCTTCATACGATCAGACTCCAACCAAAAGGCTGTTTCCAGGTTTTGATAAGGCAAACTGATGTAATAGTTGGTCAAATCTGGCGTAGTAAAAGCATTATTCTCGCCTCCAACTCGCTGCAAAGGACTATCGTAATTTGGTATATTTTCCGAACCTCCAAACATCAAATGCTCAAACAAATGAGCAAAACCTGTCCGGCTGGGATCTTCATCTCGGGAGCCCACATCGTAAATCACATCCATCACAGCTAGGGTTGTGCTGGGGTCTTCATGTACGATAACTCGTAAGCCATTGTCTAAGGTAAATTCTTGAAATGAAATCATTCGGGAAGTTTAATTATAAAATAGAAACAAAAGTAAAAAATTAGGCCCAAAAACCACAGTACTTACGTATTTTTGCAATTCAACCGTGTATTTATGTGGCGAATATTTTTGGTCCTTTTTTGGCTTATATCTTGGAATATTTCTGGACAAATTTTATCCGATAATCAAGCAAAAGAATGGATTTCAAATGGATTGAACCACATGTATAACCATGAGTTCAAAGAATCCACGGACGACTTCAATGCCCTAAAATCTAAATACCCCAAGCACCCAAGTAGTTATTTATTATTGGCCATGCAATGGGAAAAACAATATTTCCCCTTAAAAGATCATCCAAATCAGAGCAAAGCCTATTTGGCTTATTTGGAAAGAAGTTTTGAATTAGCGGAAGCTGCCTTTGAAAAAAATGAAAATGATTTAGAAGCCGTCTTTTTTTGCATTTCTTCTACGGGTTTTTTGGCGGCCTATGAAGCAGATAACCAGAACTTCATGAAGGCCGTTTCTTACACGCGGAAATCATATTCCTTCCTAAAGATTGCCCTAAAAAATACAGATAAGCAACCTGAATTTTTATATTCTGCAGGTATATACAATTATTACCGCATCGTTTACCCAGAATTGCATCCTGTTATTAAACCATTAATGGTCTTTTTTGAGGAAGGGAATAAACGGGTTGGCTTAAATTTCTTAGAACAAAGTACCCGCAAAACCATCTTTGTGAAGAATGAAGGACGCTTTTATTTAGGTTATGTTTACAATAAATACGAGGGTACGCCGGCCAAAGCTCTTCCACTTAACCAAGCCCTTTTAGAAGAATTTCCAAGCAATCATCTTTTCATCCTTCAAAGAGCAGAACTATTGGCCTTGACTCATAATTTTGAGGAAGGAGAAATTTACCTTGATAAATTAGAGAAATTAAAAATCCCTTATTTTACCGGTGCAGCATGGGTATTTAGAGGTGTCGCAGATGAATTTGGCAAACGAAAAATGGCTCAAGCTGAAGCAAATTACCTCAAGGCATTACAATATCCCTTTGAGGAAAGATTCACCAAAGATATCCGAGGTTTGGCCTATTTAGGATTATGCCGTATCGCTCATAAGTCGGGCCAAAAGGCTAAAGCAAAAAAATACTTACACCTCTCGAAGGAGTATATTGAATATAAAAACTCGCAGGATGAGTACCATCGCTTATCCAAACTATTGTAATTATGGAAAGTAGAGAAGCTGGAGTTGAACGTTTATATCCCAAAATTTGGGGAAGGATGTCAGCCCGATATTATTACCTGATTCAACTTAGGAAGCAGTTAGAAAGGGTCATCGAACTATTCGTGAAAAATGCCCCTCATCAGCTTTTGGCCGACTACGGTTGTGGTAACAAACCTTATGAGCCACTTTTTGGACCTTTTGTAGAGCAATACATCGGTTTAGATTTAGCCATCAATACCAAGGCTGATGTGGTGGTAGACCCCAAAGGTATCATCGACATGCCGGATGAAAGTGTAGGCTTTGTCTTATCCACCCAAGTTTTGGAGCATGTGGAAGATCCCAAGTCCTATTTAATGGAGGCTTGTCGCATTTTACAAAAGGATGGCAAATTAATACTTTCTACTCATGGCTATTGGATGTTTCATCCAGATCCTACGGACTTTTGGCGCTGGACTTCCACAGGTTTGCAGAAGATTGTAAAAGAGGCTGGCTTTGAAATCGTATATTTTGAAGGAATCTTATCCCGCTCATCCATGGGACTTCAATTATTCCAGGATGGACTTTTATTTAAATTCCCCAAAGCCATTCGTCCACTTTGGTCCATGCTCTTACAACCTTTCATTATCTTTTTTGACAAAATTGCAGGTAATAAATCCAGAAGAGAAGATGCCTGTACCTTTATATTAGTAGCAAAGAAATTATAATCTCATTTTTAGGTATTTGTTGGAATCACCAATTGAAAGATAGAAATATAGTGATTTGGGATTAGGGGTTAGTGATTAAGGTTTAGGGTTCAGGGTTTAGTGATTGGGTTTAGGGTTTAGTGATTGGGTTCAGGGTTTAGTGATTTGGGGGGGCTAAAAAAACGTCGGGCAGCCCAGCGAAAGGGAATGAATGAAAGCTTATAAATTACTTTTTTCCCATTTCCAAGTTCTCTCCAAAGCCTCATCAAAAGGAGTTCTTTCAAAAGAAATGAGGGATTCCAATTTCTGTATATCTAGATAAACATGGGGAACATCAGTAGGTTTAGCCTCTTTAAAAGCAACCTGAAAGCTTGGGATTAAGCTTTTGATTTTTTCTAAAATACTTAATAAGGATATGGCTGAACCATAGCCAATATTGATGGTGTCATTTTTATGACCCGCCTGCCATAATTGAAATATGGCTTTGGCTATATCCTCAGCAAAAATATAATCTTTGGTCTGGCTACCATCTCCCCAAACCGTGAAGGTCTCCCCACGCAATGCTTTTCTTAAGGCAATATTGATAACGCCTTGTTGATCCGAATGATGAAAATATCCAAATGGGTTAGACAAGCGTAGTATGAGGTAATCAATTTGATGGATTTTGGAATAAAGCTGAATAAAATGCTCAACAGCCAATTTAATGATGCCGTAAGAAGAAATAGGCCGACAAGCATGATTTTCATGAAGAGCTTCCAATCCTGCATTCCCGTAAACAGCCCCACCAGAAGATAAATAAAGTAAAAAGCGACAATCAAACTGCTTCATCACTTCTAACAATTGTATGGTCGGTTTGAGATTAGCCTCTAAATCTTCCGATACATTTTGGGTTGATGTGGCTGGTACGATGGTACTAGCAAAATGAAATACCTGCGTAAATTTTTCTTTTTGAAATA
Organism: Aquirufa sp. Wall-65K1; assembly: GCF_054558475.1. Lineage (NCBI taxonomy): Bacteria > Pseudomonadati > Bacteroidota > Cytophagia > Cytophagales > Flectobacillaceae > Aquirufa > Aquirufa sp. Wall-65K1. The sequence goes on along the minus strand of NZ_JBPXKD010000004.1, from coordinate 360,693 downwards.
GGCTTTCCAACAACCCTCTATCGCCATAATCTCCTTTCACCCAAGTTATCTCCGGAAATCGCTCCAAATCAGGATGGTGGTGCCGAGACAATACGGTCAAGGAAACTTCATTCTTGGGTGCTTGTTTCTCTAAAAATTGAATCCAATTCAATCCTAAAAAACCAGCTCCACCAATGAGTAATATTTTTTCCATACCTTTCAAATGCCTTGCAAAAATAGAGCTAAGATTTGATTAACCTAGTCGGGATGGCTTTAAAATAATTTCGTATTTTCGTTAATTCATTCACCTCGAACCCCATTCGATGAAGCTATTAATTGCTCGATCAAATTACTTTTCTTATTCCGAAACATTCATTGATGAGCAAATCAAACAGCTTCAACCACACTCGGTTCTTTATGAAGGTTGGCAACCCTCTAGACTTTATAAAGGTGGCTCTATTTATCCTTTTCCTCTGAATCAACTACTAGTACGGGGTAGTTTACGTCGACTTTTTCCTGATTTATACCAAAAAATCTACACCTATTTTTTACGTAAATACCTGCGAAATAATCAAATAGACGCTCTTTTGGCTAATTATGGTCCTCTTGGGACACATATTTCCGAGGCTTGTGAGGCGGAAAAAATACCATTCGGAATCGTCTTTTTAGGCTTTGATGCCAATGAGACCAAAACCTTGGAAAATTATGGACCCCAATATGCCAAGGTCTTACCCAAGGCCAAGGCCGTCATTGTTGTGGCTTCTGCCATGAAACCTACCTTAGAGAAAATCTGTGGTCCATTGCCCAATTTACATGTGATACCATGCGGCGTAGACCTCAATCAGTTTTATCCAGACAAACAAAAGAAACAAAATACGTCATTTCAACTTATTTCAGTGGCACGTTTTGCCGCCAAAAAAGGCTCTTTACTCAGCATTAAATCCTTTGAAATACTACTAAAGCAATTTCCTGATGCTCAATTCAACATGGTGGGTGATGGACCCTTGTGGCAGGAAGCTAAGGACTATGTAAAAGCGCATCAATTAGAAAATAACATCCACTTTTTAGGGGCTAAGTCGCCAGAAGAATATTTACCTCTATTACAAGCGGCAGATGCCTTTATTCAACATTCGGTGGTGACTCCATCGGGTGACTCAGAAGGGACTCCCGTAGCCATTTTAGAAGCCTCCGCCACAGGTTTGGCCATTGTTTCCACTCGACATGCCGGTATTCCGGAAGCAGTAATAGAGGAAGAAACAGGCATTTTAGTAGATGAGCATGATGTAAGTTCCATGGGAAATGCCTTGATTCGATTGGCTTCTCAAGGAGATTTATGCCAACAAATGGGCATGGCTGCCAGAAAACATATGTTGGAACATTATGAAGTAGGCAAATTAAGCCAAAAGATTAAACAGTTATTGTCTTAACAATTGAATTCATTCAATGAAGGCAAATGTGTAAATTTGTTGATTATTCAAAAAAAATCGCATGGGGATCGTCATCCGACAAAGTTTAAAAGGCTCTATTGTTACCTATTTGGGTACGGCCATCGGGACGTTCAATGTCATTTTCTTGTATAATAAGTTTCTAAGCCAAGCTGAAGTGGGCTTAATTGCAGGGGCTTTGGTCAGTATTCCTCTGATATTCTCTTCCTTTACACACTTTGGCATACCTCATATAGCCGTTCGGTTTTTTCCACATTTTGATAATCCGGAAAATAAGCATGGAGGCTTTTTTACTTTTCTCTTACTTTCTCCTCTCCTAGGCCTTGGCTTATTTAGTCTGGGCTATGTGGCCTTGAGGGGCCTATTCAACCAGTTTTACGCTGAAAACTCGCCCCTTTTGCCTACCTATTTTTATTACATCATCCCATTAACGGCAAGTTTTCTCTACATGAGTGTATTGGAATCCTATGCTAGGGTACATTTAAGGATAGTCGTTCCGGCCATCATTCGAGAGTTATATTTAAGAATCGCCAATGCCTTATTAATCGTCGCCTATGGATGGGGCATATTAAATTTCCATCAATTGGTTCAAGGAATCACGGTTTCGTATATTCTAGCCGTTGTGGCACTTTTACTCTACATCAAACAATTAAAAAGATTTTATACCAAAATGGACTTTTCATTTTTGAGAAAGCCCATTTTTAAAGAAATGGTAGGATACGGTGCCTGGGTTATTTTAGCGGGGGCCAGTTTCACACTGATTCAACATGTAGAAAAAATCATGTTGCCAGCTTACGCAGGGGGATTAGGCACAACGGCTATTTTTGATATTAACTCCCGCATGGCCTTAATGATTGCCATACCTAGAAATGTGATTGCCGCGATTTCTACGCCCCTCTTAGCCCAAGCTTGGAAACGAAATGACAACAGCCAAATAGAAGAGATCTATAAAAAATCATCCCTAAACTTATTATTGGTCGGTTGTTTTTTATTTCTATTAGTCTGGCTAAACTTGGATCAAATCTATCAAATCATCCCTAGAAGTGAAGTTTACGAAACAGGGAGATGGGTAGTCTTGATGGTGGGGATTAGTAAAATCATCGATATGGGGACAGGCTTAAATTCAGAAATTTTAATTAATTCTAAATTTTACCGCTACGACCTACTTTTTTACATTATTTTGGCGAGCATTGTGGTGGTGGGGAACCTTATTTTTATTCCACTTTACTCATTTAATGGAGCGGCTTTAGCGAGTCTTTTGGCTCTCTTCATTTATAATTCCATCAAATTTATATTCATTTGGTACAAAATGGGACTGCAACCCTTTGAAATTCGCACCTTGGGTATCTTATTAGTCAGTGGAGTCATTTACCTATTAGTAAGTCAATTGCCTACCATTGAGGGAGAAAAATGGATATGCTGGTTTTTAAATATTAGTCTAAAGACTTTCAGTGTTAGTGCTTTGTTTCTATTGGCTGCTTGGAAATTGAATTTAAGTCCAGACATGAAGCAGTTGATTAAAAATTATTTGAAAAAATGAAATTAATGTCCCTGGCCGGTGGCCTGCCTCATTATTACAACTTAGTGCTGAATAAATTACAGCATGAATTTGGTGTGGAAGTGGTGGTGGTTGTACCTTCTGGCGAGGGTGCTACCTTGGGGGCAGGGGTATTTGAAAGTAAAAGTGGAATAGAATTCAAGGTGATTTATGCGGAGGAATACACTACCTATTATGGCAAAAAATTCTTTAAAGGTTTAAAGGAACTCATACTTCAAGAAAAACCAGATGTATTAATGGTGAATTGGCCTTACCAATTGGCCTATGTATTTTATCCTTCATGGTATCGATTTTTAAGAAAACATAAAATCGCACTTATTTCAAAAGAAATCCCATTTCAGGTGCCTACTTATCAAGAGGCCATTTCTTTTTATGTAAGCGGCGGCGGTATCACTGAAAACAATCAGCAGCATCAAAAAAGCCAGTCTTTACTAGCCTATCTTAAATATTGGATGGTGAGAGAGAGTAGAAAGCGCTTTGTTAACCTAGTGGATGCCCACGTAAATTACTTGGATGAAGCTAAAAACATCCATGCAAGCTATGGAGTATCCCCTGAAAAAGTATTTGTGACGGCTAATTCCCCTGATACAGATTTTATAGCTCAGCAATACGCAGCCATCGAAAAAGCAGGATTACCCACATCGCATTCTTTTCGATTATTGCATGTAGGGCGATTGGTGAAATGGAAACAGGTTGATTTACTTATTCATGCGGCTGTTCAGCTTAAAAAAACATTTCCAGAAACGGAATTACATATTGTAGGAGATGGCCCCGAAATGGCTTCGCTAAAACAGCTGGTAGAAAGCTTAGGAGCCAATGCCTATATTCACTTTTGGGGAGGTATTTATGACATGCAAGAATTGGGCAAAATCACCTTGGCAGCGGGTATTTACGTGCTAGCTGGAATGGGTGGTTTATCCATCAACGAAGCCATGTGTTTCGGAAAGCCCGTGGTATGCTCCATTGCCGACGGAACCGAGAAAAGATTAGTCAAGGAAGGCATCAATGGTCGATATTTTAAATCAGGAGATTTATCAAGTTTAGTGGAAGTAATCTCTGACTTATTCCAACATCCTGATAAAATTAAGTCCATGGGAATTGCTTCCAAGAATATCATTGAGGAAGAAATCAATATTCATAGCGTTTTGAGTAATTATATGGAAGCCTTTAAATTTGCCATAGAACGTCAAAATAAGCGGTAATTTTTTAATAAATCATTCGACAAAAATTCACATGAAAGTATTACAAATTGTAGGTGCCAGGCCCAATTTCATGAAAGTAGCACCACTACACCGTGCCATACAGGCTATGGAGGGCTGGGAATCTAAAATTGTACATACTGGACAGCATTTTGATGCCAAAATGAGTGATGTTTTTTTCACTCAATTAGAACTACCTAAACCTGATTTCTTTTTAGGAATAGGCGGTGGAACACATTCAGAGGTTACGGCTAAAATCATGCTGGCCTTTGAACCCATAGTTCAAGCAGAAAAGCCCGATTTAATCATTGTGGTGGGAGATGTTACCTCTACCTTGGCATGTACCTTAGTGGCTATTAAAATGGATATTCCTTTAGCGCACGTAGAGGCTGGCTTACGGAGTGGAGATCGAAAAATGCCTGAAGAAATTAATCGAATTTTAACAGATTCGGTGGCTAACTACTTATTTGTTACGGAAGAAAGTGGCATGCAACACCTTAAAAAAGAAGGAGTTGACCCAGAAAGAGTCTTTTTTGTGGGAAATGTCATGATAGATTCTTTGGAGCGGTATCGGGAAAAAGCAAAACAAAGTAGTATCATGGCCGATTTGCAGGTGCAAGCTAAAAACTACATTGTAGTAACCATGCATCGTCCAGCCAATGTAGATACAGAACAAGGGCTGCTTGCCATCTTGGAATTATTGGAATTAAGTACCGCTCAAACGAAAGTAGTATTCCCTATTCACCCGAGAACTAGGGCGCATATCGATAAATTTAAATTATCGGACCGCTTAAATAAGATCCCTAATTTGATTCTAACAGAACCTTTGGGATATCTAGAATTCATTCAGTTGATGTCCAATGCCACCGCTATCCTAACCGATTCAGGCGGAATACAAGAAGAAACCACCTATTTAGGAATTCCTTGCCTGACTTTCCGAGATAGTACAGAACGCCCCATTACTGTCACTTTGGGGACAAACCAATTATTGGCTGATTTAGACCCTCAAAAGACTTACGCGGCATTATTGGATATTTTACAAGGTAAAGTCAAAAAAGGGGAAGTTCCTCCGCTTTGGGATGGGCATACGGCAGAAAGAATTGCGGCGATTATTCATCAATTGTTCCCTCATTCATGAACTCACCTCGACCTCTAAAAATCGTCTTACTCTCTTACCATAATCACAATGGCGGAGCGGCGATTGCCTGTGGTCGATTACATGATGCATTAGAAAAAGCTGGCCATCAAGTGACTACTTTAGTCCAAGAAAAAACCGGAAATGACCCTAGTATTTCGCTAGCAAGTTCTTTTTGGAAAAAATGGATGGCATTTACCCGATTCGTTGCTGAGCGACTTTACTTCGCGCGATTTGAGCGAGATAAATCCATCCGTTTTCTATTTAATCCTGGGATTTTTGGACAAGATATTTCCCAACATCCAGCTTTATTGGAGGCAGATATCATCCATTTGCATTGGGTAAATTTCGGTTTTTTATCTATTGCCACCATTGAAAAAATTTTACAAATAAATAAACCTGTTTATTGGACCTTGCATGATATGTGGACTTTCACTGGTGGATGTCACCACAGTGGAAATTGTCAGGGATATGAAAGTGCATGTGGCAACTGTAAGTTTTTAGACCAGCCCGCATCCAATGATCTATCTCATCAATTATGGTCTAAAAAAGTAAAGCAATTCCAGTACCCAAACCTGCACATCATCACCTGCTCAGACTGGTTAGGTCGTCGAGCCAAGTCCAGCAGTATTTTAAAGGGTATTAAGATAAAAACCATCGCCAATGCCATCGACTTACAAATATTCAAGCCTGGTGATCAAAAAAAAGCCAAAAGTGAGCTGGGACTACAGCCTGATAAGCACTATTTGCTCTTTGTAGCCATGCGCGTTTCGGCGCCTGAAAAAGGCTTTTCATTGTTGAAAACGGCTCTCCAGCAATGGGTGAATCTTCATCCTGATAAGGCTCAAAATACCGAATTACTGGTGGTGGGTGAAATTTCAGATTCACAAATTATGCAATCGCTGGCCTTACCATTGCATACCTTAGGCAAAATTCAAGATGTTTCTACCATGATTCTTGCCTATCAATCAGCCGAGATGTTTATTACTCCTTCTTTGGAAGAGAATCTTCCCAATACCATCATGGAAGCCATGGCCTGCGGCACCCCTTGTTTGGGCTTTAGAGTAGGCGGTATACCTGAGATGATTGATCATCAAACAAATGGTTATGTGGCCGAGAGAATTCAAGCCGAGGACCTTTGTGAAGGAATAGATTTCATCGTTTCTCGTTCCAAAGAATTGGGCAATGAAGCACGCAAAAAAGTAGAAACTCATTACGAGGCCTCCATCATAGCACAAAAGCACCTTCAGTTTTACCAAACATCCCTATAGTATGTCCAAACTACTTAGTATCATCACGGTCACCTACCAAGCTGAAGCCTTTATAGAAAATACCCTTCGAAGTATTTTCTCTCAGCGAGAGGATGACTTTGAACTGATTATCATGGATGGAGGTTCTCGAGATCGTACCTTGGAATTGGTACAAGCCTATAAAAATCAAATCGCACACCTTGTTTCTGAGCCAGACAAAGGTATTTACGATGCCATGAATAAAGGGATGGCACTAGCCACAGGAAAATATGTATATTTTTTAAACGCAGGAGATACTTTTGCCGGGCCAGATACCCTACGTCAGATTATACGCGATTTACAAAATAACCCCGATATCCTATATGGAGATGCCATTTTTGTTAATCCTGCCGGCAAGGCCATCGGATTACGTTCAGAAGTGAGCCCCCATGAATTACCCGAAAATCTCAGCTGGAAAGACTTTAAAAAAGGCATGGTGGTTTGTCATCAATCCTTTATCGCCAAAAGAGAATTAGCTCCCATGTTTTCTATGGATTATCGAATGAGTTCTGACATCGATTGGGAAATTAATTGCTTGAAATTAGCCCATAGCATCAAGAAGACCGATTATCCGATTTGTCGATATTTAATGGGAGGAGCTTCTGTAAAAAACCTCAAAACGAGTTGGAAAGAACGCTTTCAAATACTTAAAAAGCATTATGGATGGTGGACTACCTGCTATTATCACCTGATTATTGCCATTAGAGGATTAGTTTTTACCTGGCAAAAAAAGGGTAAATACTGGTAATCTTTTATAATTTTACGGAAATATGAAAAGACTAGGCTACTTGATATTATTTTTAATACTTTTTACCTGCCAAAATAGCTGGGCGCAAAAGTTTAAATTAGAAACAAGTGTGGGAAGTAGCCGTATTTTATGGTATGAAGATCAACAAACCGTTGATTTTGCGACTCAAATCACCTTTCAAAAACCCAACTCCAAAAAACTATTTTTCGTCCGTCTTAAAACATATGGGAACACACATCATTCTCCCGTGGACCTAAAAACCTATACTTTCATTGAACCTCAAAATGCGCCTACTAATTTAAATAATTTAGAATCCGCCTTTCGTGGAGGTGAAGCAGAAATAGGTATCAAATGGCAACATAAAGCTAAAAAAGAAGAACCGTTTTTTTTTCCTATGGTAAGCATTTACAGTAAATCATTGGCAAGAAGAATCTCTACTCCAACTTATAAATACATTGAAGAAGAGAAATACAGTTTACATGGTATTACAGCTGGCTTTGGATTAAAAATTCCAGGAAAAAATGATTTTGCCATCTCTGGCCAGGTATTTGAGCCCATCATTAGAGAAGTTACTTTATTTGGCCGATACGTAGGTGTACCCTTTCAAACATTGAGTACGGCAAATGACTTATCTTTTAAAGGAAAAATAGAATATAAACGCCAACAAATCGGGGCAACGTTCATGTACGAATTGCTTAACTTGGGTTCATCCTCGAATCCAAATTCTAAATCCATTCCAGCTTCGAGTGTACATTTTCTTTCAGGCTACCTTACCTATTATTTTTAATGAAATTCAACCATACTTTAATTATCCGGATTTGTACTTTTCTACTGATCCCCAGTTTAACTTGGGCTCAAAATAAAGGTGAATTCTCCAACAAAACATTAGCCACGGTAGAGGTACAAGCCTTTGAGAAAAAACGTAATCCACTTCGTTCTCCTGATGCCATCGTATTGCTAGATTCAAGCAAAATAAACGTAGGCAATGCCCTAAGTTTCTTACCCGCTTTAAATTCGCAAGCAGGTATCCGAATGGAAGAACGCTCGCCTGGAAGTTATCGTTTAGCTATTCGTGGAAGCTCACTTCGTGCTCCTTTTGGTGTACGAAATGTCAAATTATATTGGAATCAAATGTCTTTTACAGATGCTGGAAACAACTCCTACTTTGCATTACTTGATCCTGAGCAATTCCAACAAGTAGTCGTATCAAAAGGCCCAAGTGGGGGTCTTTATGGAGCGGGAACAGGAGGCGTATTATTGATGTCTAGTCAGGCTTACCAAGCTCCCTCTGTACAGCACCAGCAACTTTTTCATTCCCTGGGTGGCTATAAACAATCTTGGGATATCCGCTTAGGCAAGGCCACTAGTTCACACCGTTTTTACACTTCATTCTGGCAACAAAAAGGCTACCGAGATCAGTCTGCCCTGAAAAAACAATGGTTCTCCTATGAATGGAATAAAAGTTTTGGAACCACTGGTGCCATCAATTTAATTGCCTATTATGGAGATTTAGCCTACCAAACTCCCGGTGGATTAACCTTAAAGCAGTATCAAGAAAACCCCATCCAAGCTAGACCTGCCGCCGGAATTAACCGAGGTGCGGTAGAGCAAATGGCTACCTTTAAATTGAAAAGTTATTTTGTTGGGGCTCATGTTTCCAATGCTTGGAATGCCAATTGGGCCTGGGATGCCATACATGCTGTTCAAGTAAATAGTATCGAAAACCCGACCATCCGAAACTATGAGTTCCGAGAGGAACCCAACCTGAATAACCGTGGAGTAATACATTATAAACAAGCCGCAGGGAAAGGTCAATTTACCTGGGATCTGGGCTATGAATTTCAAGTGGGACAATTTGATAGCCGTACCTATGGAAATCGCAAAGGGGTAAAAGATACCTTACAATTTGAACAAAATACACGTGTCCAACAGGGTGGCATTTTCACTCAATTGGAATACGATGGCATTAAAAATTGGGCTTTTACCTTGGCCGGTAGTTACAATAAACTTTGGACTGAATTCCAATCCAGTGAAGGTATTTTTTCTCCACGTTTAGCCATAGTCAGAAGACTAAGCACTCATCAGAATTTAGTAGCCAAGGTAGCCCATGGTTTTTCACCCCCCAGCATAGCTGAAATTAGACCTTCTACCAATGTTATCAACCGCTCATTGAGAGCTGAAAAAGGCTGGAATTATGAACTTAGTTACCGAGGCTGGAGTCCTGCTGCTCGCTTAACCTGGGACTTAAGTCTTTATCAATTCAATTTGGACGAAACCATTGTATTGCGTAGAGCGGCAGACGGAGCTGACTTTTATGATAATGTGGGTAAAACAACCCAGCAAGGTATGGAACTTAGTTTACAGTGGGCGCCTACTTCCTTCTTACAGGTACTTTCTGCCACCACTTGGCAAAACTTCAGATTCACAGATTACAGTAATGCAGGTAAAACCTACAACGGTAATTTTTTAACAGGAACGAGTCCTTTCCAACAATCTTTACTTTTTGTTTGGAATATTTTACCGGGTTTAAGCTGGAACCAGCAGTTCTTAATGAGCGATTATATTTATTTGAATGACGCCAATACGGACATTCTCCCCTCGAGTAGAGTGTGGAACAGCAAAATTTCCTACCGCAAAAATATGGCCAAATATACTTGGGAATTGTGGCTTGCCGCCGATAATATTGGAAACGAGAAATACAGCGCTGGTCCAGATCTCAATGCCGTAGGTGCTAGGTACTACAATGCTTCTCCAGGAAGAAACTTCTCAGGAGGACTGAAAATAGGCTTCTTTTAATTAAGAAGGCCTTGTAAAATTCAGTTTTTCCATCAATTCACTGGCATGTGAATCACTTACAGGTATTTCAAATGTACCTATTTTGATGCGCTGCTGTTTGATGGATTCAATTTTTCGCATGTTGACAATAAACGATTTGTGCACACGCATGAATGAGTGATTGATCACTTTTGCTTCAATAGACTTCATGGTCAGCTTGGTCAACACTGGCCTCCTTTCACCCTCTAAATAAATTTTGACATAGTCTTTCAAACCTTCAATGTGGGTGATTTGTGGAATGGAAATACGAACCAAAGCATACTCCACATTGACAAAAAAGAAATCTTCTTGTGGGGCTGCTTCTACTGAACTAGCTCTGCTACCTGCATCCACCTTACTTTTCTTATTTTGGAATAAACCTAAAGCCTTGTGTGCAGCCAAACTAAATCGTTCGATACTTACTGGTTTCATTAGGTAATCGACGACATCTAATTCATAACTTTCCACGGCATAATGATCATAAGCGGTAACCAATATAGTCAATGGTTTGTCCTTCAAGGTTTGTAAAAACTGAGTTCCCAACATACCTGGCATTTGGATATCTAAAAAGATTAAATCAACAGACTGAGTTTGTAAGACTTCCATCGCTTCAAAAGCATTCTTACAAGAAGCCACCAATTGCAAAAAGGGTAATTGTCGTACGTTTTCCTCCAACAACTTTCTGCCCATGTTTTCATCATCGACAACAATACAATTTAACTTTTCCATATACCTATAATTTATGCAGTTTTAATCGTAGTCCTACTTTAAAGTCTTTTTCCAAATCTTCTATATTCAATACATGTCGATTTTTATAGAGTAATTCCAATCGACGAATAACATTTTTTAAACCTATTCCAGAGCTTTCATCCTTGACACTAGGATCATGATCTCCTTTTTTATTTTCCACGGTAAAATTCAATATACCATCCTCTATCCCAAAACTAATTTTAATGACGGGATCCACCACGAAGCCTACTCCATGTTTAAAAGCATTTTCAACAAATGGAATCAGTAACATGGGTTCAATAATGCAGTTTTTTATTGTACCTGTAATTTGAAAATCTATCCGTACATCATCATCAAAACGCATTTTTTGTAAATCAATGTAATTCTTCAAATACTCTAATTCCTTAGTCAAAGGTATCATGGACTGATCCGAATCATACAGCATATAGCGCATTAAATTGGATAAACGAATAGTAACATCTTCCGCTTGTTTATCGGCCTTGGTACGAATTAAATACACAATACTATTCAATACGTTGAAGATAAAATGCGGAGAAATCTGGGAGCGAAGGAAGGATAACTCCGACTTCATTTGCTCATTTTTCGATTCTTCATTTCTAGCTTCTATGGTGATAAATTCCAATAATAAACCATAAGTTGACGCGATTCCCGTTATCATAATTAAGGGGAAAAAGCCTTTGATGGTCGGCCACTCCATTGTTCTTTCGTCAAATGGAAGGATATAAGCCATGACAAAATACTGAATAAACCAAAAGCTTATTACGAGCAAAATAACGGAAACAATGTAGGACAATACCCCTCCTTGCCTAAACACAATGGGGATTAAAATGAGGGTAATGGTGTAAAACATGGGGACTACCGTGCAAATCTCCAACCAAATATGCTCAGTGAACTCAGGGTTTTGATGAGGATGTGGGTGGTCGTTCGAGTGCGACTGGTGCACAGGACTTAATAGAGGTAGCCCAATCCACAAACCCCATAAAATGAGGTTGAAGAGTATTTTAAAAGTTCGTTGAGATTTAGGTTGTAATAAAGCCTTCCACATAAGCCTGTTTTATTGCCCACAAAGCTAGCTATTCTATACCAATTTAGAAATCCACTCTTCAATCAAGGGAAATCAATCGACAAAACAAACAATTTTGACTTCTATTGAAATTATGCAGGCTTATCGACAAAATATGGGTATATATCCTCCTTTCATCTAGGCTAATCGAAAATTAAATTTTACTTCGAAAATGCTTTCTACATTCGTTCCATCATTTCAAACCACCCCCTATATGAAACTTTATTCAATCCGCCCTTTAGTATTCTGCTTATCCGTGTTCATGTCACAAGTTGCATTGGCGCAAACTACCTTATCTGCTCAAGATAAAAAAGATGCCAAGACAGATTCCGAAACCAAAACCTTGTTTAAAGGAGGTACTTCTCCTAAAATCAAAAGTATTGGTTTATCCTTTTCTCCATTGGTCCAGTTTGGACAATTGGGCCCACAACAAGGTGGTGCACTAGCCTTGCATGTAAATAATAAATGGGAAATTGGTGCTAGCTTTTTAGGCAGCATGCGCCACCGAAATGAGTTTTACTCCAATGATCTGAGACAAAATTTCTCTGCTTTTTCCTTGGCATATACACCCAATGCCAACAAATTAGTTCACCTAAGTTTTCCATTGTTGATAGGAGTTATTCGTTATCAAGATGCTAGTATGATGACAGGCATGCCGGGTCCAGGCGGGCGATTTGACAATTTTTATTGGAGAAATGCTCGTAATGCCTTTGGCCTTCAGCCAGGTATTAATGCCGAATTAAATGTTCATAAATACATTCGTTTATTTGCTGGAGCTAATTATCGCTTAGCTATTGGAAATGACGAGATACCTGAGCTATCTGGATTTTCAGGTCAGGTAGGACTTAAAGTTGGTTTTTTCAACCACAAAATTAGCCCAAAGAAATAATCTACTCTCTGAATAAAAAAAGGCGAACCAAATGGTTCGCCTTTGTATTTTATAAAAACTGTACCTTAGAAATTCCTTTCTCCAGCCTCTCTTTTACCTAATAAAACAGCACCTACCATAGCCACAAAGAATAGAATAGATACTAATTCAAAGGGTAGTAAAAACTCGCCATAAAGTACTTGACCCAGATTCTCCACCATACCTGTTTGAGAATTAAACTTCTCCAAAACCGGGCCAGGAATATTATTTTTACGAATGATCGCTATTAGAATCACCAATAAAGTACCTGCCACTACGGAACCCGCTAATTTGGTTAACGAACTTTTAGACTCAGGAATATTCTTCTTTAAATCAAACATCATGATAACAAATAAGAATAATACCATGATGGCTCCTGCATAAACAATAATATTAACAGCCATCAAAAATTGAGCATTTAACAACACGTAATGTGCAGAAATACAGAAGAAGGTAAATACCAAATACAATACACTGTGGATGGGATTCTTCGACAAAATCACCATCAACGCGCTCAATAAGGTCAAGGCCGATAAAAAGTACCAAATATTAGAAATCTCCATACATCTATTTATTTCCAACCATCGCGCAAATAGCGATGATCCATTTTTTCAACTAATTTATCTTTACCCCAAATCACTTCATCGCGCTGGTGGAATACTGGTACCATGGTATCATGGCGTAAGAAAATAGCTTCCTTAGGACAAGCCTCCTCGCATAAACCGCAAAAAATACAACGAAGCATATTGATTTCATATACTTTGGCATATTTCTCTTCACGGTACAATGACTCCTCACCTGCTTTTCTTTCCTCGGCAACCATAGAAATTGCTTCGGCTGGACATGCCACAGCACAAAGGCCACAAGCCGTACAACGCTCTGCACCAGCTTCGTCACGCTTCAAAATATGTTGCCCACGATACACAGGACCCAAATAGCGCTTTTGCTCAGGATAACGTATGGTAACGGGCTTCGAAAAGAAGTGTTTTAAGGTAGTGGCCATACCACCTACTATGGCAGGTAAGTACATACGCTCAGCTAGGGTCATCTCCCCTTGCTCCAAGACCTTGGTTTTATTGCTTAATTTCATATACCTAAGCTATTTTTTTCTTAACTAATAATTGATCATACACGAACAATGCCGCGATTAATAGCACTAAACCTGCGATGGAAACCATGAATGGTTTTCCCACTAAAATTCCAAATCCAGTAACGACCACGTTGTACATCGCTAATGGAATTAAGCCAGTCCAACCTAAATTCATTAATTGGTCATAACGGAATCTTGGGATGGTCCAACGTACCCACATGAAAACAAATACGAAGCCTAAGGACTTTCCAATCAAAGCACCAACACCAACAAAACTAGCTACATTGCTTCCAAATTGCTGCGTCACAAAATCAATCCCTGGGTAATCATAACCACCAAAATATAAAGTAGCCATTACTGCACCCGAGATAAACATATTGATATATTCAGCAAACAAATAGAATCCCAATTTCATAGAAGAATACTCGGTATGGTATCCACCAATTAATTCCGTTTCACATTCTGGTAAATCAAAGGGGGTACGATTACATTCGGCAAAAGCACAAATGATAAAAATGATGAAACCCAAAGGTTGATAAAAAATGTTCCAATGGCCATTTTGCTGTACTTCAACAATCTCTTTCGTAGATAATGAACCGGTAATCATCAAAATAGTAATGATGGCCATACCCATAGCTAACTCATAAGATATGTTCTGAGAGGCGGCACGAATGGCCCCTAGCAAGGCAAATTTATTGTTCGATGCCCAGCCACCGATCATGATACCATAAACGCCAAGAGAAACAATACCAAAAACCCACAAAATACCGATGTTTACATCTATACCTTGTAAATCAAAAGTAGCTCCACCAATGGTTACTGTATCTCCAAAAGGTACTACTGCTGAGGTCATTAAAGCGGTTAACATGGACAAACATGGTCCGGCGATAAACAACCATTTATTCGAATTAGCCGGGATAAAATCTTCTTTCATGAACATTTTAACCGCATCTGCCAAAGGCTGTAAAATACCAAATGGACCAGCACGGTCTGGACCAATTCGGTCCTGCATGAACGCAGCAATCTTCCGTTCAAAATAAGTTGAATAAGCAGCAACCCCTAGAGTAATCGCGAATACGATTCCTACGATGATGGCTTTTGCGATAAAAACGGTATTAATTAATTCCATGATTATTTCTTTTCTGAACTAGGAAGACTCTTTTTAGCAGGTAAAAAACTACGATCTCGATCATCGTCAATTGGCTTATAAGCCAAGGCCGCTTGTTTGATTGGGAAGGATGGTTTAATCAAATTAGCTCCGTATTTATTCGCTGAAATTACTGAATGCCGAGCTATTTTGGTTGGCCCCTCAATTACCCAATCCGAAGTTTTCTTACGTTCAAAACGACAAGTATTACAAATAAATTCTTTCACCTCACCCCACTCATTCTTACGTCCTGTCACACGAATAACTTCATCTCCACGATACCATAAGGTCACATTGCCCGAGCATTTGTCGCAATCACAATGTGCATCTTCAGGCTTAGAGAACCAAACACGACTTTTGAAACGGTATGTTTTATCGGTTAATGCTCCAACAGGACACACGTCAATCACGTTTCCAGAAAAATCATTGTCAATGGCCTTTTCTATGTAGGTACTAATCTCCGCATGATCACCACGGTGCATCACTCCATGAACACGACCCTCAGTCAGCTGATCTGCGGCATATACGCAACGGTAACATAGAATACAACGATTCATGTTAAGCTTGATGTAAGGACCTAAATCAACAGGCTCAAACGTATTTCTTTCCTCAACCGTACGAGTAGAAGAAACTCCATGCTCAAAGGAGAAGTCTTGTAAATGACATTCTCCAGCTTGATCACAAACAGGGCAATCTAAAGGATGGTTTAACAACAAAAACTCTACAATACCTTTTCTTGTTTCTAATACCTGCTCATTGATGGTATTTTCTACAATCATACCATCTTGTACCGTAGTGATGCAAGAGGGTACCAATTTTGGCATAGGACGAGGATCTTTTTCTGAACCGGCAGTAACTTTAACCAAGCAACCCCGACATTTACCTCCCGTACCTTTCAAAGGTTCATAGTAACACATAGCAGGAGGCGCAATCTCTGGACCAATCATCCTTGCCGCCTGCATGATGGTAGTACCTGGTTCTACCTCTAATGTGATGTTATCAATTGTTACTTTCATTTTCTATTTTTAAGGGTTTAAGCCCTTGATCAATGTTCAATTAAAGATCTTTTTCTAATGCAGCCCATCGTTCCATAAACGCTTTCACGGTATATTGGGTGGATCTAGCTTTTAATTCTTCACCTAAAAGTACTTTTTCAGAATTGGGAGCCTCTAACCAACGAATAATTAAATTCGTCATTTGCCCTTCATCCATATAATCTACTAATAATCCCTCTATCCCCTGGGTGAAATCAGCAATTCCGCCACTTTCCTTAAACCCGACCAATGGCTTGGCTTGATAGCCTGCTTCTAGCATTACCAGTGGAAAAGGGTCCTCTCTAGACGACAAGAAAAACAGGTCCATGGCCTCAAAATAGGCTTTAGTATCTGCTCTGGCAGGGATTAAATGCACTTGTGCGCCTACATCCCATTTTTCTTTCTCTTCTATGAGCTCCGCAGAATAGAGGTTATCACCCATGCCTAACCAAACGAAATGAACTTCCGGTTTTAATCGAATCACCTGTCTAGCTACGCGAATAAAAACATCTGTTCCTTTCCTCCATTCAGCTAATCCACAACCCAAGACCAATGGACTTGTTGCTGGGATATTCAATTGTTCTCTTACTTGCTCAGACGTTCCAGATTTGGTTTTAGCCAACTCGGCAACGGGTGGAAGTAAAGCCAATTTTTCTTGGGGAATACCATATTTCTCCTTCAATAATATTCTCACTTGTTCTGAAACCGCAAAAACATGCTTTACTTTTTGTGCTAAAAACTGCATGTCCTTTTCCGAAGCATAAGTCTCGCAAGAAAACTTCAATTCATGCACATAAGCACCAAAAGCAATTTTCAAGGAAGTCAACTGCTGCATCAAGGATAAAGATGCTACCGTATTTCCTAGAATTAAATCAAATTTTTGTTGACGAAATTCGCCCAACATCTTTTGAATTTCTGCTTTATTAGGTTCCCGATCTGGTGAACTTTCCTCTCTTTTGAGAAAAGGTATTTTTTTAAATATATTTCTGGCCTTGTTATGCTCTCTCCTCCAAATCCAAACTTCCGCATATTTACGGTAAGTGGCTAATAAATCTCCGCCTTTCTCTAATAACAAATATCCTTTTTGACCCTTTGCCGCATTTTCTTTCAACCAATGCAATAATACAAGTTGTGCTCCTGCACGGTTAGCATCATGCCCTACAAAAAGAATTTTGGCTCCCATCATTAATTAGACCAGCTGGCACCCGGACGCATGTAAACCGCACCAGGTTGAGTCGCTAATTCAGGATGTTCAATATGCCATTCAAATTCATCTCTAAAATGACGAATTGCCGCAGCTACAGGCCATGCGGCTGCATCACCTAATGGACAAATCGTATTTCCTTCGATTTTCTTAGCCACATCCACTAACAAATCAATATCTTCTTTTCGGCCATGGCCTAATTCAATACGCTTGATAACCTTATCCATCCAGCCAGTACCTTCTCGACATGGAGAACACTGACCGCAAGATTCATGGTGATAAAAACGAGCAAAAGTTAAGGTATTATGTACGATACATGTTGTCTCATCCATCACAATAAATCCTCCTGAACCTAACATCGTACCTGTAGCAAAACCTCCGTCAGACAAAGACTCATAAGTCATCAATCTTTTCTCACCTGATGCCGTCGTTAAGATCATTTCTGCAGGTAAAATAGGTACAGATGAACCACCAGCTACTACAGCCTTTAATTTATGCCCTTCCCGTATACCTCCACACCATTCATCTGAGTAGATAAAATCCTCTACCGTTATCCCCAATGGAATTTCGTACACACCTGGCTTACGTATATGCCCTGATGCAGAAATTAATTTAGTACCTGTACTTCTTCCTATTCCAATCTGCGCATACGCATCACCACCATTATTCACAATCCATGAAGTAGCAGCGATAGACTCCACATTATTGACTACCGTTGGACATTGCCAAAGACCTTTTACGGCTGGGAATGGTGGCTTATTACGTGGGTTACCACGTTTACCTTCCAAAGATTCCAACAAAGCTGTTTCTTCTCCGCAGATATAAGCACCGCCGCCCGACTGAACATATAAGTCCAAATCATAGCCAGAACCTAGTATATTTTTACCCAACAAACCCTTATCATAGGCTTCTTGGATGGCTTTTTCTAAAATATGAATCACATACATCAACTCTCCACGAACGTAGATATAAGATGTATTGGCGCCTAAGGCAAAACTGGAAACAATCATACCCTCAATTAAGGTATGAGGAGATTTCCACATCAAATAGTGGTCTTTGAAAGTACCAGGCTCAGACTCATCTGCATTACAAACTAAATAACGGGGTACTCCTTCTGGTTTTGCCAAAAATGACCACTTCATCCCAACTGGGAATCCTGCACCACCACGACCACGCAACCCTGATTTCTTCACCTCTTCGGTTACTTCATCAGGAGTCATTTTTTTTAACGCTTTTTCTACCGCTTGGTACCCACCATGCTTACGATATACGTCAATCGTCTCAATTCCAGGTACCTCAATATGTTCGGTTAATATCTTCATCCTCGCTTATTTTCCTAATTCATCAATGATTTGATCTACCTTCTCCTTCGTCAAGTGCATGTAAAACTTCTCACGAATCTGAAATACAGGTCCCCATCCACATGCAGCTAAACATTCTACTTCTTTGACGGTGAATTTACCATCTGCTGACGTTCCTCCAGTCTCAACTCCTAAGCGCTTTTTCAAATGGTCATACACCTCAACTCCTCCCATCAAGCAACAAGGACCGGTTCGACAGTACTCAATGACATGTTCTCCCACCGGTTCCAAATGGAACATGGTATAAAAACTAGCCACTTCATACACCTCCACCGCCTTAATAGACAATAAAGAAGCTACATAATCCATCACCTCTGGACTGCACCATTTCCATTCGGCTTGAGCCAAATGTAAAATGGGCAAAAGTGCCGACTTCTGTTTCCCCTGAGGGTAACGAGCAATGATTTTCTTCACTAATTCCAGCGTTTCTGCTGGGAAAACGATGTTATTCTTACCTTCCATGTATTATGTATCTAACTCACCTGCAATCACATTCATCGATGACATTGTTACAATGGCATCCGATAAAGTCGAACCTTTGATCATTTCTGGGAATGCTTGATAATATATATATCCTGGTCTACGGAATTTCAAACGATAAGGTGTACGTCCACCATCCGAAACCAAATAAAATCCTAACTCTCCATTACCCCCTTCTACCGAATGATATACTTCACCCACTGGAGCGTCTATTTCTCCCATTACAATTTTGAAATGGTAAATTAAGGCCTCCATGTTTCGGTAAACCTCTTGCTTAGGAGGTAAATAATAATGTGGGGCATCTGCATGGTATGGTCCTTCTGGCAAGTTATCCATGGCTTGTTGAATGATGCGTAAACTCTGCCACATTTCCTCTTCACGTACCAAGAAACGGTCATAGGTATCTCCTTTGGTACCTACTGGAATTTCAAAATCAAAATCTTCATACGATGAGTATGGATTCAAGGAACGCACATCATAATCTACTCCAGCAGCACGTAAATTAGGACCAGTAAAACCGTAGTTTAAAGCACGCTCAGCCGAAATGGCGCCCACATTCTGTGTACGATCCATGAAAATTCGGTTACGTACCACCATGCTTTCAAATTCCTTCAAAGCAGCCGGTAACTCGGCCAATAATTTCTTAATTTTCTCTATGGCAACCGGGCTTAAATCCCTTTCCATGCCACCAAAACGACCCATGTTGGTCGTTAAACGAGCTCCGCAAAGCTCCTCGTAAATTTCATAGATAAACTCCCTCCATTGGTAAACATACAGGAAGCCGGTAAGGGCTCCGGTATCAACCGCCAAAATGGAGTTACAAATAATATGATCTGCCAAACGAGCCAATTCCATCATGATAACTCGGATATATTGTGCACGTTTTGGAACTTCTATTCCCAATAATTTTTCTACCGTCATGTGCCAACCCATATTATTAATAGGAGCTGAACAATAATTCATGCGGTCAGTTAATGTGGTAATTTGATAGAATGGACGACGCTCCGCAATTTTTTCAAATGCACGGTGGATATATCCCACGGTTTGCTCTGCATCCACAATCGTTTCTCCATCCATGGTCAAGATATTTTGAAAAATACCATGGGTGGCTGGGTGGGTAGGACCTAAATTTAGGGTAGTCAACTCGTTCACATAAGGGCCGCTTTTCGGCGTCTTATCTAGACCTACGTTGGGGTTATTTACTAATGCTACTTCAGACATGTTTCGCTCGTTGAAGGTAGTTTATCTACCAAATAATTCATCTATTTTATCGTGACGGGTGGCGTCCTCTAAAGGATATTCCTTACGCATTGGATGGTAATCCATGTCCTCAACGTTCAAAATACGAATCAAATTCGGGTGACCTTCAAAAATGATACCGTAAAAATCGAAAGCTTCACGCTCCATCCAGTTGGCGGTGGCAAACAAACCAGTCACCGTAGGAACCTCAGGCTTTTCAATCGGTACATAAATTTTGATCCACAATCGCACATTATTTTCTAAACTGTGCAAATGGTATATAACCCCCAACTCTTGCCCTTTAGCCTCAGGAAAATGTATCCCTGCTAAATCAGTTAAAAATTGAAATTTCAATACCGGATGTTGGTACAGAAAATGAAGCATCGGAACGATGTGTTCTACTTCAGTGGTTACTTGTAAGATCCCATGGGATTCAGCGATTCCATAAATAGCCTCTTCGCCGAATTGCCCTTGTAAGGCATCTATAATTTGTTGATTACTCACGTTTTCCATGCTCGATTTACTTATTCAATACCATAAGATTCCAACAAAGCCTTATACTCGGGTTGGTTTCTACGACGAATAGATTCATTTTTTGCTAGTTCTTGGATTTGCATAAAGCCATCCAAAATCTGCTCTGGACGAGGAGGGCAACCTGGCACGTATACATCCACTGGGATAACACGATCAATACCCTGCAATACAGAATAAGTATCAAAAATACCTCCAGAACAAGCGCATGCACCTACGGATAAAACCCAACGAGGTTCAGCCATCTGCAAATACACTTGCTTAACAACCGGTGCCATTTTCTTGGCTATCGTCCCCATTACCATCAACACGTCGGCTTGGCGAGCAGAAAAACTCAAACGCTCTGCACCAAATCGGCCAATGTCATAATGAGAGGCCATAGTAGACATGAACTCAATACCGCAGCAAGATGTAGCAAAAGGCAATGGCCAGAGCGAATTTGCCCTAGCCATCCCTACTAATGAATCTAAACTGGTAGCAAAAAATCCTTGACCCTCTAAACCTGCCGGCGCTTCTACGATATTAATTTTTGCATCACTCATATATAATCTTCTTTTCTATTAAAAATAAACCCAGCAAAAAGCTAATTGTTTATTTTTCCCAGGTTAAAATACCTTTTTTAATTACGTAGATAAATCCAGCTAATAACAAGCCCATGAATACGATCATTTCATAAAAACCGTTCCATGCCAATTGCTTAAAATTAACCGCCCAAGGGTACATAAATACAATCTCCAAATCAAACAAAACGAATAATATCGCTACCAAGAAATACTTCACCGAAATCGGTGTACGAGCATCTCCAATAGATTCAATTCCACACTCAAAAGAATCGTCTTTTTTCTGCGAATGACGTTTAGGGCCTAGGGCATGGGTTAACACCATGACCAGAACGATAAATGCCAAGGCCGCCCCTAATTGAACGAAAATGGGTAAAAAATCTTGAGGTTGATAGTTCATCTTGTACTTCGCTAAATTTGAAGCGGCAATTTACTCACTAAAATCTAATTTTGAAGATTATTTTATTAAAAATACTTGGTTTTTCCTGGCACTGCTACTGGGTACAATCCATTCGCATCTGGCTTCAATGGCATATCTGCATCCCAAGCAAATCGACTTGGTGCTATATTGATCCCTGAATTAATCGCTTTTTCCCATTCAATGATCTGTCCTGAATAGGTAGCCATTCTTCCTAAGATGGATGTCATGGTAGAATATGCCCCATTTTCTGCATCAGCAAATTTGTACTCTCCCGCTGCTACACTGGCCCATAACTCATCATGCTCGGTTTGATATGGATTATTCTCTTTTGTCTTTTTATCAAAAGCATAACTCACATTTCCTTTCAAATCCAACATTTTGGCTGAATCAAATAACACCTTTCCTTTAGTACCAATTAAATGCTCATCTACCTTTGTCCAGGTTCCAGGAATATGCCGACATTGACTATTTAGGATAGTACCATCTGCATATTCAAATTCTACAATATGGTGATCAAAAATTTCACCGTAATCCTTCCCTTTTCTTACTTCTCTTCCTCCTGTACCTCTAGCTCTAACTGGATATCCGTTTTTCGCCCAGTTGATCACGTCAATATTATGAATGTGTTGTTCTGTAATATGATCCCCGCAAATCCAGTTGAAATAATACCAGTTTCTCATTTGGTATTCCATTTCCGATTGCCCCTCCTTGCGTGGTTTTACCCATACGCCATCGTTATTCCACCAACAAGATGCCGATACAATATCACCAATCTGGCCATCTTGCACACGCTTCATCAAATCACGGTAAGAATTTTGGTAGTGACGCTGCAATCCCACCACCACATTCAATTTCTTTTCTTTGGCTATTTTAGCCGCTGCCAAAACACGTTGTATACCCGCTGGATCAGTTGCCACCGGTTTTTCCATGAAAATTTGCTTTCCTAAACGTACCGCCTCTTCAAAATGATAGGGACGAAATCCTGGAGGAGTTGTCAAAATCACCACATCAGCCAAAGCCATAGCTTGCTTATAAGCATCAAAACCTACGAATTTATGGTCCTCAGGAACATTGACTTTCTGATTCACTGGTACTGCTTGAGCCGATTTATCTTTAGCACGAGAATTCATGACGCTCTTGTAGCAATCATCCAATCGATCTTTAAAGGCATCAGCCATAGCCACCAATTGAATATTTTCTTTCGTACTTAAAGCCTGAATGATGGCTCCTGTTCCTCTACCACCGCAACCAATCAAGGCTACTTTCAAGGTATCTCCCACCAAACTTTGGCTAAAACTTACTCCTGGACTGGCCTGTGTGACTAGTGGAGCTGCTAGCAGTGCTCCGGCTCCCAGGCTCGACTGCACGATGAATTCTCTACGTGAATTTTTCATGTTATTTAGGTATCTATTTTGAAGGTTAAAAATCTTTTAAATATTGATCAAAAAATGCCCGAACTTCCTCCGGACTTGGTTGTTTGGCAGGGCGCATGATACGAAATCCTACAAAAGGAGCATCTGCATTCCACCATTTACTTTTAGGCTCCTGCGGATCTCTTCGGTTCCAAACTGGATCAGCGGCTAATCGGCTGGCACTTCGAGCCATGTTGGCCTCATCCCGGAAACTACCTCCACGGACAATGGCATCCGCATATTTATCTTTAAAAATCGCTTGATGTGCCTTTTTATTAGCTGAGTAAGTTGGCTCATAATGATCCAATACCCATTCATGTACATTTCCTAACATATCATATAATCCCCAAGCATTGGGCTTTTTCTGACCAACCAAATGGTATTTATCCCCTGAATTACTAGCTATCCAAGCGTAATCTTCTAATTTCTCATTGGCTGATAAGGAAGAATAAGCTCCTTTACCACCAGCCCGACACGCATATTCCCATTCGGCCTCGGTAGGTAATCGGTAAAATATCTGGGTTTTGGCATATAACCACTTACAATACATCAGCGCAGCAAAATGCTGCATGGAATTGGCTGGGTAGCCCCCTACTTTTCCCATTCCAAGGGTAAAATCAATGTAGGGTGGACTAGGACGAGAAATAGCATCGGGTCCTTCTTTAGCTGGTTTGGGAGCAGGATCACGATCTTCTTCAAAAAACAATTGATACTCGTCATAGGTCACTTCGGTTTTCCCCATCCAAAATGCCTCCATGGTCAATTTTTGTTGAGGACCCTCATCTGCATTTCTCCCCGCCTCAGTATTCGGACTTCCCAATAACAAATTACCCGCAGGAATGGCCTGCATATCAAATGCTACCGTAGAATTAGGAATGGTTTGTCGGTATGATTTTAATTGCTGCCCCATTCCAAGCTGACTTATCCCTACACTCAAGGCCAGTACTAATACACGTAATTTTCTATTCATTCTTTAATTAATTCTAATCGACTTTCAAGATACCATGATTCAATAATATTTCCAATTCCCCATTTTGGTATTCCCATACAAGCACCTGTACCTTGGGAATGCTTTTTAGTAATTCTTTGATCTTGTCCAATTCCATCATCGTAGCAGCTGTGGCTATCCAATCTGCCCTTGCTCCATCAGGTGCTATGGCAGTAGCCGATCGAGCATGCTCCAATCCTAGGCCTGTCTTGGGATTAATGACATGAGAATAATTTTTTCCAGCAATTTCAACTTGCTGATAGGTTTTACCTGAACTTGCTATCGATTGGTTTTTAATTTCAATAAAATCAACTGCTACTTTTTTTGAATTGGGCAATTCTAGACCGACTTTCCATGCATCTCCGTTGGGATTTACTTGGCTGGCGCAAATTTTCCCTCCTGCATCTACTAAGGCATAAGGATACCCTGATTTCCTTAAAAAATCCAAAACTCGTTGGGCTACAAAACCTTTCCCAATAGAACCCAAGTCTATTTGACAAGCTGAATTAGTTAATCGAATAGCACTACTATCCGCATTAAATTCTAAACAAGCTATTTCCGTGGCCTTTAGTCCAAATTGTAATACATCTTCCGCTGGTAAAACATGCGTCTTTCTTGCTATTCTCCACGCAGCAACTAATTTCCCAATAAAAATATTCAGGTTTCCGCCACTCTGCTCATATGCCAACATCGATTCCTTCAAGATAGCTTTAAATGGTTCCTTAATTGGGAAAAATTGCTCGGTTCCAGCTTTTTGGTTCACCTGACTAACATCAGAATTAAGCTGATAATCACTTAATTGCGATTCCAAATTCGCTGCTAAGGCTTGGGCATTTTTAATGGTTTGAGACAATCCTGTCGAATCTTGAGTAGAGACAATGATTCGAAATGGAGAGCCCATTCTGGCTGTTTCAAATCGATATTTGGTCCATTGAGCTTGCGTCAAAAAGCCGCTCAACATCAGTAAGGCAGCGACTAGCAGGGATTTTTTATTCATCTGTCAAATATTACAAAAAAAATTGTAACTTTGTCTCGCAAATAAGGGTATGGTTCGCCTTCATCCGATTAATCCAATTCCCGTTCAAACTATTTGCCATGCTTGATTCATCCAAATTTCTTTTTGAAGCTCTCACCTACGACGACGTACTGTTGCTTCCTGCCTATTCCGAAGTCTTACCACGTGATGTAAAGACTCAAACTCGACTGACCAAAAATATCAGTTTGAATATCCCTATTGTTTCTGCAGCTATGGATACGGTGACTGAGGCTGACTTGGCCATTGCTTTAGCGCAAGAGGGAGGCATTGGAATCATTCATAAAAATATGACGATTGCTCAGCAAGCGGCACAAGTTCGCAAAGTAAAGCGTTCAGAATCCGGTATGATCATCGATCCCATTACCTTACATGATACGCAAACTTTGGGAGATGCTCAGCGCATCATGAAGGAATTTAAAATTGGGGGTATTCCTGTCATTGATACCCAAGGAATTTTGGTTGGTATTCTAACAAACCGTGATTTACGTTTCCAAAAGGAAACGGCTAGACCTGTACATGAAATCATGACCAAGGTTAATTTAATCACAGCGAATGAAGGAATTAGCATGGAAGCGGCGGAGAGTATTTTGCAAGAGCATAAAATTGAGAAATTACCCATCATCGACAAGAATGGTCGATTGATTGGATTAATTACCTACAAAGATATTTTAAAGCGTAAAAGCCACCCTTTAGCTTCGAAAGATTCGTTGGGTCGTTTACGAGTGGGAGCTGCTGTTGGAGTTACCCCCGACTTATTGGATCGTGTACAAGCATTGGTCCAAGTAGGTGTAGACGTAATTAGTATAGATACAGCACATGGCCATTCCAAAGGTGTCATAGATGCTTTGAAATCCGTTAAAACGTCCTACCCAAGTTTGGATGTGATTGTGGGCAATATCGCTACGGGAGAAGCGGCCAAAGCATTAGCTGAAGCAGGAGCAGATGCCGTAAAAGTGGGGGTGGGTCCAGGCAGTATTTGTACTACCCGTATCATTGCGGGAGTGGGAATGCCCCAGTTAACTGCGGTATATGAGGCTGCTAAGGCCCTAGAACCTTATAATATTCCATTAATTGCTGATGGAGGTATTCGTTTTTCAGGGGATATTGCCAAAGCCATCGCAGGAGGTGCAAGTACCGTTATGATTGGATCCCTTTTAGCAGGTACTGACGAAGC
Organism: Aquirufa sp. Wall-65K1; assembly: GCF_054558475.1. Classification (NCBI taxonomy): domain Bacteria; kingdom Pseudomonadati; phylum Bacteroidota; class Cytophagia; order Cytophagales; family Flectobacillaceae; genus Aquirufa; species Aquirufa sp. Wall-65K1. The sequence goes on along the minus strand of NZ_JBPXKD010000004.1, from coordinate 334,129 downwards.
ACCGGGTGAAATGATCATTCTAGAAGGTCGTAAATTTAAATCGTATCGTGGCATGGGCTCTTTAGAGGCCATGGAAGATGGATCTAAGGATCGATATTTTCAAGATGCGGAAGATGATATTAAAAAATTGGTTCCTGAGGGTATCGTAGGTCGTGTACCATTTAAGGGTTCAGTGACGGAAATTCTATACCAAATGGTAGGTGGATTAAAAGCTGGTATGGGTTATTGCGGAGCGGGTACTATTGCGGATATGCAACAGGCCAAATTTGTTAAAATCACTTCGGCAGGCGTGAAAGAAAGCCATCCGCATGATGTCAGCATTTCCAAAGAAGCACCGAATTATAGTGCTAAATAAAAAACAGTTTTTTCCCTTAACGCTGTCAAGGTTTGAAACCTTGCCAGCGTTGCAAAAACGAATAAGTTTTTAAAGATATTGTCCAAGATATTGATAATCAAAAAAGCTCAGGGTTTAAACCCTGAGCTTTTTCATTTTTACCAACTATTCAATAAATTATACTGGATAATTATGAACGGTATCAACAAAACATTTCACCTTATCTGGGTGGATGTCAGGATAAACGCCGTGGCCTAAATTGGCTATATAGCGCTGGGTCCCAAATTGATCGATCATCTTTTTGGTTTCACTCTCTACCGTTTTAAAATCGCCATAAAGTGCACATGGATCTAAATTACCTTGAAGTGTTCTATTCGGACCTACCAGTTTTCTTGATTCCTGAATATCCATGTTCCAATCCAATCCAATGGTAGCGCAATTCAATTGAGCCATTTCTTCTCGAGCAAAAAACGCACCCTTTGCGAATAAGGTCACCGGAACCTCAGTTAAAGCATCGCAAATTTGCTTGAGGTAAGGAGTGGAAAAAATACTGTATTGGGCAGGAGACAAAATACCTGCCCAAGAATCAAATACTTGAATCAAGTTGGCACCTGCCGCCACTTGGGCTTTCAGGTAGGCAATAGTAGAATCCGTAATTTTTTGCAATAGCGCATGTGCTAAAGCGGGTTCAGCATAAAGCATTTTTTTTGCCTGAGAAAAAGTTTTAGACCCTTTCCCTTCCACCATATAACAAAATATAGTAAATGGTGCTCCTGCAAAACCTATTAAAGGTATTTTACCCGACAAATCCCGCTTAACAATTTTTATGGCATCCAACACATAGGCCAAATCCTCTTCGGGAACGGCTGTTTTCAAGGCATTTAGATCCGCTTGGGAACGAATGACCTGAGGAAATACAGGGCCCTTTTGCTCCTCCATCACATAGGGCAAGCCCATGGCTTCGGGAACGACCAAAATATCTGAAAAAATAATAGCAGCATCTACATCAAATCGATCTACCGGCTGAATGGTTACTTCGGCTGCCCACTCCGGATGGGTGGCCAATCCTATAAAAGAACCAGCCTTGGCCCTAACTTCTCTATACTCTGGCAAGATTCTTCCAGCTTGACGCATCACCCAGACAGGTATTCTATCTACTGGCAACCCTTTCGCAGCCCTAATCAGGCGATCATTTTGTAGTACTTCCATATTGTAAATCAAGCCACAAAGGTAGTTAAGAAATGGCAAATGATTAGTTAATAGTGATTAGTTATTAGTGATTAGAGATACCTGCCATGCCGAAATCACTAAAAACTCATCCCTAATAACTAATAACTAAACCCTAATAAATAATATCCTTGTATCTTTACCATCTTAACCTGTTACCCCTATGCAAGTAATTAGTGCGCAATTCATCACCAGTAATACCGATTACTTAAAATGTCCGCCTGACAAATTCCCAGAATTTGCCTTCATCGGTCGTTCGAATGTGGGTAAATCTTCTTTAATCAACTCCATTACCTTTCATAAAAAATTAGCCAAAACATCTCAAACACCAGGTAAAACGCAATTAATCAATCACTTTTTGATTAACGACAACTGGTATTTAGTGGATTTACCTGGCTATGGTTATGCCCAAGTAAGCAAAGAAAAGAGAAAGGAATTTGAAAAGATGATTTTAGATTACTTGATCAATCGTAAAAGTTTAACCTGTTTGTTTTTATTGGTAGACCTACGTTTGAAGCCTCAACCCGTGGATATTGCTTTCATGGAAAGAATGGCGGAAGAACAAATTCCTTTTTACATTGTCTTCACCAAAGCGGATAAATTATCTCAAAAACAGGTGGATGACAATTTCAAACATTACCAAGAATACTTATTACAATCTTGGGAAGCTTTACCGAAAATGTTCATCACTTCCGCTGAAAAACATCAAGGAAGAGAAGAAATCTTAGCCAGTATTCAGGAATTAATTGACTCATCTCCCTATAAATCAAGGAAATCTTAATATTTTTGCGACCGAATTAAACATCACACATGGAATTATTAAATGAAATTGCCCACATCTCAGGCAAAAGCGGATTATTTAGAGTATTGAAACCCACTCGTACGGGGGTTATTGTAGAAACATTAGATGCTCTTAAGCAAAAGTCTGTTGTTAGCGGTCAAACACGTATTTCTGTATTAAAAGATATCTCCCTATACTTAGATGATCACCAAGATAGCACCTTGCCATTAGGTGATTTATTCCAAAAGATTCATACTGTATGTCAGGGAAGCTTACAAATCGAGCCAAAAAAGGCAAGTGATTCAGAGTTATTTGGCTTATTAGCCAGCATTGTTCCAAACTACGATTCGGATCGTGTATATGCCTCAGACATCAAAAAAATCCTTTCTTGGTATTTAATTTTAGTGAATAATACTCCTGATATGTTCCAAACTGCTCCTGCCGAGCCTAAGGTGGAAAAGGCGGCAAAAGCGCCAAAAGCAGCAAAGGAAGTAAAAGAAGTGACAGAAGAAAAAACGGAGAAAGCTCCTAAAAAAGCAAAAGCGACTAAATAAGCCGCTCCATACTAAATAAAAAAATCCCGATTTATTCGGGATTTTTTTTATGCTTATTTCAAAGAATTGATCCAAGAAGCAATTTTCATGGCATCCGCCTTTGGTACATTTTTCAATGCCATCATTGGTGGGTAACCTGGCCAGTTCTCTGGTTTTGGATTCGCAATTAATTCAACAATTTTCGCATTGCTATACTTTTTCTTAGCAACCTCGGTGTAGGCAGGTCCAACTAAACGAGCGTCTACCTTGTGACAAGCAAAGCAAGTATATTTTTGCATTAATGGCTTGATATCAGCAGGAAAATCTTCTGCATGGGCTTGAAATCCAAATGCAAAGGTTCCTAAGGTAACAGCCAAAATAAATTTTGATATTTTTTTCATTTTGATTGAATGTTTAATTGTTCACAAAATAAGGGATTTAAACGTTATTTTCTATATGCTTTTACGCATATTTCTCCCTTTTTATTAAATAGAGGCATGAAAAGCATCCACAGCAGCTCTAACACTTCCATGTTGATCCAATAATTCCGAAGCTTTATCTTCTGTCACACCCGTGGCCTCCTTAACCATACGAATGGCTCGTAAAACTAATTTGTGGTTACTTAAGGCCATATCCACCATTTTATTTCCTCGAACCCGACCTAATCGAATCATTACCGCAGTCGAAATCATATTCAAAACCAATTTCTGTGCTGTACCTGATTTCATGCGAGTACTACCCGTCACATACTCAGGCCCCACTACCACTTCGATCGGATATTGAGCCACCTGGGCAATCAAACTTCCCTCATTACAAACAATGCAAGCGGTTAAAACGCCGTGGGCATTGGCATCTCGTAGACCTCCAATAACATAAGGCGTCCTTCCTGAGGCGGCAATACCTATCACCACATCATGTTCATCAATGTCGTAAGCTTTCATATCGAGCCATGCCTGCTTTTCATCATCTTCGGCATTTTCCACAGCCCTTCGAATGGCGCCATCACCCCCTGCAATTAAACCTATAACCCAATCATGAGGGACTCCGTAAGTTGGAGGACATTCCGAAGCATCTACCACTCCTAATCTACCACTTGTACCAGCTCCTATATAAAATAATCTGCCACCCTTTTGCATTCTAGCAACTATCTGTAAGACCAATTTCTCAATTTGAGGTATCACCTTTTCTACCGAATAAGGCACTGTTTTATCTTCGGCATTGATTTGTCGTAAAATGGTATCTACCGACTGTTTATCCAAATCCAAATAATTAGAGTCAGACTCGGTGGCTAGCTTGCTTAAATTCTCGGTCATTATTTTGAAGAAAGTGTGTAAAAATGCTTAAAAAAATGAGGAATTGTTTCTATTCCTTTATAAAAATTAAACAAGCCAAAATGCTCATTAGGCGAATGAATGGCATCTGAATCCAATCCAAAACCCATTAAAACCGACTTAATTCCTAATTCTTTTTCAAAAACAGTAGGTACCGGTATACTTCCTCCGCCACGAGTAGGAACGGGCTCTTTTCCAAATGTCTCGGCTAAGGCCTTGGAAGCAGCTTGATAAGCAATGGAATCCGTTGGCATCACATAAGCCTCCCCACCATGATGGGGTGTGACAGTCACTTTCACTCCTTTAGGTGCTATGGACTTAAAATGATCTATAAACAACTGGGTGATTTTTTCTGAACTTTGATTTGGAACTAATCGCATGGAAATTTTAGCATGCGCTACCGAAGGGAGAACTGTTTTAGCCCCTTCACCAATGTATCCACCCCATATTCCGTTAACATCCAGTGTCGGACGGATGGACGCTCTTTCAAGGGTAGAATAGCCTTTTTCCCCATGTACGGAAGCAATACCTAAATCTTTTTGATAAGCATCCAAATCAAATGGTGTTTGAGCCATAGCCGCTCGGTCGGAAGCACTTAATTCTTGAACAGCATCATAAAAACCTGGAATGGTAATCCGATTAAATTCATCATGCATGGAGGCAATCATTTCACATAAAATATTGATCGGATTTGCTACCGCACCTCCATAAACCCCTGAATGTAAGTCGCGGTTTGGTCCCTGAACTTTTACTTCCAAATAGCTTAAACCTCGTAAACCTACATCAATGGATGGAATGTCATTGGCAATGATGGCAGTATCAGAAATCAAAATAACATCTGCCTTCAATAATTCTTTATGATTCGCCACAAAAATGGCTAAATTATTGGAGCCAATTTCCTCTTCCCCTTCAATCATAAACTTGATGTTACAAGGTAAATTATCCGTAGCTAACATCGCTTCAAAGGCTTTCACATGCATGAAAACCTGTCCTTTGTCGTCACAAGACCCACGGGCATAAATGATATCATCTTTGATAACTGGTTCAAAGGGCGGGCTCTCCCATAATTCCAAAGGGTCTGCAGGTTGAACATCATAATGTCCATATACCAAAACAGTAGGAGCTTGTGGATCAATGATTTTCTCACCATAAACCACTGGAAAGCCAGCAGTTTCTTCTAAACGAACGTGATCTGCACCAGATTGACGTAAATTTTGGGCAATATATTCTGCCGCTCTACGAACATCTCCAGCATAGGCAGGATCCGCCGAGATAGAGGGGATTCGTAATAAATCCAATAATTCATCTAAAAATCGTTGTTGATTTGCTTGAATATAAGCTTGCGTTTTTTTCATATCGAAAGGCGAATGGGATTACAACATCCACGCACAAAGATAAATAAAAACGACTTAGGATTGTTTCTTTCGAGGGATTAGATACATGCGATTCTCCTTTCCTTGAAGGATACGCGCAATATTTTTGCGGTGCATGAAAATGACCAAAGATGCCACGATAAATCCAAAATATATCAGAATCGGAAATTCCTCTCCAAAGACCTTGAAAACCATCAAAAAGGGAAATACCAAGGAGGCCACCATAGAACCTAAAGAGACGTAATTGGATACATAAAATACAAGTAAAAATACAGCTATGCTCACCAAAGCTGCTTCGGGATGCAAGGCCAAAACCATACCCATCAAGGTGGCCACTCCTTTTCCTCCTTTAAAATCACAAAATATGGGCAGCAAGTGACCTAATACTGCCAAAAATCCAAAGACAATTTTTAAGGATACGCAGGTCTGCCAATCAATCAAATGAAGGTAAAATAAAAAAGTAGACAAAGAAGTAGCTAAAAATCCTTTAAATGCATCCACAAACAAGACAATACTACCTGCTTTTTTTCCTAATACCCGAAAGGTATTGGTAGCTCCTGCATTCCCACTTCCCAAGGTACGGATATCTACTCCATGGTAGGCTTCACCATACCAAATAGCCGTAGGTATAGAGCCCAATATGTAGCTTAATAAACAAAGCCCAATGAGAATTAAAATCATTATAATATTAAATGTCACCATAATTTAATGAGGCGCAGAACCCAAATATAGGGTGGCTTAAACCTAAAATCAAGAACATTAAAAACATTCTTGAAATGTTTAAATTTTCGTCTTAATAATATACCAAAATTGCTTAGAATGAGAAATTAACCGATGCCATCAGGCGAAAAGCCTTAGGTGAACCGTGATCCATATACGACAAACGGTGGAAGGCCTGGATCCTAAATAATTTGAAAATATTATCGATTCCATAACCCACCTCAGCATAAGGTACATTTGGATTCAAGGAGTCAAAAGAATACATGTCGAGAAACTTCGATTTCAATGGATTATTGACATCTTTCATGATGTCTTTATTTGCCTTTCTTTGACTGCCCCACAATAAATTTCCGCTAGCAATAAATCGCCATTTCAATTTCTTGATCAAGGGAATACGATTGAATAATAAACCTTCGAAATTATGGTTGTATTGCAAAGAAACGAATTGATCACTCACAAATTCAAAATAATTCATGGTGGAGAAGGCACTACGTACAAAAAACAAAGTCTCATTTCCTAGATGAGGAAATAATAAGGGAGCTGGTAAGTTGGATGGGGTATAACCCATGGATAAGGTATAATCAGATCTACCTAAAGTGCCTAATCTAAATGTTTGATAAGCTTTTAGCGTAAATCGCTCGTAATCAAAATCACCTCCTAAAAAGCCTTTTAACCCCCTTTGATATCGAAAAGTCACCACGGGTATGCGCTTGGTAGCTAAAGTGATGCGTTCATTACCATTCATGATAAAGGTTTCCCCCTTGGCAAATCTAGCTTCTAGGGTAAAAAAGGACTCTTGGTAATAATCTTGTACAGGCGAAGCATTCCCTAACTCAGGTTTTAAACGGTATTGAAATCTAAACAGTGGATCAAATGAACGCGTATTCATTTGAGCTGTAAAACTCAAACCTTTAGTAAGCTCAGTACTAAAAAATGCCTCACTTTCCCTTCTAAAAAATGCTCCAGAAAAAGCTCCCCATCGGGTAAAAGCATAAAATAAGCGGTTATCACCAATTAATTCGGGAGTTAAACCAACCCGTTCGATGTCATAGGAATGTCGTAATCCAGCAATTGTCCACTTCGCTTTGGAGAAAAGATAATTGACTTCAATGGAATATTTGGGCACTAAATCTTTTGTACCAAATCCCACATTACCTCGCAAAATCCAATGTTTATCAAAATTAGAATTGGTTCTGAATCCCAATCTAAATCGTGCTCCCTCCAAGCGATTGACGGCGAAACTACTCAAATAAGGCCCCACCTCAATATCATTGAACTTCTTATAACCACTCAATGCTATTTCCGCTATTTCCACATAGGTACGCACAACGGGCAAATTCTTTACCGAATCAATCAAGGCAAAGGCCGTTAAATCTTGTCGACTTAAAGGTTCATACCGTGCATGTTTCCAAAACTCAGGGTCAGGTTCTTTGGCATCCTCGGCTACTTCTGAAGTCAAATCATAAAACTCTAATGGCTTAGGCTGGTTAACAATAAAACCTTTATTGGAGATATACATCTTTAATAACATCCCAGCTGAGCCTTTGGTCAGTTCTTCAATATCAATTAAAAAACGAGTGCGCGAGGGTAACCAAGCTCCATCAGCCACTTGCTCTAACTCTTGAGAGATTTTAATCTTATCAATGAAATTTAAATTGGCTTGCTTGTCGATTACCGCATCAATCTGCACTAAAGCAAAACTGGTAGTATCAATCCACATTTGACCCGTAAAGACTAGGTCTTGTGGATTTTTAGGATCAAAATCCAATTGATAGCAGATATGACCATCTACATTGACGGTATCGCCCAAGAAATATTTATAATTTCCTTTCCAGTTGTCTCCAATAGGGCTGGCAAAATCCTTTCCGAAGAAGGGCACATAATTTTGGTAAAAATTATAATTTGCTACCAGATTACCACCTACCAACTGGGAGATAAAACCTCCGTCTTGTACCCCGACACCTTTGATATTGGTCTTTAAGATTTTTTCCTTCTTTCTTTTGGGGGACTCACGGTAATAAAATTTACCTATTGACTCTGAGATGTAAGTTGGAATAACAGGCTTTCCATCTTCTCCTGCTTCTTTTTCAAACTTTTTAATGGAGGATTCAATCTCCCGCATGATTTTTGTATTCCTTAATTTCTCTGAAATGTTGTCTACATCCAGCTCCATTTTGGTATAAGAATCATACTCATAAGCCGTCAACTTATTGCGGTCATGGATGTCGCGCTGCTTTAATACTTGACGTAAAATTTTGAAGGCTGGATTTTCCCCAGAATACACCACGACTTCTTGCAAAGATCTCTGGGCTGGTTCCAATTGAAAATCAACTACTTGAGTCGTTTTCTTCTTATCAATGAATTTGACCTTTTTTTTGTACCCGACAAAAGATACAAATAAAGAATCCGTTAAGACTTTGGAATTAAACGTGTATTCCCCTTGAAAATTAGTTGTTGTACCTAGATTTATACCCACTAAACCCACCGAAGCAAAGGGCACAGGATCTCCATTGGAAGCATCCGTTACTCTTCCCTTGATCACATATTGAGCTTCAGCCCAATGCACACCTACCAAAAGAATTAGCAGAGCCAAAAAAACACGACTTCTCCAATTCATTTATCTACTGTTGAACAAAGTTAAAAGCTTAAAAGATACCTAAGCAAAAATACAGATTGATTGCAACAATCCCACTATATGTCGTGAGATTTTCGATTTTCGTCGACAAATCTTTTGAATTTCTGTAAAGCACGCGCTCGATGAGCCATTTGATTTTTTTCTTGAAGGCTCATTTCGGCAAAGGTCCGACTTTCACCCTCGGGCTGAAATACGGGATCGTATCCAAAACCAACTGAACCTTGGGCTTGTAAAGTAATATTTCCTAGTATTTCTCCTTCAAATTGAAAATACTCACCTTGAACATGGTAGGTTAAAACGGTCACGAATCTTGCTTGGCGTTGATTGATGTGTTCTAAATTTTTCAATAATAATTCAAGATTCTTACGATCGTTTTTGGGCTCCCCGGCATACCTAGCGGAATAAACACCAGGTGCTCCACCCAAGGCTTCCACTTCTAAACCTGAATCATCCGACAAACAAGTAACTTGATAGCGTTGAGCAATGAATTGTGCTTTCAACAAGGAATTTTCCTGCAAGGTTTTTCCAGTTTCTGGTATTTCTTCCTCCAGACCCAAGTCTTGGACGGTTCTAAGCTCAAACTGCCCTTGTAAAAGCGTTGCAAGCTCTTCTACCTTATGAGGATTTTGGGTCGCCAGATATAAGATGGGTAACATGGAATTATTGAACTGGAACCTCTATTTCAAAGCATAAAGGTGAGTTGGCTGGAATAGATCCTTGGTTATTGGCGCCATATCCAAGTTTGGATGGTATGATGACGATGGCTTTTTCTCCCATTTTCAACTTCATGATACCTTCATCAAAACCGGCAATAAGTTGACCTGCTCCTACCAACATAGATGCTCCATTACGAGAATCAAAAATTGGATCATAAACGACCTTTCCGGCAGCATCCAGTTTTAAATAACTAAAACCTAAACGTCCTGTATAGTTGACCAGATACGTTTGAGCTGGTATTAGGGCTTTACCATTGGGATTAGAAATGGTTTTTTGGAATATCAAACCACTACTTGTCACCTCAGGATTGTTGACATTGTAGGTCTTTTTCATCTCATCAATTACCTGAGTTTCTGATTGGATAGAAATCAACTCTATATCGATTTTAATGACAGAAAAAGCAGGAATAAGGCCATTTCCATAAGAGCTACCACCAAAGGCTAAACTAGCTGGTAGTATAAAGACGCCTTTGTCGCCTTCTTTCATGTATCGCAAAGGCAATGAGAAAATACTCTCAAAACTTCCCGTTACATAGGCCCTAGGCTGCTTAAGAATACGGGAGGTAGAATCTACTTTGGAACCGTTTAATAAAGTCATGACATAATGGAACTTCACTAAATCGGTGTAATTAGCTTGTTTACCCGAAGTCCCTGCAGATAAGATGGAATAATACATCCCTTCTGGAGATTTTTGGGCATTTAACTTGTTATCCTTAATGTATTTTTGAATATCACTTTCGTTGTTTTCAACCTGTTGATCGATGGCATTAAAATTACAACTAGCGAATGTGAAAAGCGTAAAAATTAGTGTAATAATTAGGTAAAGTGTACTTCTATTCATGATAACTACTCATTAATTTTGGCTAAATATACTTCAAACATCAAGGGGGTATAACCCGGAATACTTCCTGATCCTGCTTGACCGTACCCCAAGGTAGAAGGGAAAACCAAGATAGCCTTCTCCCCCAATCGCATTTTCTCGATACCTTTTTGAAAACCTTTTACGGTTTGTGATCCTCCAATGGTTACTGAAAGACTGTCTGTTTTCAACATATTACCGTCAAAAGCTACACCATTTAAAAAACGGCCTGTATATTTCACTTTGACGACTTTACCGCTGGCAGCTAATTCCCCAGTACCTTTAACTAATTGTATAAATCGTAAACCATCCTCGGTGGTTTCAGTGACATTATAACCACGAGCAGCTATAAATTCATTGATATTATCAGCTTGTGAACGTACTTTATAGGATTTAATCGTCACTCTCATAGGTGTGTAGGCAGGTAAACCCGGAAACTCCTGGGCCGTTCCTGGCAATGCCAATACCGCCTGTTCTCCTTCACGAAGAAATGCCATCAAGCGGCTAAATACTGGATTCGTAAATCCATAAAGATAGACAAATGGAGCATTGTTTTTACGATCAGTACTGTCTAGGACCTGACCTGTAACCAAGTTAGCAAATTCAAAGTGTACGGATAAGGTGTCCCCTTTAGTGGCTAATTCGCCGCTTGGATTTGTTTTAGTGAGCACATAATAGGCTCCGTTTTCCATGGCGGTTGGACTTTGGCCCAATTTAGTAAAATAGGCAGTAATCTGAGCTTGATTTTCTTTGGCTCTAATTTCATCCACTAATTCCACATTGCTTAAACAAGCCCCCAAACCCAAAGTCAAAGCCAAAAAAGCACTAATTCTAACAAACATTCGATTGACCATCATCATATAGATTCACTAATTCACTCAATTTTATTCCATTTTAAACGAATATGATATCCGATTCGTATGGAACAAAGAAGTAAGGGGACCGAAATCCCCTTAAAATTTATTTTTTGTTCAATAACTCTACTTCAAATACCAATACTGAATTGGCTGGAATAGGACCACGCTCTTGATCTCCATAACCTAAAGCTGAAGGAATAACGAAGATACCTTTTCCACCTTTTTTCAATAAAGTTAATGCCTCGTTGAAACCAGGAATCATTTGACCTAATGGCATTTCAGCAGCACTTCCTTTATCAAATTCTTTACCATCAACGAAAGATCCACGGTAGTTTACAGACCAAGTCTCTCCCATTTTAGCTGAAGCTCCAGCACCTGGATTAAGTATAGCATAATACAAACCGGAAGCTGATTTCTGGAAATTCTTACCTGATTTAGCCACATAGTCAGCTATCACCTTTGGCTCTTGAGCCAATTTTCCAGCCGCCGCTTGCTTGTTAGCAGCCGCTTCTTTTTCCATTTCTTTTTCAAACTCTGCACGTGATTGTACTTTTAATACCTTAACTGTGTATTTCAAATCTGAACCAGGCTTCAAGAATGGAGGAAGTGGCGCTTGAATGTTTTTAGTCAAACTATCGATCGGAACTAAGATAGTAGCACTATCTCCTAAGGCCAATAAACGTAATCCGTTTTCGAAAGTACCTTTGAATGAACCAGGAGCGTTATTCGGAGCTTGAATCATTCCTTTACCTGGCTTACCTTCTTTGTAAGTATCCTGTAAAACAGAATCTGTTGAATTTTTAATCACTAAACCAAAAGTAATGATGTCTCCATCCTTCAGTTTTTTGGCTTTGTCGTCATGACTGTGAAATTGAATTTTTACGCCATCGATAATCTCGACTTTGTTTTGATTACATGCAGACAAAAATACGACTGCGGATAAAAGACCAATGAGTTGTTTACGCATGATTGTTTTGTTGAGACCTGAGTCTGTTATAGATTGTTTTAGATTGTTTCGTTTATAAATTTTTAACTCGATTTATTTCAGAAAGATACAAAGGTAACACTTCTTGCAATTTTTCCTTCGCCCCTTCGATGGAGCTAGAAGAAAATCGACCACCTGAGGCATTTTTGTGACCACCTCCTTCAAAATATGTAGAGGCAAATTCATTGACAGCAAATGGTTCGATGGACCGAAAAGATAATTTAATACCATCAGGACGCTGTATTAATAAAATAGCCCAAATTGCCCCAGCTATTTGTAAGCCATAGTTTACGATACCTTCCGTATCTCCGGCTTGGGAATTAAATTGCTTTTGATCCTCCTCTGTGATCCAAAGTAAGGCCAAATGGTATTCAGGTAGATAATCCAAGCGGTTGGCTAACACATGGCCTAAAAATCGCAAGCGGTCCAAACTAGCCGAATCAAATATTTTTCGATGAACGGCATTGGTATTAACCCCTTTCTGAATCAATTGAGCTACCACCTCATGTACATGGGCTGTCGTGTTGGGATGGCGAAAAGAACCTGTATCCGTCATGATACCAGAATACAAGCAGGCACCCATGGATTCATTTATGTAGGCATCATGTCCCCATTCTTGAATCAAATCAAAAATTAATTCACATGTGGAAGCGGCGCTTGTCCGGTGATAATAATAATCACCAAAATCCTCTGGATTGAGGTGATGATCAATCACTACTTTTTTCCCACGAGCCGCTTTAATTAAATGACTCAGACCATGCAAACGTTGCATACCTGAAAAATCCAAACAAAAAACGAAAGCCGCTTCTTGAATGATTGCTTCAATTTGTACTCGATGTACCGTATCTTCAAAATTAAGTATGTCCTCCGATCCTGCCATCCACTTTAAGTTGGCAGAAACCGCTGAAGGAACGATAACACGGACATCAACACCCAGCTGAAGCAAATAATTTTGCCAAGCTAATGAAGAGCCAATGGCATCAGAATCAGGATTAAAGTGCGTCGTGATGACTGCCTTAGTACCAGGAAGTAATTGTGCTTGAAGCGCCGAAATGGAAGACATAAATTTGATAATGCGCCATAATAAATTTGGGCGTTCGCAAAGTTAAAGATAAATTTGATTAAAAATTTTACTATGCCTACAAATCGCACCTTTACTATGATCAAGCCTGATGCTGTGGCAGATGGCTTTACAGGACCCATCATTCAGCAAATTGAAGCAGCTGGTTTTAAAATCTTGGCTCTTAAAAAAGTACAATTAAATAGTGAAGAAGCTGGTAAATTTTATGCTGTTCATGCAGAAAGACCTTTCTACCAAAGCTTGTGTGATTATATGAGTTCAGGAGCCATTATCCCGATGATTCTTGAAAAAGAAAACGCCGTTGAGGATTTTCGCAAACTGATTGGCTCTACTAATCCAGCGCAAGCAGCCGAAGGAACTATTCGCAAACAGTTCGCCAGATCCCTGGAATCCAATGCCATTCATGGTTCTGATTCCAATGAAAACGCCGCCATAGAAGGTTCATTTTTCTTTTCTGAAAAAGAACTTATCTAATTATTTGTGCTTAAAGAATAAAAAACCATTCTCTTCTTTCATGAAGGTAAGATGTGGGTGATATCGCATGGCATCATCCACATCATTTTTCATGACAAAGTAAGTAGGTCTATCCACACGGTCATTCTTAATCAGTGTTTCTCCATCTGGAGAGCCTTCTGGCTTTTGGAAATACAGGAGGTGAGCGAATGACTTAAAACCAACGGTTTCTATGTACACCTTTTGACCTACTTTAGATTCATAAAAATCTATCACAGTAGCCTGCGTATATCCTTCAATTTTTGGAACCACTACCGCCATGTAAACCATGATGATGGCAATTCCCGATATCATTAAACCATAAATACGCTTAGGAATTAGGGCCCCTTTCTTGGTTATCCAATACAAAATAGCCAAGGCAAATGCCAATCCTATGCCTATTTCAAATCCCGACCAATAAACAGGAGCTTGTAAATTTCCTTGAACAAATTTATCCTCAATGTAAGGAATGAATTCAAAGGCATGAGATCCAATGTAGGGCACTAAGGATAAAATTAATGAAAACAACAAACCTATGACAAGCAGCCCGATGCTGTGAATTCTTTTCCAAGAACTGAAGCCCGATTCCCAATCGCATAAAACTCGGGCAGAAAAAAAGCTCAATGGAATCCAACACATGGAAGAATAATGAACAATTTTAGTCTTAACTAAACTAAATAGAATTAACACGACCCAAAATAATATTCGAAACCAAAGGCTCAAATCTCGCTCATGCTCCGTAGCTAAATTAATTTCAGATTTTCGGGAAATCAATGGACTTATCGCCCAAATGGAATTAGGAAAACAGCCTAATATTAATACGATGGCATGGTAATAAAAAGGCTGGCCATGTCCTGCATCGCCGGTAGTTAAAAGCCGAACTTGGTAAGCAAAAAAATCAGCAATAATGCCAGTTCCAAATTTTAAGGCAATGATTCCGTACCAAGAGATAAAGAAAATAATAGCAATGATACTAACCCAGGTTAGCGCTTTCAACCAAGCAAAAAGTCGGCTCCATTCTTTTCGATTCAAAACGAGATAAACCACAGCGGTTAATCCCCAAATCAACAAGGCAACCGGACCTTTAGTTAATAAAGCTAGACCGATAAAGCAGGCAGAAATAACTAATTCCTTTGTGGCAAAGTCTTTCCAAAAAGATTGAATTAAAAAATATACACCCAAGAAAATCAACAAATTAAATAATGGATCAATGATGCCGGAACTAGCATACACATGAGGAGTAATGGCCGCTAAATACGAAAATGCCCATAAATGACCCATTTTAGGTGAAAAATGCTTCACTCCTATTCGATATAAAGTCAATAAAGTGGCAATTCCAATCAATGCATTAGGAAAGCGGGCGGCAAACTCCATGCTAGTCCAAGCCTGGTCTGTAAATATCCCAAAGAATTGAAAACTTAAGGCTTGCAACCAGATAAACAAAGGTGGTTTTTCCCAAAATGGCTTAAAATTAATTTGAACACTGAGGTAGTCCCCCGTTTTAATCATTTCTCTGGCCGACTCCGCAAAATTGATTTCATCCCAATCAAATAAATGGCTCGCCCCAAGAAAAGGAATATACACCAAGGCCCCGATAAAGAACCAAAAAAGGTAAGGTCTACGCAGCAGGATTGGACTCATGAGGCATTTTTTTATAGATGGTCAAATAATATAGGATAGCTGAACTCATTACCCCAATGATGGCCCCAACCGCGGTATCTATGGGAAAGTGTTGAAAAAGATACACGCGCGACAAAGCGACACCTGCGGCCATGCAAGCCATGAGAATACCCCAGCGAGAAGATTTGATTATCAAGGCCATCCAAAAAAACATAAACCAGGCAGCTGCGGTATGTCCGGAAGGCATACTATTAAATTCATTGATAAATACCCCGGGTACGGTATACCATGTATAGCTTTCATCTCTAAAATAAGCGAATGGCCTTAAACTACCTTCAAAAACAAAATGCTTAAGTCCCTGAGTGATGAGCGTGGATAATAGATAAGATGCTAAATAGGGTAAAACCCATTTTCGCTGTTTAATGTATAGAAATATGGCAAAAAGCAAAGGCAGGAATACCTCTGCTAAACTGGTGAAAAACCGAAATACTAGGTCTAAAATGGGTTGATGCCACTCATTAATCCAGCGCACTTGATCAAATCGCTGAAAGGCTAAGGAATAAATCCAAACAATGACTTCGAAGAACAGCCAAGTCCGTATAAAAGATCGAATGGAGGCGGGTAGTTGATTCATGAATTCAAAGGTCGTAAGATTTTATCAAATTGTTCCAGCTTAACCTTGCTGTTTCCAAAAAAATGACTAATTTTGCAATCCTTTTTACCCGAGAGAACATGAAAGTATTGGATGCCTATCAGATACCCATCATTTCCTTAGAAGATAAATCGTACCGATATAGCTTTGAGGGCGGAGATGAATTTTTTAAGGCTTTTGAGCAGGAATGGGTACAAAAAGGCAAGTTTCAGGCAGAGATAGAGTTAAATAAATCTGCTACCATGATCCAGGTTTTGATGAAGATCAAAGGCCATTTGAATTTAATTTGTGATCGATCCAATGAGGAATTTGAGTTCCCCATGGATATTCAGGAAAAGTTAATTTACAAATACGGGGATCATTTTGAGGACTTGGGGGATAATCTGTTTTTAATTGACAGAAAAGAACCAAAACTTGATTTATCGCAGGATTTATATGATTTCATAGCCTTACAGGTGCCTATGAAAAAATTACATCCTAGGTTTGTTAAACCAGAAGATGAATCAGCTGAAAACGAATTTTTATATACCACAGCCAAGGAAACCGATATTCCTAAAACAGAGGAAGAAAGCATGGATCCACGCTGGGCAGCATTAAAAAAATTAACAGACAATAATTAGAAATTAATTCAATTTACATACAATGGCACATCCTAAAAGAAAGATTTCAACCACACGCCGTGACAAAAGACGTTCTCACGATTTTAGCACTCCAAGACAATTAGCTGTGGATAGCCAAACAGGAGAAACTCATTTATTCCACCGTGCCCACGTTCACGAAGGAAACTTATTCTATAAAGGAAAGATGATCGTAGAAGGTTATTCTTCTTAGTCTTATTTCTCTTTATCAAGGAAAACAACTTATTTTTGCCTCAAGCGAAAATATCCCGTTAAAATGCTATTTTTTGACTAAATTTAATACTATTTTTGCCTCAAGCTTTAGTAATTAAACATAATTAGATGAAAATAGCGGTCGACGTGATGGGTGGAGATTTTGCTCCGAAAGCAGTAATAGAGGGTATACTTTTAGCGCTTCCAAGTCTTTCCAATAATGAAATAATTCTAGCTGTAGGTCCTCGTGATACCATCCAAGCTATTTTGGATGAACATCAATATACTGGAACGCAAATCCAAATCATTCACGCAGATCAGGTGATTGAAATGGGTGAACACCCTACCCGAGCTTTATCCCAAAAACCCAATTCCTCTATCGGAATTGGGTTTGGTCTTTTAAAGGAGGCCAAAGCCGATGTCTTTGCTTCGGCAGGAAATACAGGAGCCATGATGGTGGGATCCTTATTCTCCGTAAAAACCATTGAGGGTATACAAAGGCCAGCCATTGCTGGTTTTGTTCCTCAGACCAATGGAAAATACGCCGTGATGCTGGACATTGGTGCCAACGCGGACTGTAAGCCAGAAATGCTTGAGCAGTTTGCCTTGTTAGGTTCCGTGTATTTTGAAGCTACTACTGGCATTAAATCCCCTCGCGTAGGCCTCATCAATATTGGTGAAGAAGAACAAAAAGGTTCTATTTTGGCCCAGGCGACTCATGCTTTATTAAAAGCGAATACAAACATTAATTTTATCGGTAATATTGAAGGAAAAGATTTCTTCAAGGGAAAAGCAGACGTTATTGTAACGGACGGCTTTACGGGAAACATCATGTTAAAAATGGGGGAATCCATTTATAACATCATGAAGGACCAAGGGATGACCAATGAATTTGTTGAAAATACCAATTACGAAAAATACGGAGGTAGTCCCATCATTGGAATCAATGGCAACGTGATCATCGCACATGGTGCATCGAGTCCGCTAGCTATTAAAAATATGATTGGACTATGTAAGTCCGTGGTGGAATCGAAAGTCTACGAGAAAATCAAGGGCATCATCGAGAACAAATAAAAAAGTTTAGGTTAAAGAAACATGACCCATAAAATAAACGCAGCCATTACCGGAGTAGCAGGATATGTACCGGACTATGTGTTGACCAACGAAGAATTAGAAAAGTTAGTCGAAACTAACGACGAATGGATTACCACTCGTACCGGAATCAAAGAACGTAGAATTCTCAAAGGCGAAGGCTTAGGAACTTCTTTCATGGGAGCCAAAGCTGTCACTGAATTATTGAAGAAAACGAATACGAAACCAGAAGAGGTTGATTTATTAATTTGTGCTACGGTTACCCCAGACTATTTTTTCCCGTCTTGTTCCAACTTGATTTGTAAATCAGTGGGTATTCGCGAAACGGCGTCTTTTGATTTAGCTGCTGCTTGCTCGGGCTTTTTAAATGCTTTAGGAACTGGTACTGCCTTCATCGAATCAGGCCGTTACAAAAAAGTTGTGATAGTGGGTGCAGATAAAATGTCGGCCATTGTAGACTACACAGACCGCACTACTTGCATTCTTTTTGGAGATGGAGCCGGTGCCGTGATGTTGGAACCTACAGAAGATGGTATGGGGGTTCAAGATTTTATTTTAAAATCAGACGGAGAAGGTTGTGAAAGTTTGATGCAAAAAGGAGGTGGAAGTGCTTATCCTCCAAGTCATGAAACCATCGACCAAAAACTACATTATATCCGCCAAGAAGGTCAATCTGTTTTCAAATTCGCGGTGACGCGCATGGCAGATATTTCTGCAGAAATCATGGAAAGAAATCAATTGACAGGAGATGATATTGCCTTTTTGGTACCTCATCAGGCCAATAAGCGCATTATTGATGCTACGGCGAACCGCATGAACATTGGGGAAGATAAAGTGATGTTGAATATCCATCGATATGGAAATACCACAGCAGCCACCATCCCATTATGTCTTTGGGATTATGAAAACCAATTGAAAAAAGGAGATAATTTAATTTTAGCAGCTTTCGGTGGAGGCTTTACCTGGGCGTCTGCTTATGTGAAGTGGGCTTATAATCCGAAATAATTTTACATTACATACATGGCAACTACAGCAGACATTAAAAATGGAATGGTTATCAAATACAATGATGACCTATTTTCCATCGTCGAATTTTTACACGTTAAACCAGGAAAAGGACCAGCTTTCGTTCGCACGAAATTGAGATCCTTAACTTCTGGTAAAGTGATTGATAATACTTTCAACTCAGGGGTAAACATTTATCCAGTTCGTGTGGAGAGAAGAAAATTCCAATTCATTTATAAAGATGAATATGGATATAACTTCATGGACAATGAATCATTTGAGCAAATCTTGTTAAATGACAACCTCGTGGTGATGGCAGATTTAATGAAAGAAGGTCAAGAAGTAGAAATCTTAATTAATACCGAGAATGATGAGGCTATTTCTTGCGAATTACCTCCATTCGTGGAATTAAAAGTAACTTACACAGAACCTGGTGTTCGTGGAGATACAGCTAACTCGCCCAAAAAACCCGCTACCGTAGAGACAGGTGCCACCATTACCGTACCTATCTTTATTGAACAAGACGAAGTTATCAAAGTAGATACGCGTACTTACGCCTATGCGGAAAGAGTAAAATAAACAGCTTATCTCATTTTTATTACATTTGTACCATAAGCACAAGCAGGTAAACCTAATACTATCAAGAATGGACACCAAAGAAATACAGCGATTACTAGATTATATCGCAAAATCACCTCTAGCAGAGGTTAGTATTGAAACTGAAGGATTAAAAGTTTCTGTTAAAAAACATGGAGAAGCTGCACCAAGTGTACAAGTAGTTCACAGCCCAGCTCCTGCAGCTACGCCTGCACCGGCAGTTGCCGCGGCTGCACCAGCCGCTCCAGTGGCAGCAGCACCGGCTCCAGTAGCAGACAATTTATATACAGTAAAATCACCTATGATTGGAACCATTTATTTAGCTCCAGGGCCAGATAAAGGTAATTATGTAGAAGTTGGATCGAGCATCGAACCTGGTAAAACGGTTTGTATGATTGAGGCAATGAAATTATTCAACGAGATCGATGCGGAAGTATCGGGTAAAATCGTGAAAATTTTAGTGGATAATGCCACACCTGTTGAATTTGACCAACCCCTTTTCCTAGTAGAAAAAGCATAATATAAGCTCCGCCTGCAAAAGGCTTTAGAGCGCCAAAAAAGAATTACTATGTTTAAAAAAATACTCATTGCGAATCGTGGGGAGATAGCCCTTCGAATCATTCGTACCTGCAAGGAAATGGGCATCAAAACGGTGGCTGTTTTTTCCACAGCAGATCGCGACAGTTTGCATGTTCGTTTTGCGGATGAGGCGGTTTGTATTGGCCCCCCTCCCAGTAAACAATCTTATTTAAGTATCCCTGCCATTATTTCAGCCGCTGAAGTTACCGGTGCTGATGCCATTCACCCAGGTTATGGCTTTTTATCTGAGAATGCAGAATTTTCTCGCATTTGTGAAGAACATGGAATCAAATTTATTGGAGCTTCGGCTGAGATGATTAATTCCATGGGAGATAAAGCCACGGCAAAAGATACCATGAAAAAAGCTGGGGTACCCGTGATTCCTGGTTCAGATGGTCTCTTAGATACCGTCGAGGAAGCCATAGAATTAGCCAAAAAAATTAAATACCCTGTTATCATCAAAGCCACTGCTGGTGGTGGTGGACGCGGTATGCGTATCATCCGTGAAGAGTCTGAATTTGCTAAACTTTGGGATGATGCTAAAATGGAAGCTGCTGCAGCCTTTGGAAACGATGGAATGTACATGGAGAAATTCGTGGAAGAACCTCGTCATATTGAGATTCAGGTAGTGGGCGATAAATTTGGTACTGTATGTCACTTATCAGAACGTGATTGCTCCATTCAAAGACGTCACCAAAAATTGTGTGAAGAGACACCATCTCCTGCCTTAACAGACGACCTGCGTACTCGTATGGGTGCAGCGGCAGTGGCGGGTGCTGCGGCTATCAAATATGAAGGAGCTGGAACCATTGAGTTTTTAGTAGACAAAAATGGAGACTTCTATTTCATGGAAATGAATACACGTATTCAGGTAGAGCATCCTATCACGGAAGAAGTAACCGATTTTGACTTAATAAAGGAGCAAATTAAAGTAGCAGCTGGTATTGCTATTTCAGGGCAGAATTACTTCCCTAAATTATATGCTTTAGAATGTCGTATAAACGCGGAAGATCCTTCCAATGGTTTCCGACCATCTCCTGGTAAAATCACCAACTTACATTTACCCGGTGGACATGGAGTACGTATTGACTCCCACGTTTACTCTGGCTATACCATCCCTCCTAATTATGATTCCATGATTGCGAAGGTGATTGTAAGCGGACAAAGCAGAGAGGAAGTTTTACTACGAATGAAACGAGCGCTTCAGGAATTTGTGATTGAGGGAATTAAAACGACCATTCCTTTCCACATTAAATTAATGGATGACCCAGGTTTTCAATCGGGTAAATTCACCACAGCCTTTATGGACAGCTTTGATTTAAGCAATTTATAGGCCCTGATGGAGACATTCAAAGAAGGAGGCGAAGGCCTCCTTTTTTGTTTTCAGGCATATATTTTTATTTTTTGATATCTCGCTTGGATATTAGTCTTTGAATTTCTAAATTTGCACTCCCATTTTTCGATTGAATGCCCGTTTAGTTGCAAAATAGGTCATAATCAAATCCTTAAGACAAATTCCGTGGTCTTTATGGTGCGATTCAACAGTTAAACAATACTATAGTGGATACTTTAAGTTACAAAACCATCTCCGCCAATAAGGCTACAGTACAGAAAGACTGGGTGGTGGTAGATGCTGAAAATCAAGTTTTAGGACGTTTATGTTCTGAAATCGCAAAAATTATTCGTGGCAAGCACAAGCCTTCATTCACTCCACACGTAGATTGTGGTGATAATGTCATTGTGATCAATGCGGAGAAAGTTCGCTTGACAGGAAAGAAAATGACTGACAAGGTGTACATCCGTCACACAGGATATCCAGGTGGACAGCGTTTTGCTACTCCACGTGAGGTGTTAGTTAAGAACCCACGCGGTGTGATAGAATCTGCGGTGAAAGGTATGTTACCAAAAAATCGTTTAGGACGTGAATTATTCACTAACCTATTTGTATATGCTGGTACTGAGCACCCTCATGCAGCTCAACAACCAAAAGAAATAAAGTTTTAACGGACAATATGACCCAAAAATAGGTCAATCCTCAATCAAATGGCAGAATTAACAAGCAAAATCGGTAGAAGAAAGACGGCAATTGCCCGTATTTCAATGACCCCTGGTAAAGGCCAGATTAAAATCAACGGCCGTACGATGACTGATTACTTCCCATCTGAAATTCTTCAGATTGTCGTTAATCAGCCTTTCGCATTAACCAACACATTAGGTTCTTTTGATGTAACCGCCAACGTAGATGGTGGTGGAATCAAAGGACAAGCTGAAGCTTTACGCTTAGCTATTTCTCGTGCATTGCAAACGCAAGACTCGGAATTACGTTCACCTTTGAAAAAAGAAGGTTTCCTAACGCGTGACCCACGCATGGTAGAACGTAAGAAACCAGGTAGAAGAAAGGCGCGTAAGAGATTCCAATTCTCTAAGCGTTAATCCCAAATTGCGTGGAAAGGGCTTGTCTGTTGCCGATGCCTTTTCCACATTTTTATTTTTCCTCATTCTTAAACTCAAAAAATGGCACAATTAAGCTACAATGAATTATTAGATGCAGGTGTACACTTTGGACACCTTACCCGTAAGTGGGACCCGAAAATGGCTCCTTACATCTTCATGGAGAAGAACGGGATTCACATCATCGATCTTAATAAAACTCTTTCTTGTTTAGACGAAGCTACTGCAGCTATGCGTGCTATCGTTCGTTCTGGTCGTAAGATCATGTTCGTTGCTACTAAAAAGCAAGCACAAGAAGTGGTATCTGCTGAAGCAGAAAAATTAAAGATGCCTTACGTAACCGATCGTTGGTTAGGTGGTATGTTGACTAACTTCGCGACTGTACGCAAGTCTATCAAGAAGATGTCAAGCATCGACAAAATGTTAAAAGACGAAGTAATCGTAAAAACTCTTGCTAAGCGTGAGCGTTTAATGATGACGCGTGAAGAAGAGAAATTGAAGCGTGTATTAGGTGGTATCACTGAATTAACTCGCCTTCCAGCAGCTCTTTTTGTGGTTGACGTTAAGCGTGAGCACATTGCAGTAGAAGAAGCTAAAAAATTAGGTATCCCAGTTTTTGCTATGTGCGATACTAACTCTAACCCAGATTTAGTTGATTTCCCTATCCCTGCAAATGATGATGCTTACAAATCAATTGCTGTTATTACAGCTGCTATTGGTAAAGCTATCGAAGAAGGTTTAGCTGAAAGAAAACAAGATAAAGACGATGCTCGTTTAGCTGAAGAAGAGGAATCAAAGCGTATTGCAGATGAGGAATCACAAGAAGCAGCTAAAGTAGCCGCTAAGTACGAAAAAGAAGCAGAACAAGAATAAACATATTCATAAAATGTCAATTACAGCCGCAGACGTTAATAAATTACGCCAAATGACTGGCGCCGGAATGATGGATTGCAAAAAAGCTTTGACGGAAGCCGATGGTGATTTCGAAGCAGCAATCGATATTCTTCGTAAAGCAGGTCAGAAGGTAGCAGCAAAACGTGCTGAAAACGCAACCAACGAGGGAGTAGTACTCGTAGCTCTTTCAGCCGATCATTCAAATGGTAAATTAATCGCTCTTGCTTGCGAAACTGAACCAGTTTCAAAAGTAGCCGATTTCAATAACTTAGCTCAAAGCATTCTAGAAGCTGCTGTGAAATCACACGCTCCTAGTGCTTCTGCTCTTTTAGCTGAACCACTTTCAGACGGTCGTTCAGTAGAAGGTCACATCATTGAATTAACAGGTAAAATTGGTGAGAAAATCACTTTAGCTGCCTACGAAAACATTGATGCAGAGAAAGTTGTATCTTATATCCACTCCAACAACAAAATCGGTGTTTTAGTAGCATTCGAAGGTGTTGAGGGAACAGATGTGACAGAAGTAGGTAAAGATATCGCGATGCAAATCACTGCGATGAAGCCAGTAGCTTTAGATAAAGATGGTGTTGATGCGGAAACGATTCAACGTGAAATCGAAATCGGAAAAGATCAAGCTCGTCAAGAAGGTAAGCCTGAAGCGATGTTAGAGAAAATTGCAGTTGGTAAATTAGAGAAGTTCTACAAAGAATCTACTTTATTGAACCAACAATTCGTGAAAGATTCATCGATCAATATTCGTCAGTTGTTAGAGCAAACTCAGAAAGGTTTGACGATCTCAACTTTCAAACGTGTGGCTTTGGCTTAATTTCCAATCCACCGAAAGTAAAAAAGACCAGCTGAAAAGTTGGTCTTTTTTTTGCCCATTAGATTTTTTAACTCTGTGTAAATGAACATCTTCAATTCCTCGAAGTGTGTAAACACGCTTTCGCATCATCCCAGTTTCAATTAAGCGAAAATATCGTTCATTAGCCGCATTGAATTTACGGAATGATTCTACCCGTTGCCTTTTGGCATCATGCTTTTCATTTAATATTTCAAATTGAAATACAATACTTCCTTCAAATCTCATAGCGGTTATATTGATTATCGGTTTGGACAAAAAAATGAAAATTATTTAACGGAATATAGTCTGTCAATAAATCATAATAATCGCGAATTAAATTTCTTAATTGAACGTCGAAAGCAAAATCTACCATTTTACCTAAAATTCCCTTCATTTGAAATCAACTTTAGCATTTCAGTACTTAATATCAACTACTTGATATTTGGTAATCTTATTTCCGAAAAAACATAATCTCTAATTTTTATAAAAGTGGTGATTTCTCATTTTCATTAGTCCAAGACATTTTCTAACTTGTATTAGTTTATATCTTTTGTTTTCCATTTTTTTAAGCAAATGTCAAAAATTGTAGTCCTAGGCGGGGGTGAAAGTGGCGTTGGGGCTGCCTTGTTGGCCAAACATCAAGGCTTCGAGGTCTTTTTATCCGATCAAGGACAATTAAAACCCGAATACCAACAAAACCTATTGGACGCGCAAATTCCTTTTGAACAAGGAAGCCATACCATGGAAAAAGTGCTGGAAGCTGATGAAATAATCATCAGCCCAGGAATACCCGAAAAAAGCCCTATCGTCAAAGAAATTAAGCAAAAAAACATTTCTCTTATTTCAGAAATAGAATTTGCATCACGGTATACACAGGCCAAAATCATTGCTATTACCGGTAGCAATGGAAAGACAACCACCACCCTATTAACCTACCATTTATTAAAAGAAGCAGGAT
This sequence comes from Aquirufa sp. Wall-65K1, assembly GCF_054558475.1. Taxonomy (NCBI): domain Bacteria; kingdom Pseudomonadati; phylum Bacteroidota; class Cytophagia; order Cytophagales; family Flectobacillaceae; genus Aquirufa; species Aquirufa sp. Wall-65K1. The sequence continues at coordinate 308,683 of NZ_JBPXKD010000004.1, read as the reverse complement.
ATCGAGTAGGTCTGGCTGGTAATATCGGCCATAGTTTTGCTAAACAAGTCATGGAAAATCAACATGACTATTATGTATTAGAAATTTCTTCTTTTCAACTTGATCGCTGCTTCCATTTTGCTCCTGATGTAGCCGTATTATTAAACATCACCCCCGATCATTTAGATAGGTACGATTACCAATTCGAAAATTATATTCAATCGAAATTTCGCATTTTTCAAAATGCTACCTCCCATAATACGTGCATCTTTTGGTCAGGTGATCCCGTACTTTTGTCGCACGCTAGCTCTTTACCCCATCAAGCAAAGCTAAGAACCATTAGTTTTGATGATTCTAAGGCCGACATGCTGATCCAAAATAATCAATTGAAGGGTTCTTCCCAATTCCACTTAAACCTGGAGGATGCCCCTTTGAATGGCCCACATAATGCCATCAATATGTCAGCAGCAATTTTGGCAGCAGAAGCTGTTGGAATTAGTGCAGAGTCTATTCATAGGGCACTTAAAACCTTTGAAAACGCCCCGCACCGACTAGAACCCTGTGGTACTTGGAATGGAGTACAATTCATTAATGATTCCAAAGCCACGAATGTGGACGCCGTTTTTTATGCCTTAAATAGTTTCAAACAACCCATCATTCTACTCATTGGAGGTGTTGATAAAGGCAATGAATATGAAGTCTTGGATGATTTAGTTAAAGAGAAGGTAAAAGGTATTATCTGCCTAGGTACAGATAACAAAAAACTAGAATCCCATTTTGGGCCTATTTGTTCTTCCATCTTTTCAACAGACAATTTAGAGATAGCTGTCAAAAAAAGTATGGAGTGGGGACAAGCTGGAGATGTAGTATTGCTCTCTCCTGCCTGCGCTAGTTTTGACTTATTTAAAAACTACGAGGATCGTGGAAATCATTTTAAAGCCATGGTAAAAATGCTCAACGATGGAAAATAGAATCTCTGAATTCATCAAGTCTAAATTAGCTGGAGATTACCAAATATGGTTCATCGTATTTGTCCTAAATGCCTTTGGCTTGCTCATACAGTTTTCTGCCAAAGGCCGTATGGTGATGATGAATCCGATGGACCCTATCATGAGCTTTATTAAGTCTTTCGTGATCTTAATATTCTCATTCATCATGATGTCGTGGTTCTCTCGGCAAAACTATTTGAAATTTGCGCAATACAGTCATTTAGCACTTATCTTTTCCTGGATGCTCATCCTAGTTGCCTTTATTTTTGGAGAAAGTAAAGGAGGAGCAAGTCGCTGGTTGGAGATTGGACCTATTTCTTTTATGCCCTCAGACATGGCTAAATTATGTTTGATAGGTAGTTTAGCAAAAGACTTTTCAACCCGACAATCTAATCCTGAGGCATATAATTGGCAGTTTTTCCTTTGGTTATTAATTAAAATTGGAATCACCTGCTTCTTGATCATGTTATCAAACTTTTCAACAAGCATTTTGATATTCCTGACTAGTATCATCCTAATGATTTTTGGTCGGGTTCCATGGAAACAAATTGGTTACATCATTGCCTCCGTCGCTATTTTGGCTAGCTTGGTCGTTACCCTTGAAATAGGCCAAAGAGCAAAAACCGTAAAAGCAAGGATTACAAATTTTAGAAATCGAGTAGGAAAACAGGATAGTAAATCCATTGACAAAAAAGACGAAGATTACCAGCTATACCGAAGTTATTATGCCATTGCCACGGGAGCATTAAGCCCCAAAGGACCTGGTAGAAGTCAGCAACGTTACTTCCTTTCACAGGCAGAATCCGATTTTGTCTATGCCATTATAGTAGAGGAATATGGTATCGTCGTGGCCATTTTAATCCCAATCTTTTTCCTCTGGCTCATGTACCGAGGGGCGAATGCCGTCCGGCATAGTGGTAAACCATTTGGTGGATTACTATCGGCAGGACTCACTTTTTCCATCGTTTTTCAAGCCTTTATCAATATGCTGGTTGCTGTAGGTGCAGGTCCTGTAACAGGACAGCCTATGCCCATGGTGTCAGCAGGTGGTACTTCACTGATATTTACAGCCATTAGTATTGGTCTCATTCTTTCAGTAAGTAGAGATAAAGAGCAAGAAACCAAAGATCTTAAAACTATTATTTAGTGAAACCAAAAAGAATCATCATTTCAGGGGGTGGCACTGGTGGACATATCTATCCAGCCATAGCCATAGCTTCAGCCATCCAAGAAATGGCACCCAATAGTGAATTTCTATTTGTAGGTGCCGAGGGAAAAATGGAAATGGAGAAAGTGCCTAAAGCTGGTTTTAACATTGTTGGGCTTCCTATCGTTGGCATCAACCGTCAGCACATGATGAAAAACCTGCTTTTCCCCTTTAAATTAATCAAAAGTCTATCCAAAGCATTTTCTATATTAAATGAGTTCAAGCCTGATTTGGCTGTGGGAGTTGGTGGATACGCATCGGGCCCCATGTTACTAGCTGCTTGGGTTAAAGGTGTCCCATTTGTCATCCAAGAACAAAACTCTTTTGCAGGAATTACCAATAAATTTTTGAGTTCCAAAGCCCAACAAATCTTTGTGGCCTACCCCAATATGGAAAAATTCTTCCCCAAAGAGAAAATTCAATATTTAGGTAATCCTGTTCGAAAAGACTTGATCGATCAAGCCGGTAAAAAAGAAAAAGCCATCAAGCATTTTGGCCTAAACCCAAAAATGCCTTGCATTTTAATCATTGGAGGAAGCCAAGGAGCTAGAAGCATCAATTTAGCTATCCAAGCCGGATTAGAAAAATTAGCCCAATCTCAGGTGCAAATTATTTGGCAAACCGGTATACCTTTTGAAAAAGAAGCCATAGCCTCCGTAGAAAAGGAAAAAGACCTAAGCGCTTTTGTGTCGGCATTTATCTATGAAATGGATTTGGCTTATGCTGCTGCCGACTTAGTGATTTCCCGAGCAGGCGCTCTTTCCGTGTCAGAAATTTGCTTGGTAGGAAAAGCCAGTATCTTAGTTCCGTTACCGAGTGCCGCTGAAGATCATCAAACCCAAAATGCCCATAGCCTAGTATCCGAGGGTGCTGCCATATTAGTCAAAGATGGAGATGCCCAACAGACATTAATCGATGAGGCCATTAAAAGCTTACAAAACAAAGAGCTCATCGCTCAAATTGAAAAACAAAGTAAATCCATGGCTAAACCGATGGCCGCACAAGATATAGCTACGAACATTTTAGCCTTGCTTACCCTACATGAAAAGTAATATTCAACTGAAAGATTTAACTTATGTCTATTTCCTAGGTATAGGGGGTATCGGTATGTCGGCCATTGCCCGCTGGTTTTTACATAATGGATTTCCAGTGGCAGGATACGATAAAACAGAAAGCCCATTGACCAAAACCCTTAGTCAGGAAGGCATGAATATCCATTATACGGATGATGTTAACTGTATTCCCGCTGAAATTCTGGCGGATACAGCACATAGTCTTTTCATTTATACACCAGCAATTCCGGCTGATCATGTTGAAAAAAACTATTTGCTTAGCTTAGGCATTCCGCTATTTAAAAGATCTGAAATATTAGGCTGGATTACACAACAAATTCCAACCTTAGCTGTGGCAGGGACACATGGTAAAACCACGACTTCTTCCCTATTGACACATTTACTTATTCATGCCAATAAAAATGTGACCGCCTTTTTAGGTGGAATTACACAAAATTATGGGACGAACTTTATTCCCAATAAAGACAAAGAAAATATCATTTGTGTGGTAGAGGCCGATGAGTACGATCGTTCATTTTTAACCTTACACCCTTATGCGGCCGTAGTTACCTCCACCGATGCTGACCATTTGGATATTTATGGAGCCTCAGAACAAGTGGTAGAATCTTTTCAATTATTTGTTAGCCAAATTCAGGACCAAGGTTTTTTTATTCAAAAAGTAGGCTTAGGTTTAGTATCCCAACAAAAAAATGCCACTTTTGGAATAGATTCAGGTGATTTCCAGGCAATTAATATACGTATTCAAGCACATCGCATGGTGTTTGATATGCTATATCCTGGGGGTGAAATTAAAGATATTCCGATGCGTATTCCAGGTTTTCATAACATTGAAAATGCTTTAGCAGCGGCTGCCCTTGCCATGCAAGTGGGATTGACAGGGGAAGAAATTAAAGCAGGTATTGCTAGCTTCAAAGGTGTAAAAAGAAGGTTTGAATACCATGTTGAATCCGAGGATCATGTCATGATTGATGACTATGCACACCATCCAACTGAAATAGCCGCTTGCTTGAATTCCGTACGGGCTTTATATCCCAATGAGAAAATAGTGGCTGTTTTTCAACCACATTTATTTTCCAGAACTAGGGATTTTTTAGATGATTTTGCACAAAGTCTTTCCTTAGCAGATGAATTATATTTATTGGACATTTATCCAGCCAGAGAACTTCCCATTCCGGGAGTCACTTCTGAAAAATTATTGGAAATTGTCCAGTTAGAACATAAACAATGCATTAGCAAAGAAGCTTTAAAACAAGTCATTAAAGTCAAAAAGCCCCGACTATTAGTCACCATGGGTGCAGGAGATATTGATTTACTTTTGGCCGATTTAAAAGACTCATTACAATAAAATTAAAAAAAAACTCATTACATGGCTCTATTAAACACAAGTAAGTGGGCACTAATCAAACGATTAATCAGCTTAATCATCTTGTTGAGCATGGGCGTAGCAGCCGTTATCTATTCTGATTTATCTTACAACGATATCAAATGCACGGGCATCGTGGTTAAGTTAGATTCTGAAAATGAAAGACCGCTTCTAGCTAAAAAAGATATCAATAATGTTGTCACTGAGCAAGGTACTAGGTACTATGTAGGCAAGTATCTTCAAAATATTTCCTTACATCAAATGGAAGAGCGAGTCAAACGCATTCCTTTGGTAAAATCCTGTGAAGCGCACTATGACTTTTCGGGCAAAATCATCATTTCTGTCAAAGAATATAGCCCCATTGCACGTATCCTAAGAAGCACCGTCAGTGAATCTGAATTGAGCGACCAATATGTCACCCAAGATGGTAAATTCATTGGTACTAGTCCACTTTTCACCCCCCGAATCCTCGTCGTTTCAGGTCCTTTTTTCAAAAAGAATCGAAAAAACCTAAGTGACGCGAAAGGAAAACATTTGGTAGCACTATTTGAATTCATCAATAACAATGAATTTTGGAGAGCCCAAATTTCACAATTGGAAGTTGCGGAAGATGGTGGTGTTGTGATGATTCCTACCTTAGGTATCACGCGGGTCGACTTTGGTTTGCCTATCAATGTGGAGACAAAATTCAAAAAACTAGCCCTGTTTTATAAGAAGATAATTCCAAACAAAGGCTGGAATACTTATCGCTGGGTACGCTTAAAATATAAGAATCAGGTTATTTGCGATTATTAGTCAAAATAGCTATTTTTAAACCTTTATGGCTTCCTGTTAAGCTAGAGTAATCTTCAATAACAAATTATGCGGAACGATTTAATCATCGGATTAGACATTGGTAGCTCCTTCGTAAGAGCTGTAGCTGGCAGACAAAATGCCACTGGTAAATTAGAGATCATTGCATCAGGTAAAGCCAGTACGGTTGGAAACATTTTACGAGGAGAGATTGTCAATATTCATAAAACTACTGCAGCTATTGCAGAGGCGCTTAAAAAAATCTCTGGTGCCTTGGAAGGCAAGAATACCGATTATTATTTTGCATCGAATTTGTCAGGAAGTCATATTGGTGTTCAGCCCTATTCTAGCACGAAAATCCGGAAGAATCCGCGCGAGGCTGTATCACTTCAGGAGGTTTATGCCTTGATTGAAGAGGCTAAAAAACCCATCACAGAGAAAAATCCTTGTATTTTACATACGCTACCCATCGGTTTTAAAGTAGATAATTTACCTACTACCCTAGACCCTGTTGGACAAATTGGTCAGAAAATCCAAGCCGACTTCATGGTAGTTACGGCGAATCCTGATAAATATGGTTTATTGGTACAATGCTTAGAAGCAGCTGAATCTGACCACCTCAAAAAGGGAAATGTTTATTTTAGTCCAATAGCTGCATCGACAGCCGTATTAAGTCCAGAAGAAAAAGAAGAAGGAGTTATCTTGGTAGATATCGGAAGTGGCACCACTGAAATCAGTGTATACCAAAACAAAAGATTGGTACAAGCCAGCATTCTAAATTGGGGTGGAGATAGGTTGACCGAAGACATTAGAATTGGATTGAATGTATCATTGGAAAATGCAGAAGCATTAAAAACTACCTTTGGCTCAGCTGTAAGTAAATTAATTGATATCAATGAAGTAGTAATGATTCCAGGTATTGCGGGGCGTAAACCTAGCCCGGTATCAGTTAAAAACTTAGCCATCATTTTAGAAGAGCGCCTAAAAGAATTGGCCGCTAAAATTGTAGCTGAAATCAGTAAAGTTGGCGATCCTCAGGCCTTCAAAAGTGGCATTGTGCTTTGCGGTGGTGGAGCTCAATTACCCGACATTGCTGAGTTATTCCAAAAATTGACCGATTTAGAATGCCGCATTGGTGTTCCTATGGTGGTACAAAACTCACAGGCATCGGAAGAAATACTTGATCCATCCTTTGCTACCGCCATTGGTTTAGTACAAGTTTATTACGAACAATTAGACCAAGCTATTCCAACAAAAGAGCAAGAACCTGCTATCATTGGTGGAGATGGTCCAAAAGACCCCGGTAAAGTTGGAGACAAACCAGGTATAAAAACTATATTCTCCCGTGTAGTAGATGTACTCATGGGTAGCAATGAAGCAGAAGGAGAATACTAATTACTTTAAAATAAATATAAAAAGGCCCCAATGAATTTGGGGCCTTTTTTTTGATTAAACCCTACATGGGCATAACGTAAAAGCCCTAGCTTACATCCTAAGGCTGCTAACTAGGTAAAGGGTTATTGTCTTCCAAACAGGTGATATTCCACCAATTGAATCATAATATGAATGACCTTGATGTGAATTTCTTGAATACGGTCAGCAAAACCTTCGTGCTCAACACGAATTTCTACATCTCCTAAACCTGCCAATTTCCCACCATCTTTTCCAGTGAGTAATATCACCTTCATTCCTTTTTGTTTAGCAGCTGTTACTGCTTCTATGATACTGGCTGAGTTTCCACTTGTGGATATTCCTACTAATACATCCCCTGCTTGTCCTAAACCTTCTATAAATCGGGAAAAAACAAAATTGTAACCAAAATCATTACTCACACAAGTTATATGAGATGGATCTGAAATTGCCATGGCTGCTAAAGCAGGGCGGTTTTCCCGATAACGCCCAGATAATTCTTCGGCAAAATGCATGGCATCACAGTGGCTACCCCCATTTCCACAGGAAATGATTTTATGACCCTCTTTAAGGGCCTCCACTAAAACCTGAGCCACAGCCTCAATGGCCTGTATTTGTTTTGGATTATTTACAAATCGCTCTAAAACCGACTGAGATTCCTTTAATGAATTCTGTATTAATTGTTGTACCATGCTCATAACTTCTGTTAAAAATCTCCGCCTGCGCCACCGCCACCAAAATCTCCACCTCCGAATCCCCCAAAATCGAATCCACCGCCTCCGCTGTTTCCACCGAATCCGCCTCCCGAATGACCTCCTCCTAAGAAGATGGGTGGAAAAAACATTCCTCCACCGTGGGAACCAGGACCGGACCCTCCTCCTCTATTTTTGATGGCCCGAATGATGGTGATGATGATAAAGAATATGACAATAATAAAGACTAATGGGATTCCTTTTTCACCTTCTCCATTCCCATCAGATTGAAAGGTACCACTAGCCCTTTGCATCATTTCTGTGGTAGCAGCATCAATACCGCCAAAATAATTCCCCTGCTTTAAGGCAGGTTTTAAAATCCGATTGATAATCCTTTTACATATAGCATCAGGCAAGACCGATTCTAAACCTCGGCCTGTAACAATCCTAATTTTCCTAGTTTCTGAGGCAATCAGTAAGACTAGACCATTATTTTTACCCTTTTGACCAACTCCCCATGCCTTGCCTATTTCCATGGCATAATCATAAGGATCGGTATTGCCGGTGGTAGGAACAATCACTATCTCCAATTGAGTGGATGTGCTATCCGCATAGCCCCTCAATTTTTGTTCTAAGTTTTGCTTTTCTTCTGGACTTAATTTATTGGACAAATCCAGCACATAACCATTTGGCTTTTCTGGAATGCCAGTTTGTGCCAAAAGTAAAGGCATAGACAGGCCTAGGAAAGCCATGCCCAAGATAAAAACTCGTATTATATTAAGCCCCAAAGGACAACTCATCCGTGAGCTCATTGATATCGTCTTTTTGGTAAGGGAAATACATGGTCAGAACTTCGCCAATTCGACGAATCCCCCAAGCTAATCCTGCTCCTATTTCATTTTTGGCCAAATAAGGCCTCATTTCATCGCGTATGGTTTCCCAAAACTCAGGGTTTACATGGGCATCAATCCCTTTATCCCCAATGATGGCATATTTACGATCTTTGATGGCTAAGTAAACCAAAACCCCATTTTGTAAATCGGTTTGGTTCATGCCTAATTGATAGAAGAGCACCTTGGATCGTTCGATCGGGCGCCCTTCACAATGACTCTCTATGTGCACACGTATTTCACCAGAAGTTCCTAATTCAGCTTCTTTAATTGCTTTTAAAATCTCCGCTTGCTGTTCCTGGCTTATGTGCATCCTTATTTCTTCTCGTCAAAATTTACTTCTGGAGCTTTGTCAGAACCGGCCTCTGCTTGGAAATATCCTTTCTCAGTAAATCCAGAGAAAGATGCAATCAAATTATTCGGAAACGTAACCACCTTACTGTTATAAGACTTAACCGATTCATTAAAACGATCTCTTTCTTCCTTAATGCGGTTTTCTGTTCCTTCCAATTGAGCCTGTAATTCAGAGAAATTCTCAGTAGCTTTCAATTGAGGATAATTCTCAGCAACAACCATTAAACGAGATAATGCTCCCCCTAAGGATGATTGTGCTGCTTGGTATTTCTGCAAATTTTCAGGACTTAAATCCTTGGCATCCAATTTCATTTGTGTGGCACTAGCACGTGCTTGAATGACATCCGTCAATGTTGATTTCTCAAAATTGGCAACTCCCTGTACTGTTTTAACTAAGTTTGGAATCAAATCAGCACGACGCTGATATGCCGATTGTACATTGGCCCATGACCCTTTTACTTCTTGGTCACTGGTAGCTAATCCATTACGCACTCCGACCCCCCAAAAAATCACAAGAGCAATGACGCCCAAAGCAATCCAAAGTTTTCTGTTCATTGTTGATATTGTTTTAAAATTTTTGCTCTGCAAAGGTATACAAATTACTATCTGTCCTTTGCAAATTTCCATTAAAATGCTTTTTAAAGGATAAATGTTCCATTTCCCTGACAAATGTAAGATTACTTATTTAAATGTCCTTCTGAGCTATAACAAAACGATCTTTTCCATGAAAATCTTGTTTCAATTCCACTTGCTTCCAGTTTTTATTTTCAAAAAGCGCTTTAGTTTCCTTACCCAAGGCCTGGTTAATCTCCAATAGAATCCAACCATCCTTTCGCAGATGTTTACAAGCCATGCTTTCCAATACTTCATAAAAAATCAATGGATTGGAATCAAGCACAAAAAGAGCTAAGCCGGGTTCATAGTCCTTTACATGCTTTTCCATGTGCTCGGCCTCCTGAAACATGACATAAGGAGGATTGGAAACAATCATATCCCAAATTTCAGCATCGTTTCGCGTGGACCATTGAAACACATCTTGTAAGTCTATTTGTACTTGCGCACCAAGCGATTGGGCATTAAGCTGTGCCTGTTGCTGTGCTTCTTGAGATATTTCCCACGCAGACACTTGAGCATGAGGAGCTTCTAATGCAATAGAAATAGCCACGCAGCCCGAGCCAGTACCCACATCTAAGACTTTAAAATCGGTTTTTTGTTGGGGTATTTTTTCCAAGGCATTATCCACCAATTCCTCCGTTTCTGGCCTTGGAATTAGTGTATGAGGATTTAATCCAAATAATCGATCTCGAAACCAAGCTTTACCCAAGACATATTGAAAAGGTTCATGCTGAGTTAATCTAGCCAAGGATTCTTCCCAATGCGGGACCTCTTCCACTTCTTTTCCCATCAAGCAATCCAAGCGAGACGCACCCGTACTCATTTCTACCATCAAATAGGCAATAGCGTCTACTTCTTGGGCTGAATATAAAGGCTGTATGGCTGACTGAACTTGACGAACTAAATCAGCGGCTAAAATGGGCATATACAAGTTTTATGGCCACAATTTACGCAATATTTTTTTTAGAAATGACCTCCAATACCCACTAGTAATTTTGCTATAATTGTATATATTTGAAATCAGTATGGAAAAAATTGAATTATTTCAATGCAATAACCTTGAATCCTTATAAATTAATCTGAATATGAACATTAACCGTAGAGAAGCTGTACAGCGTGTGGTCATGTTAATGGGTGGTGTTGTTTCTGCCCCTGCCATGGCTGGACTGCGAGGAGAAAAGTTAAACCATGGGGCATTTGTTAGTGTAAGCGCTGATCAAGAGTCTTTATTGGCGGAAGTGGCCGATGTAATCATTCCTAACACTGGAACCCCAGGAGCCAAAGCGGCAGGTGTGGAGAAATTCATTGTTCGTGTGGTACGTGATTGTTATCCTAAAGAAGATCAAGAGCATTTTTATGCTGGATTAGCCAAATTAGATGCCAATTGTCAAGCTAAAACGGGAAAATCATTCACACAAGCTAGTGCCGTAGAAAAGAAAGAAGCCTTGACAAGTATCATGCTAGAATCTGATGCTGAAAGAACAGCCAATAAAGGTAAAAAAGCACCTATTCCTTTCTTTTTTATGATGAAAGAATTAACCACTACAGGTTATTTTACATCAGAAATCGGTGCTACTAAGGCTTTGGAATACCTACCAATCCCAGGTAAATTCGATGGATGTATGCCATTAGCTCCAGGACAAAAAACTTGGGCACTTTAATTTTCATGTCAAGACTAGAATAAAATGAACTTAAATATAGATTCAATCAAAAATCAAACTTACGATGCCATCATCGTAGGATCGGGTGTTTCTGGTGGATATGCTGCCAAAGAATTAACGGAAAAAGGTTTGCGCGTCTTGGTACTAGATCGTGGTAAGCAAATGGAGCACATAACAGGATATACCCCTAGCTATAAAGATCCTTGGGATTTTAAATACAATGGTTTGTTAACCAATGAACAAAAAGCCTCTCACCCCAAATTAGCTCGTGATTATCCTTACAATGAGATGACGGAAACCTATTGGTTCAATGATTCCGACTCCATGTACAAGGAAGAAAAACGTTTTGACTGGTTCCGTCCCAATATCGTCGGAGGAAAATCCATCATGTGGGGACGCCAAACCTATCGTTTAAGTGATATCGATTTCGAGGCAAATTTAAAAGATGGCATTGCCGTGGATTGGCCTATTCGTTACAAAGACATTGCGCCTTGGTATTCTTATGTGGAGAAGCACGTGGGAATTTCTGGGGAAGCATTAGGATTACCTCAATTGCCCGATTCGGAATTTTTAAAACCGATGGACATGTATTGCGTGGAAAAAGAGGTAAGAAAACGTATTGAGAAAAACTTTCCTGGAAGACACATGACGATAGGTCGTGTGGCAAACTTATCTGAAGCCAAGCAAGCTCAGTTAGGCATTGGACGTAGTGCATGTCAATACCGCAATAAGTGCCGCTTAGGATGCCCTTATGGAGCTTACTTCAGTTCTCAATCTTGTACCCTACCTCCTGCTGCCAAAACAGGCTTAATGACGCTTCGTCCAGATTCTCTAGTTTCTGAGATCTTATATGATGAACAAAAACAAAAAGCCAAAGGGGTTCGAGTAATTGACACGGTTACCAAAGATGTACGTGAATATTATGCTAAAATCATTTTTGTTTGCGGTTCTACGGTTAGTACGACTGCCCTATTATTGAACTCCAAATCTCGTCGTTTCCCGAATGGTTTCGGAAATGATTCTGGAGAATTAGGACATAACTTAATGGATCACCACTTCAAAATTGGTGCTAGCGGTGTTTGGGAAGGAGATGAAGACAAATATTACATCGGTCGTCGTGCTAATGGTATCTACATTCCTCGTTACCGAAATATTGGAAACGATAAGCGTGATTACTTACGTGGATTCGGATACCAAGGAAGTGGTTCACGTCAAGGATGGAACCGTGGCGTGGGTGATCTAAACTTTGGTATTGATTACAAAGAATCCATGACAAAACCAGGTCCATGGATGATGGGATTAAGTGGTTTTGGTGAGACTTTACCATACCATGAAAACAAAATGTACTTAGATCCGAATACAAAGGATAAATGGGGATTACCGGTAGTGGTATTTGATGCAGAATTCAAGGAAAACGAGAAGAAAATGCGTAAAGATATCATGGAAGATGCCCGTGAAATGTTAGAAAGTGCTGGTTTGAAAAACGTCAGAGCATTTGATAATGGTTCTTATCCGGGTATGGCTATTCACGAAATGGGAACTGCCCGCATGGGTCGTGATCCAAAAACTTCCGTTTTGAATGGCAATAATCAAGTACATGCTGTTAAAAATGTCTTTGTCACTGATGGTGCTTCGATGACTTCGGCATCTTGTGTGAATCCTTCCTTAACCTATATGGCATTAACAGCCCGTGCGGCCGATTTTGCAGTGAAAGAATTGAAAAAACGTAATTTATAAGTTGAGTTTTTCTTTGAAATGTGGACTTACAGAGTCCACATTTTTTTTCTCAAGACCATGAAAAAAAATATCTTTTACCTCTTTTGCTGTTTAACAAGCGGCCTTTTTAGCATGAATGCACAGGAAAAAAGCTATCCTACCATTGGAAAGATTCATCGATTGGATCCTGCTTTGGATAAATTACTGGATATTAATTCACCCATCGAAATTTTAGGGACAGGCTATACTTGGTCTGAAGGTCCTGTTTGGGTCAAAAAAGGAAATTATTTGTTGTTTTCAGATGTTCCTGAGAATGTAATCCATAAATGGGCGCCAGGAAAGGATGTCGAAGTATTTTTAAAACCATCGGGCTATACGGGAAGCGTACCCTATTCGGAAGAACCGGGAGCCAATGGATTAATCATCAACAAAAAAGGAAATTTAGTTTCTTGTGAGCATGGCGATCGTAGAATTGCCGAGATGCCTTTGGACAATCCTGCCAAAAAGAAAACCTTGGCGCATTTGTTTGAGGGGAAAAAACTGAATAGCCCCAATGATTTAGTACAACATAGTTCGGGAGATTATTATTTTACCGATCCCCCTTATGGATTACCTGGAAGAGGAAAAGATGAACCAGCGAAGGAACTCCCATTTCAAGGTGTTTATCGCTTGAATAAAAAGGGTGAATTGAGCTTGCAAGTTAAAGACATGACGCGTCCAAATGGATTGGCATTTAGTCCGGATGAGAAAATATTGTATGTAGGACAATCGGACCCGAAGGGTTTAATTTGGAAGGCATTCCCCGTTGACAAAGACGGTAATTTAGGAGAGGGAAAAATCTTTTTTGATGGAGCAGAACTAGCTAAAAATGGCTGGAGAGGTGCACCCGATGGATTTAAGGTCGACAAAGAAGGCAATTTATGGGCCACAGGTCCCGGAGGTGTATTGATTATTAGTCCTGCAGGTAAATTATTAGGAAGAATAGAGGCGGGCAGTGCCACCGCCAATGTCGCCTTTGGAGAAGATGGCTCTACCCTATTTATCACGGCCGACATGAACTTGTTACGCGTCAGAACGAAGACCAAAGGAATGGGCTGGTAGGAAATTATAAATGATACAATTAATAATAAAGGCTTGGGAGAATTCTCAAGCCTTTATTATTACCCATTTATTGCACCGTCAAACGTATCATGGGATTCAAAAATTTACTTTTATCAGGTAACTGGTATCTGGGAAGATAATCTCCATTAAAATGCCAGTTACTAAAATCATCCTTCACAAAACCCAAATATTGGTTCCCAAAATCCCCCATTCCAAGAACTTGACCCGGGTATTTACCTTTTGTGAGAATTAATTCAGCGGATACAACATATTCAAAATTTAGCCACTCCATCGCTAAAAGGCATCCTCCTTCTGGAACGTAAATATCATATTGGCTAATATCAAATTCGTTCCAGCCCTGCTGGGTGGCTCGAACAATGATACTTTCATGGCTTAACTCTTGATCTGGCTTACCCTGTTTGATGGAATATATCCTGATCCGAAATGGATATCTTGGATTTCCCCCAAGTGCCAAATAAAAATGAGCCTTGAGCATTTTACGACCTATCAATTTCTCATCATTCAAAAGTAATCCATATTGAGACCCTACCCCTCCCCATTGTTGTAACGACCCTGTTTTTTTAGGTTTCTTGCTTGTATAAGGTTTATTAATAGACAAAACTCGAAACTCTGGTAAAATGATAGATTTAACTGGTAAATAAATCAATAATTCCCCCTTGACTTTCGATTTATCTACAATTACCAAAGTATCCTGAAAACCAATAGACCGAATCTTGATGGTATCTACAGCTTGTTGTATGGGTAAGGTAAACCTTCCCTGCTCATCGCTATGAAAACCTTGCTTCCTACTTTCAAATAATATAGAGGCAAAAGAAACAACAGAACTATCGGCCTGACTAAGTATTTGGATTGGATGATTCTGTGCATGAGACCTTAGGCTGGTCAAGAGTAAAACAACAAACATCAGGTATGTTCTTAAGTTGTATATCTTCATCCCAAATGGATCATTTTTGAATTCCTAAAATTGAAGAAATTAAGGAGAAGAAAACTTGCGATAGAGCAAGAAAACTCCGCTGTTCGACATGTTCTGCAGGGTCATGTCGAACGACAAATACAAGGGATTTATCATCCCATCCTATAATAATTTAAACTCCGCTGTTCGACATGTTCTGCAGGGTCATGTCGAACGACAAATACAAGGGATTTATAATCCCATCCTATAGCCTCCACGTGGATAATAGCAAATCGAGAATTCTTTTCATCAACAATTCGAAATGCCTTTCTGAACATGTCGAATAGCTGCTTGGCGGTTAATCAATAAAACTCCATAGCTTTTAAAATTCAATCAACTGATTATCCATAAAAAAAGGCCTGAGATTACTCTCAGGCCTTTACCATCCATCAATATTAACTACAATTTCTTAATCTTGATATTTCTATACCAAACTGGGTTACCATGATCTTGCAAACAAATGCGACCTTTCATGTTCACACCAAAACCTGGCATATTTTTAAACTTAGATCCTGCAATCATCTTTTTCCAGTTCTCATCGTCATAACGCGTTTCTACCACTTTCGCTCCATTAAGGTATAATTGCAATAAACCGCGGTTATTCACAATGCGTGCTGTATTCCATTCACCTACTGGTTTAGCGGTTTCAACCGAAGAATGAATTAAATCATATAAATCCCCTGCACGGTGATTGAATATCTTCCCATCTGGATGGCCGTCGCTATCCAAAACCTGCATTTCAGGACCTGTATTATAGGAACTACGGTATTTTGGATCTTCTGTGACATTGAAAATAATACCACTATTACCCTTGGGCGAAATCTTCCAATCGACCGAAAAATCATAATTTTCAAATTCCTCATCCGTTGTTAAATCCCCTCCATCTTTTTTACTTACATCAAATCCTATCTCGCCATTACTAACTGTCCATGAAGCACCTACGGTACCTGGTTTATTGTAGCCATGCCATCCTTTTAACGTTGTACCATCAAATAATAACTGATAACCTTCTTTCTTCTCTTTGTTAGTCAATGTATTAGCCTTCTGTGCGAATGCGGCTATCCCCATCGCTACTAAAGAGCAGGTTAAGATAAATTTTTTCATAATTAACATTTAGATTTTGTGAACTGCAATACTATAAAAAGAATCTAAAATTTGTATCCCGAAAAGAAAAAATTACACAAAAAAGGTAAAAATCGAGGTTTCGTTCTTTCTTCGTAAATTGCATGTTCATTTAATCATGCTTCATGAAAACTAAAGTTGTCGCCAAACCTTCCATCAATATCATTACCCTAGGTTGTTCCAAAAACCTGGTCGACTCGGAAGTGCTATTTACCCAACTAAAAGGAAATGGTTTGGAAGTGACCCATGAAGCCAAAAAAGATAAAGCCAATATCGTTGTCATCAATACCTGCGGCTTCATTGATAATGCCAAACAAGAATCCATTGACACTATTTTACGCTATGCAGATGCTAAAGAAGCAGGTAAAATAGATAAATTATATGTCACAGGTTGTCTTTCTCATCGCTACAAGGATGATTTAGAAAGAGAAATTCCATTGGTGGACTCCTTCTTTGGAACCAATGAATTACCTCGTTTATTGAAAGCACTAAAAGCAGATTATAAGCATGAATTAGTAGGCGAACGTCTTTTAACCACACCAGCTCATTATGCTTATTTAAAAATTGCAGAAGGATGCGACCGCCCTTGCTCTTTCTGTGCCATTCCTTTGATGCGTGGTAACCACGTTTCAAGGCCTATGGAAGAACTGGTCAAAGAAGCTAATTCATTGGCTAAGAAGGGAACCAAAGAGCTTATCTTGATTGCTCAAGACCTAACTTTTTATGGCTTAGATTTCAAAGAAGCAGGTAGCTCAAGTGGACGAAAACTAAAGGAATTATTGGAACGGCTTTCCGATGTCAATGGCATTGAATGGATACGCTTACAATATGCCTACCCTGCTGGATTCCCGGTAGAAATTTTACAAACGATGGCTGAAAGGGACAACATTTGTAAATATTTAGATATGCCACTTCAAAGTGGTTCTGATGCCGTTTTAAAACGTATGCGCCGTGGTATTACCCGCGAAAAAACAGAAGCTTTGATTGAAACCATCCGAGAAACGGTTCCAGGTATAGCCCTAAGAACCACGCTAATTTCGGGTTATCCGGGAGAAACAGATGCTGATTTTGAAGAAAGCTATTCCTTCGTAGAACGCATGCGTTTCGATCGTTTGGGAATTTTCAATTACAGTCATGAAGAAAATACACACGCATTTTCTGTTCAAGATGATGTCCCAGAAGAAGTAAAGCAAGAGCGTTCGGATGAAATCATGGCATTGCAACAAGGTATTTCAGAGGAATTAAATCAAGCACGTGTTGGCAATACCTACAAGGTGATGATTGACCGTAAAGAAAGCGGCTATTTCGTAGGACGTACTGAATTTGATTCTCCAGAAGTAGACAATGAGGTTTTGATTCCTGCTGAGCAATATGCTCGTTTAGGGGATTTTGTTCAGGTTAAAATAGACCGTGCTGAGGAATTTGATTTATACGGGACTATCGTTTCTTAATATCGAGGAATATCAGGATCAATTCTTCTAGACCAAGCATCGATTCCTCCTGCTAAATTATAGAGCTGCTTGAAACCTGCCTCTTGTTGTAAGTATACAATGACGCTGGCTGATCGCATCCCGTGGTGGCAAAGTACCAATCCCTTTGATGCTTTAGGTAAATCAGCCAATTTACCTGGAATTTCATTCATGGGGATATGAATCGCTCCTTCTATTCGCGCAAAATCCCATTCATCTTCTTCACGTACGTCCAATAAATAATCAATCTGACCTGATTGCCATAGGGAAAATGCCTCCTCAGGACTTAATTCACGGACGGTTCGACTATCCTCGGTGATTGGAAAAATCTTTTCTTCAGCCAATGGATCTCTTTCCAAGGCAAAAAAATGACTGCGCATTTCTTGTGCATCCCAAGTCATCAAGGCCCCTTGGGCGGGAGATTCCATACCCGCTAAACAAAAAATGGCCTCCTTGGCTTGCATGATTCCCAAAATTCCCGGTAAAAAACCTAAAACACCCGCTTCATCACAAGTCGGAATTTCATTAGGCCCAGGTTCCTGGGGAAAGAAACAACGGTAGGTGGGACTCATTTTTCCCGATGACAAGCGCATATTACAAACACTTAAATGTCCCTCCCAGGTATGAATGGCAGCGTAAATAAAGGGTTTTCCTAAGGCCACACAGTAATCATTGATTAAATACCGAGTCTTAAAATTATCGGTACAATCAATCACCAAATCCACAGATTGGATAAGCAACTCGGCATTATCTTCGTGTAATTGCTGGGCAATAGCCTGAACTTGAATGCTCGGATTTAGCCCTTTCACATAGGCCTCCGCTCGAATTGCTTTGAACTCCCCGATGTCGGCCTGCTGATAAATGACCTGTCGACCTAGATTGGACAAATCAACAGTATCGCCATCAATGATGGTTATTTTTCCTATGCCAGCCGCTGCCAAATAGGGTAAAGCCCCACTGGCTAAGCCACCAGCACCCACCACCAATACCTTAGCCTTGGCTAAAGCGAGCTGCTGTGCTTCTCCCCAATCAGCCATTTTAAGCTGTTTTTGATAACGAATGAAGTCCTCTGATGTAAGCATAGGCAACAAAAAAAGCCTCTTTGATTTTCAAAGAGGCTCTAATTTCGTAAAAAATTTACAATCTATACAGTTAAAGTTCCTTTACGTGCAGAAGCAATTAAAGTCTTTTCGAAACCATTCTTATTGATGGTACGAATTGCCTTAGCGCTTACTTTCATACGTACCCAAACACCTTCAGATTCTAAAAAGAATTTCTTTGTCTGTAAATTTGGGAAAAACTTACGCTTGGTCTTATTGTTAGCGTGAGAAACATTGTTTCCTACTCTTGTTCTCTTTCCAGTTAGTTGACAAACCTTTGCCATAATATTTGCTTTTTATTTGAGACTCGCTCTTGAATTATATTTGTTATCAAATCGGATGGCAAAAGTACTCATAATTTTATAAAATTGCAATCCCCTTTCTAAAATTTATAAAATATCTCTCCCATTATTATTCAATTGCTATCTTTGAGTATGGGTAAGCGTAAAACCACCGAATCTCTTCCTAAGAAAATAATATCCTCCATCATCTGGTTAGGCACTTTACCCTTGTGTTTATACACCTTATTAACCTATTTACTTAGTTATTCATTAATTGTTGATCATTGGCTTGCTGGATTCATCATGATGAGCATGCCCGTGGCCCAAATTCTTTGTTTTGTATCGCTTATATATTGGATATTTCAACGTGCCAAAAGAGCGCTATTACCTTTAACTGTTTTGGTATTAGGCTATAGTTTCATTCAAAGGAGTATTGCCATCAATAACCCTAAGGAAAGTTTAGAAAAGCCAATCAAGGTTTTAAATTATAATGTCTACGGGATGTATTCCAATGCCTATGAGGCCAATGAAGAAAATGTAGAAAAATTAAAAAAATTCATGCTCGACTGCGAAGCTGATATCAAGTGTTTTCAGGAATTCTATTCCAATGCCGACCGGCCAGCTTATAAAAGTATCAGTATGATGAAGCAACAATACCCTCATTATGCCATACAAGCTTTAAAGAAAGAAATTTTTGATGCCAATGAAAAAATGGGTTTAGCCATATTCTCTAAGTACCCCATCATTCACCAAGAGGGCCAACAGTTTAAAAACTCGGCCAATGGTTTTCTTTTTGTAGATTTAGTTAAGGGGAAAGACACCATTCGCGTCATTAATTTACAATTATGGTCCATGGGAATTCGCGTTGGAAAAGTCACGGGAAAAATCCGAGACCAAGATTATGAAGATGCTAAAAAAGAAGGAAGGGGTATCATAGCTTCACTAAAAAAAGGATTCATCCGTCATAAAGAGGAAATTAGCCAAATCAACCGCATCATTCAGCAAAGCCCTTATCCCGTTTTAGTTACTGGCGACTTAAACGAAACTCCTTATGGCTGGGCATATGGTACTCTCAGGGAAAGAATGGATAATGCTTTTGAAAGTGCTGGAAGGGGATTTGGTTTTACACTGAATCGGAGTCCTTACATGGTCCGTATTGATAACCAATTTTTCTCTAAGGAATTTGAGATTCTTCAATTTACCACTTTAAGAAAAATCACCTATTCAGACCACTTTCCTATCGTAGCCAGCTACGTCATTAAGAAAAACTAAAATAATCTTTTGAGGGTAATTTCCTTCAAGTGAACCTCGGTTCCTCGCTTGATTAAAAATATTACCTTATCTCCGACCTTGGTTTGAAGAATTCGATTTAATTCATCTAACCTATACTCAGTAGCTCGGCGATTATTCACCATCCAAATTTCATCTCCTGCCCTAAAATCTACATCATCCGCTGGTGACCCTTCTTGGACAGATTCTACTTTAAAGCGTTTAAATTCTGGAGATATGGCTACTATGGTTAGGCCTGATAGTCCTTCCTCAAATGGACGGTTCAACCGAGAAGCAATCGGTTTGAAAACCACATAATTATTTAAATAATGAAAAGTCAATTTAAACCTTCGCAAAAATTCCCCTCCGATACTTCCCGATACCGTAGATTTTCCCTGCATTTGTTTGACTTGATACGATAGGGAATCTGGAAAAGAACTAACCACATCCTTCCATTTCCAAGGACCTAAACCCACTTGATTGATTCTTCCCAAATGGCCCAGAATGATACCATTCAATCCCTTCCCTAGTTGAAATTGATGTTTCGACAAATGAAATTTCGTTGTATCTCCTGTTTGACCTTCTATGGAAAAAGCATGTCCTGCACCGGAGTCTATTAACAATAAATCAGACGTGGTATTTCGATTATTCGTCAAATTAACCCCTTGGATATAGGGTTTATTATCTAAAATGGTGATGGGAAATTTCAAGCCTTTTCCTGGCCGGTATGTATAATTACCCACATGACGTAGCTCTACCTTCCTATTTAAATAATCGATGGTTACTACCAAATTATTAAATACATCGGCCCCTATTATTCCGTGAATTTTGGTTCCAACAAAACTGGACAAATCCAAAACATCCGAATCTAAAAATATGATGCTTTGTCGGTTCGCTTGCGCCTCTCCCAATCCTATCTTCACATCTATAACGATATTGGCAGAAATAGACTCCCCCATCCCTACCCCATTCACTCGAATTTTACGAACAGATTTTAAACCCAATTTTTTGGCGACCTCCGGATCAGATAAAATAGTAGTCCCTACTCCTGTATCTAAAATAAACTTTAAGGTATCAGAACCATTGATGACAAGGGGTACAATGACCAAATTAGAATATAGGTCAAAGGGTATATAAACGGTTTTTTTTGATTTTTTCCAATGGAAACTAATATACTCTTCCTTCACTACTTTGGGCTTTTGAGCGAAAAGAGCAGTAGATATGAGTAATAGAACACACAGCTTTATAAAAAGCAGCTTTTTCATTCAATGTAAGGTAAGCCTTGCAATAACCTAAATTTATTTATTTTTGTTCAATTATGTCGAAAAAAAAGGCAACAAATCAACTTTGGAAGGTTTTAGGTACGGGCTTTGGTGTGGCGGTAACCTTAGGTGGCACCGTTGGAACAGGGATACTCCGTAAACCAGGCCCCATTGCTGACCAATTGGCCCATCCATATTTAATCATTGGCTTATGGCTCTTAGTAGCTCTATATGCCTTATTAGGAATCAGTACCGTCTTGGAGTTAAGTTTATCTATTCCTAAAGCAGGTGCTTGGTATGGCTATGCTGAAAGAGCCTTTGGCCGATACATTGGTTTTCTAGTGGGAATTAGCTCTTGGCTTGGGACTGTCACTGCCCTTGCCTTTGGATCATATACCTTCAGTGAATATGTCGGCATATTATTTCCATTTTTTCAACATCAAGAAAATTTTGTGGCCGTAGGCACTTTGCTGTTACTTTGGTTTTTCCATCAATTAGGCGTAGTTATGGCTGGAAAATCCCAAGAATGGTTATCTGGCATCAAAGCGGTTGCACTGGTGGGCTTCATACTTCTTTGTTTTATTTATGGTTCTGGAGGCATGTGGCATCAGGATCAGGCAGCAGCTAAACCTAGTTTACCTATTTGGTCGGGTATCATGACGGCCTTACTTTCCATTTTTTATGCTTTTGATGGTTGGCACACCGCCGCATATTTCACTGAAGAAAATGCCGACCCCGTGAAAAGCATGCCCAAATCCATGTATATCGGCGTCATTTCTGTTGCAAGTATCTATTTGCTCATCAACGTAGCCATCTTGTATGTACTTCCACTAGAAGATGTTCGACACTCCAAATTGGCCGCGGCAGATGCCATCACCCTGCTTTTTGGGGCTCATACAGGTCAATGGATAACCGCATTTTTGGCTTTAAGTATATTTGGAATTCTGAATACCCAGGTGATGTTTGCCCCTCGTGTACTTTTTTCCATGAGTCGGGACGGACTTTTCTGGAAAAAGGCAAGTGAAGTAAACGCAGTCGGTAGTCCCAGTTTTGCTACTCATTTAACCGTAGCCATGTCCTGTTTACTTTTATTGGCTGGAAAAAATTTAAATGAAAGACTTTCTGACATCGCCACATTTTTCTTTGTAGCCAGTTATTTGTCAGGCTTTTCATCACTGATTCAATTAAGAAAAAAGGAACCACAATTGCATCGTCCCTACCGTGCATGGGCATATCCCCTAGTGCCGGGAATGTTATTAATTATTTCAGCTTTATTTTTACTTGGGACGCTTGCTCAAAATCCAAGTAGTGGAATATATGTGGCTCTGTTTATTCTGGCCACCTACCTGATTTATCGAAATTTATTCCAGGAAAAAAGCCCTTAGCGGAGCACATTCAAAAATTCTAAAATTTGTTTTTTATTGACTGTCACCGACTGATTGGCCAAATTAGTCATGATGGTAAACAAATACAGCTTTCCTTTGGCATTTTGATAGTAGCCAGACAGGTTGTAGGTATTTCCAAAAGAGCCTGACTTGGCCCAAGCATGGGATTGAGGATTATCCAATTTCATGGATTTTAAGGTGCCTGATTTTCCTAATTCAGGTAAAAGGATTTGCCATTGGGCCGCTGGCAATTTATTTTTCAAATGCTCCAAAACGAGCATCATATCTTTGGGCCGAAATAAATTATAGCGCGATAGTCCAGAACCATCCACCCATTTCACTTCCTTCAAAAACTCAAATCCAGGCTCTTGAACTAATTTACCTAGGATGTTAGCCGTAGGGCCATTCCATCCTCTTTGAGCCCCCATCAGGTAAATCAATTGCTCTCCAATCATGTTATCACTATAATGCAATAAGGGTAGCAATAAACTATCCAACTTTCCTGCATAATGAATTTTTGAGTTTGCTGCATCTGGTTTCGCTATGCGATATGTAATAGGTTTATGTAAGGTGTCGGATAACAACCGGGCAGTTAAAACAGGTGAAGTCAAATAAGGTATGGTCACTTGTTTGGGGGAAGATTGGGCAGTGGGGATAGGTAATCGAAATTGATTGGTATTTCTAT
Organism: Aquirufa sp. Wall-65K1; assembly: GCF_054558475.1. NCBI lineage: Bacteria > Pseudomonadati > Bacteroidota > Cytophagia > Cytophagales > Flectobacillaceae > Aquirufa > Aquirufa sp. Wall-65K1. Next base: position 285,295 of record NZ_JBPXKD010000004.1, on the reverse strand, counting down.
CCCTTGAGGCGTTCTTTTCTGTAGTTAGGCTAATACTAGACTGAAAAAACGAAGGATGGACTTTCCAGGTATTTCCCAAATTGGTGAAATGAGCTAAGTTTTCATAAAGTGGTAAACTAGAAATTTCTGCAGCATAATAATCTTGATAATCATCCCAAGCCCAGCCTGCCCCTTGCGGCAATAAGAATGAAGGATCATCAGCATAGACTAAATTTTTGTTTGAATGTTGTAAAAAATTAAATAAAGCTGTCCCCTTTAATCTAGCATGAAGCGTTGAGGGGTCTCCAGTGCCCCAAAAATATAAGCTGTCTCCTTTTTCTTGAAAACGAAAAGCCGGAACAGAATCAGGCAAAATAGTTTTGGCCATCAATAAGGTCAACAATTTGACATTAGAGGCTGGCATAAAATATTGTTCAGCTCGTTGAGAAAAAACTACCTTACCCGATGATTCCTGAATTAGGATTCCTGTATGAAATTTAGCTAAGCCAGATTTCACAAATGCTTGTTTCATCTTAGCGGTTTGACAAGCACTAAAGAATAAGCTTGCCAGTAAAAACATCAAATAGTAAGGGAATTTAATCAACATACAAGAGGGTAAAGGCTAATGGGGTTAGAAATGGGTAAAGAAAATTACGTATTTTTAGGCTCATTCTATTAAATATGTTAATCGCATTTGTACTTTTTTATTTGGCATTGAACCTAGCCGTTGGCTGGTGGGCGAGTAAAAAAGTGCATACCACACAAGATTTTGTTTTGGCAGGTAGAAACCTGCCCTTTGCCTTAGCTACCATGGTCACCTTTGCTACCTGGTTTGGATCTGAGACCATTTTGGGTGCTCCCAGGGAATTTGTCCATGGTGGTGTTTTATCCATCATAGAGGAGCCCTTTGGTGCGGCTTTGGGTTTGATGATAGTGGGAACTATCTATGCCCGTAAATTATATGCTTTAAAAGTTCTAACGTTTAGTGATTACTTCCGACAAAGGTTTGGTAATTTCTCCGAAAAGTTATCTGCAATCGTGATGGTACCCTCCTATTTTGGGTGGATTTCAGCACAGCTGGTTGCCCTAGGTTTAACCTTACACCTACTTTTGCCAATCAGTACCGAATGGGGTATTGTTTTCGGGGCATTGCTCGTGATGACCTATACCCTATTAGGTGGTATGTGGTCAATTTCGATCACCGACTTTTTTCATAACATCATTCTCATAGTAGGATTAGCATTTTTAGCCTTTTTGCTTTACCAGGAAACACCCAATTTGGGAGCAATATTAGCTAAGCAAGAATCCAACTTTTTTAAATTCACTCCTCAAAAACATGATTTAAACTCTTGGCTAACCTATTTGGCCGCCTGGATTACCATAGGATTAGGGTCTATTCCTCAGCAAGACATATTTCAACGGGTCATGTCAGCTAAATCATCTCACATCGCGGGTATAGCTAGTTTTTCTGCTGGCATGATGTACTTAAGTGTAGCCATGTTACCCTTACTTATAGCATTTTTAGGAGTGAATTTATACCCAAGTTTACTCGCTGACGATATGTTATTAATCCCTCATTTGGTCATGAAATTTACCCCTACGGGAATTCAAATACTATTTTTAGGCGCCTTGCTATCAGCCTTGTTGAGTACTACCAGTGGTGCTATTTTGGCTCCTGCATCGGTTTTGGGAGAAAACTTAATCAAACCTTTACTAAAAAATCCATTGGATAAAAAAGTTTTGAGCGTCATTCGTTTGTCTGTGGTGATAGTCACCCTGTCATGTATTTACATGGCTGTCAAGAGACAAAATATTTTTGAATTGGTGGGTGAATCCTCTGCCTTTGGGTTGGTGTCACTTTTCATCCCACTAAATGCCGGATTATGGTGGAAAAAGGCTAGCTCCCTTGGTAGCCACCTTAGTATGACATTGGGATTAGGCGTTTGGGCCTATTTTCAGTTTATTTCACCTTCTGAAATCCCCTCGATTTGGCCAGGATTGGCTGCTAGTTTATTTGGGTTGGTGGCAGGAACCTACCTTTGGCCTAATCCACCCAAGGTTGCTGGATAGCCCCTAGGTATTCCCCCTTCTTTTGTAAGAAAACTAAATCTTGTAAAGCCTCCCCTACGTTCGGGTATAAATGAAGACTGGCTAACTGAGAAATGGGAACCCAGCATAGCTCTTGTGCAGTGGTTTCATGTGCCTGAAGGATGGGTATACCAGAAACAATTTTACCTTCAAACAGAATATGCAAAGCACTTTTTTTGTCTTCTTTGGAAGGGATTTCTCCCATAAGAAGAAGTTTTCCCACTTCTACCTCTACCGCCAATTCCTCTTGACATTCACGAATAATGGTTTCTGGAAAAATTTCTCCTGGGTCAGGATTACCCCCAGGAAAATTATACACCATTCCACTGCCAAATTGATAGCGCATTAATAAAACGTGATCATTTTCCATAATCACAATGGCCGGTCTACATCGCATATTCTTAATTCAATTAGATAGGTATTATCTGCTTAAATATAGCCATTTTTTTCAAAGCTCCCGAAAGAATTTTACCTTTGACATACTAAAAAAAGAATATGAAGCTTGCAGACGTTTGCCGGAGTATGGAAGAATGGGCGCCTTTGGCCTGGCAGGAATCCTATGATAATGCAGGATTGATTATCGGAGATCCCACGATGGAGGTAACAGGGGTTTTAATCAGCCTTGATTGTACCGAGGCTGTGGTCGAAGAAGCTATTCAAAAAGGCTGCAATGTCATTATTTCGCATCACCCTATCGTGTTCAAAGGGTTAAAATCCTTAACGGGAAAAAATTATGTAGAAAGAACGGTCATTAAAGCAATCCAACATTCCGTCGCATTGTATGCATCCCATACCAATTTAGACCATGCCCCGAAAGGTGTTTCCTTTCATTTGGCTCAAAAATTAGGAATCAAGGGAAAGGTCCTATTACCAGCAGAAAATGCCCTAAAACAAATCACTTATTTTGTCCCGCTAGCACAACAAGAAGCTGTGAGAAATGCTTTACATATGGCTGGAGCTGGCAACATCGGTGAGTACGCGGGATGCAGTTTCTCCTCAGAAGGTATGGGACGGTTTACTCCGTCTGATGAAGCCCAACCTTTTATGGGTCAAGCGGGGCAATCTACGGAAATTCCAGAAGTAAAAGTGGATATGATTTTCCCAAGTTATTTAGAGGCTACCATACTTAGAACCTTGAAAAATGCCCATCCTTACGAGGAGGTAGCTTATTTCATTCATTCGTTGTCAAACCGTTGGCAAGAGGTAGGAGCTGGGTTTATTGGTGAATTGGAGAAGGCCATGACCCAAGAAGAATTCCTACACTTTGTAAAAAAATCACTCGGTTTGTCAGCCATTAGGTATACGAATATTCCATCCAAAGAAATTAAAAAAGTAGCCCTTTGTGGGGGAGCAGGAAGTTTTTTGATTGGGGAGGCAAAGCGACAAGGCGCTGATGCGTTTTTGACCGGTGATTTAAAATATCATGAATTCTTTGATGGCGAAAATAGCTGTATGCTTTGTGATATAGGCCATTATGAATCCGAAGTCATGATAAAGGATGCTATCCATGCTTATTTATCAAATATTTTTAGTAATTTTGCCGTTCTGAAAAGCGAGACCTTGACCAATCCGGTCAAGTATGCATAAGAATAAAGAGAGTTAAACACTTTCAAACGTAACAATAATAATGGCTACAGCTACCGAAACTACGATTGCCCAAAAGTTAGAAGCATTATTAAAGCTTCAGACCATTGATTCAGCCTTAGATAATATCAAGAAAGTTAGAGGTGATTTACCCGAAGAAGTACGTGATTTAGAGGATGAGATCATGGGTTTAGAGACTCGTTTGGCTAAATTCCAACAAGAAATCGCGTCTTTTGAAGAGCAAATTTCTAACTACAAAAATTCTAAAAAGGATTCTGATAAGTTAATTGTGAAGTACAAAGAGCAACAAATGAACGTGCGTAATAACCGTGAATTTGAAGCTATTTCAAAAGAAATTGAACTTCAGGGATTAGAAATGGAGATCGCTGATAAGCGCATCAAAGAAATTGATTTCAAAGTTTTGAACAAAAATGACGAAATCGCTTCTGTTGAATCTACTTTGTTTGAACGCAAAAAAGATTTAGAACAAAAGCAGAAAGAATTAGAGGTTATCATCAATGAGAGCGAAGAAGATGAGCAAAAAGCGATGAAAGATCGTGAGAAGGCTTTGAAATTAGTGGACCCTCGTTTATTTAAGTCTTACGAAAAATTGCGTGATAATGCCCGCAACGGTTTAGCCGTGGTGATGGTGAAGCGTGGTGCTTGTGGCGGATGTTTTAGTTCTGTTCCTCCACAAAGACAAACAGATATCAAGGACAAGAAGAAAATCATTGTATGCGAGCACTGTGGTCGAGTTTTTGCCGGTGTGGAAGATGTTATTCCTCCTCCAGAGAAAGAAAAGAAAAGCCGTAGCAAGGCAGCGGTTGCCGCTCCTGCTGCTCCAGCTGCTGAGTAATAAAAAAGGCTCCCGAAAATTTCGGGAGCCTTTTTTATTATATTTCTATTTGGGGTTATTTCTGCAACATTCCCAATAAAGAAGTCAATTTATCTTTTAGATCTTTACGATCTACAATGAAATCCAAGAATCCGTGTTCCAACACAAAATCGGCACTTTGGAATCCCTTTGGTAAATCCTTACCTATCGTTTCACGAATAACACGTGGTCCGGCAAAACCAATCAAAGCACCTGGTTCTGCAATATTGAAATCACCCAACATGGCAAAAGATGCCGTAACACCTCCAGTAGTAGGATCTGTCAACAAGGAAATATAAGGAATCTTAGCTTCATCCAATAAGGCTAAACGAGAAGAAGTCTTTGCCATTTGCATTAATGAAAAACCTGCTTCCATCATACGGGCACCACCGGAACGAGAAATCATTATAAAAGGCTGTTTATGCTCCAAAGAATAATCAATGGCTCTAGAAATCTTTTCGCCCACCACAGATCCCATGGAACCTCCAATGAAACTGAAATCCATGGCCGAAATGGTAATGGGCATGCCATTCATTTCACCATAAGCTGAACGAACAGCGTCTTTTAAACCTGTTTTTAATTCCGTTGCTTTAACTCGATCTGGATAGTTCTTGGTATCCACAAATTTCAATGGATCACCTGAACTCATTAAAGCATCTAATTCGGTATATTTTGTTTGATCAAATAGTAATTCAAAATATTCTTGAGAACCTATCTTCTCATGGTAATTACAATTGGAACAAGTATAAGCAAATAAACGATGCTCTCTAGTATGGATGGCCTTCTTGCAAGAAGGGCACTGATACCATAAACCATCTGGGGCTTCTCTTTTGAATTCGGTAGGAGTTTGAATTCCCTTATCTTTTCTGGTAAACCAAGACATAATTTCTTTTTTATAAAGGACTGCAAAGATAATTAAAAAGAGGTGGCATGGAAAACTAATTCCCTATTAGATGATTATTTCAATAAAAATACTCTCTTTATCCACTGTTGCTTTTCCGTTTTAACAATACAGAAATACGTACCTGTTGGCCAATTCCCCGCTTCTATTTCCTTGTCTAATAGGGAACCTCCTACGCGTATATTTTCTTGATAAACCACTCTTCCTTGCAAATCAACCACGTTTAATTCCACTACTTGGCCCATTTGCTCTAAAGGTAATTGCAAGCGAAATAGCCCTTGGCTAGGATTCGGTCGAATCAGTAAGCCTCTGTCTTCTGTTCCATTTTCTACCGCCAATACTAATTTAGGAGGAGTAACAGCTTGAGCACCTTGAATATTTAAATTATCGATGGCCCAGCCCCAACCATAGGCGCCTACATCCGCATGTAAACGGAAACGTAGCAATACTTTATCTCCCGGACTAAATTTACCCGACCCTAAAATATCAATCTCTCTTTTTTGGAATAAGGCGGCAGTACCTTTCAGGGTAGAGTTTCCATTTTTGTCGACATTGGTTCCAGTCCATGCTTTTTGCCATTCGGAATAATCATTGGAATCCCAGCCATCCCGTAAATTTTGCCAGGTAAGACCTCCATCCTTAGAACCTTGCACAATCACATAATCATAAAATGAGCGATTGACCGTTCCATCTGCATTTAAAAAAGAGGTTCCTGTTGTCTCGGCTGTTTCTACCAAAACCACCTCATCAAAGGAAATTCGGGCCGTATCTGCGCGAATGATAATGGGCTTTAAGAGAATGGCATCGTAATTGGTAAATTTATCGGAACCACCTGAATTATCATAAGACTCTTCTGCTCCATTGGCATAAGGATGATCAGTATGTAAGCCCAAGGAAGTAAAATTGGCTGGCTGGTTGATAGCAAAGCCTTTCAAATAAAAATCGGCACTAGGTTTATTTTCAAAATCTGTTTTGTAGTTATTGACAGCATCCATGGAGGTCAAGACCACAAATTCGTAATTACCCGTGGCAGGAAAATAAACATAATTGGAAATTTTAGCTTTGTCTTTTACCACCACACGGTACTTAATAATATCCCCTGCTTTGATTTGTCCTAAGGCAAAATTGAATGCTCCATTATAACTAAATGCATCTTTGGTAGAGCGTACAAATCCCGATCTAATTACAGAACCAGTACCTATACTGTATTCCATATAAACTGTATCAATTCCTATATTATCATTTGCCAATAAGGTAGGAAGCGGGATTTTTGTCTGATTTGAGAAAACATATTTAAGCGGGTTGGAGAAAATCGCAACGGGCTTAACGGTGTCTTGACCAATGGTGAATTTATATATGCTCGTGGTAGTGGTTCCCGAAATGATGGGTGCTTGGGCGGGACTCGTAAATTTCTTTCCACTTGCCTCTTCGGCAACCCAATAATAGGCAATGGTTCTTAATTTATTTTCTTTAGGTAAAGTATAGGAATAACTTGTTCCTGATAAGCTTAGTGGTCTGGATGTTGCATTCTGGATGTTACCATCGGTAGAAAGCATCAATTTCACGGAATTTTCTTTGAGCAAGGTATCTGAATATACTTTAGCTGTAAAGACATAATCCTTGGTTACATCTTCTGAATCAGTAAATAAATCTCCTGAAGGAATAACACTTGATGAATACCAACCAAAATCATTGAAAGCGGCCGGCACGATAGTCCCTAACTCTCTGGTAATTTCTCCTTTGGCAATGCTGGGTGTCATTAGGGCATTAGGGTCCTTAGGCCTGTATTTAGAGGCATCTACGTGGTAGATGGAAGACCCTTGGGTGTAAGTTGTAGGAGCATATAACTTAGCTGCCTCTTTTTTATTGGCTGCGAGTACTTTGGTTGTATTTAGAAATAAATTAGCTGAAGTCAGTTGGGTTTTTAATTCAGGAGAATCATTTTTAAAATTGAGGGTATCAGTTAAACTAATCCCTGAAGCATTGACCATAAATTGATCAAAGATACCTGGATAGATATAATAGGCCGTTGAATTATCTACTGTTACTTGACCAATAAAACCCAGTCCATGACCAAATTCATGTAAAACCACAGAATATAAGTCAATTTGATTGATCGTTGGTACATCATCAAGTCCCTTGTACCAATTGGCATAATCCGAATTAAAGTTAGCTACGATATCAAAATCCGTACCATTCAAATTCTTATGGGCCATCTTTTCGGCCAAAGCAATGGGATAAAAAGTATTCACTTTAGCTGCTCCTGGGAAATTGCGCACATTGGCTGTTGCCCCGGCACTTCCCAATACATTACTAGCTAAGGTACGCCACCTACAAAGGATTTTAATTTCAACATCGGAATTTAACACTGAAGCCCAAGTCTCAGCCGCCTTCTCAAAAATAGCTCTTACATCGGCAGGAGGAGGTGTTTCAAAGCTCAGGGTAAACTTAGCCGCACTAGCTGAGGTTCTATTTTGGGTACCCTTGGTCTCCAAATTCATTCGTCTTACCCACTCCCTCATTTCCTGGGTATAGCCCTCTGGGAGTTCGCGTTTTATCTTGGTGAATTCAGGAGTGTATTCTTCAACCATCTTACCTGGAATCATATCCATCGTATGATGTTGAGAATATCCGATGTGCCCTAAACCAAGCACTGCAAGAATGATGTATAGAAATTTCTTCATAAGTGGTAATTATCCCTAAATATAAAGATGTTTGGCTAATATATAAATCGAAAAAGTCCCTCAAATGGGGACTTTTTCGATTAACACACAAAATACGTCGATTAATAATTCGGATTTTGTTGAATATTAGGGTTTACACGCAATTCATTGGTTGGAATTGGCAATTGTAAACGATAATCTGTAGCTGCTAAAGTCAAGAAACGTGCTGGAGTACCAGTTCCATCGGCTCTATCACCACGCGAAGAACGAGAAACTCCTGTTCCTTTACGCTTCAAATCGAATAAACGATGTCCTTCAAAAGCAAACTCCAAACGACGCTCTAAATCGATAGCTGCTTTCAAAGCATCTCCTGATTCTGTAAAATTGCCTGCATCAAAACCATTATAACGGTTTCTACGAAGGTTATTTAAAGCAGTTAAGGCTTCAGCATTCTTGCCTAAATTAGCTAATGATTCAGCTAAATTTAACCAAACTTCTGCTACACGTAATACCTTAGAATCCGTAACGTTAGCATTACCAGTAGCTCTACCAAACCACTTAGCTATGGAATTATAAGGCTGACCATTGAATGTTGTCAATCGTACAGAAGCTGCTGTTCTTACATCGTTGGCTTTGAAAGACTGTAAGAATTGGTAGTCTATTACATATTCATTACGAACTCCCGAAGCTGAGCTTTGGCTATATTCCACACCTGGAGTAATACGGTCTTTGTCTACAATCTGCAATTTTAACAATACACCTGTATTTACTGCATCTGTCCAAATTCTAGCATAATCCGCTAAACCCCCTGGGTTAGAACTTAAAGCTAATGAACGAGTCGCTGCATCAGCTGATTCTTGCCATTTTCCTTCGTATAAATAAACACGAGATAATAAAGCGGCTACAGCTGCTTTGTTGAATCGATAAATTCCATTGGCAGTACCAATTCCAGTTTCAGCTGCTTTTAAATCTGCTTCAATCTTACTGAAATTAGTTTTTACAGATTCACGACTTGGTTTCAAGGTAGCATCCGTAGATGTTACATATGGAACTCCTAAGTCTGTATCAGAAGCTTGGGTATAGGCTTTTCCATATATCCGTACCAAATCAAAATGTGCCATAGCGCGGAAAGCCAAAGCTTCAGCCTTAAAATTTTCCTTAGCTGCACCTGCTGGTAAACGATCCAAGTTTTCTAAAATGGCATTAGCTCTGCGAATACCAGTATAAGCTGTTGCAAATAATCCCCAAGTTCCATCCGAAGTATAACGCCACTCATGGAAAGAAAGATTAGATAAACGACCTGTACGTGCCACCAAAACATTATCCGATAAAATATCGGGTAAACTGATCATAGAACCTCCATAATAAGAGCCTCCTAAAGCTGATCCATACATACCTCTGACAGCATTAGCAAAATCAGATTCCGATTCAAAAGCTTGTGCGATGGTAGCTGAGTTATATGGTCCCAGTTCCAATCCTTTTTCACAAGAACCTAGTCCTACTAGGCAAACACTGCATATCGCTAGAATGAATTTTTTCATTTTCATGTCTCTACTAATTAAAATGTGATATCTAATCCTACATTGACTGTTCTAGTTTGCGGATAAGAATATGCCGCATATAAACCTTGAACAGTTCCACCAGCACTTTCCGCCTGGCCAAATCCAACTTCTGGATCTCCTTTAAATTCTGGAGTCCAGTAGAACCAGTTTTGCGCTTGAGCATACACTCGTACTGACTGCATTTTAGCCTTCTTCACCAAGTTGCTAGGCAAATTATAAGCTAAAGTCACGTTACGTAAACGGATATAATCTCCTTTTTGTAAGAAGCGATCAGTAGAGAATGATTGATATAAATTACGTGGATCAGGCAAAACATTCACATCTCCTGCTTTTTTCCAATAATTCAACGCATCTACTGCCTGATTTTGATATACATTCTCTCCATCTGAATTCAAGTCTTGCCATCTGTAGTTTAATATGTAATGACCTCCTTGATAAACAGCGTCTGCTGACAATGTCACACCTTTATAAGTCACTGTAGTTCCTAAACCACCGAAATACTTAATTTGACGAGATTTTCCACTTAAGATTACAGCATCTCCTGCGCTCCAAGTCTCGGTATTGGCACCAGATTTATCCAAATATATTGGCTTACCTGTTTCCTTATTTACGCCAACATAGCGATTTAAATAATAAACATCGATTGGCTCACCAATTTTCAATCTAGAAACACCACCTGTACGGTTAAGATTATCTTCTGTCAACTCAACCACTTTATTGTTGTTGTTTGTAAAGTTAGCTGAGATATCCCAGTAGAAATCTTTTGTTTGCATGATCTTGTAATTCAAGGTTAATTCAATACCTGAATTCTCTACAGCTCCTACGTTCTCTGTACGACTTGAAAAACCAGTAGTAGATGAAACCGGACGATCAAATAACAAATTAGTTGTCTTCTTTTGGTAGTAGTCTACCGAACCCGTCAACTTGCTCTTCAAAATGGCAAAATCAATACCTACGTTTGTTGAAGCTGATTTTTCCCAGGTTAAACTTGAGTTAGGTAATTGAGAAGGGAAAGTTGCTGAAGTAGTACCATAACTTGAATAACGATACAAACCTAAGGAAGTATAGTTACCAATACGGTCATTACCAGTAGTACCATAACTAGCACGCAATTTCAACTGATTGATGAAAGTTAAATCTTCCATGAAAGCCTCTTTGCTGATTTCCCATCCTGCACTGACAGAACCAAATAAACCATAACGGTTATCTACTCCGAAGCGAGAAGATCCGTCACGACGAATGGACGCATCCAAGAAATAACGCTGGTTGAAGTCATAACCCACACGACCGAATAATGAGAATAACGACCAATCTGTTTTAAATGAAGTGGCAGAAACTGGCGTTGAAGCATTATCCTGTGTACTAACTTTTCCATTCGGGAAACCTTTTGTTCCAAATGAGAAAGAACGATAGTTATCATTTGTATACTCTACCCCTACTAAGGCACGGATATTGTGCTTATCAGCAATGGTATTTGTATAGTTCAATGTATTGGAGAATACATAGTTGAATGACTGATATCCATTATCTGTTTTGGATCCACGAGCTGCAGGGTCACCTACATATTGGTCTAATACGGAATTAGGCTTGATGTATGACTCTCTGTAATAATCTACCCAAGTTACACCTGCCTGAGATCTAAACTCAAAGTTTTTGATTGGAGTTAAAGACACATAAGCACTAGAAATACCTGTATTGGTAGTCAAGGTCTCTGGATTATTTTCCAATGCCTCAGATATTGGGAAACCTTGGTGAGTTAAATTAAAGTTTCCATTTTCTAAACGCTCTGGCTCATATGGGTTGTAGGCATAAATAGCAAAAGCTGGATTCTGCGCATTGTAACGGTCACGAACCTCATTAGTCTTGTTATTGGAGAAGTTTACGTTGGTTCCTATTTTAACCCAATTATTTGGTTTAAACTCCACATTCACACGACCTTGCTTTCTCCACAAATCAGAAGCTAACTTAAAGATACCTTCGTTGATTTGATTTTCTAATGACAAATTATAAGTAAATGTATCACTTGCACCACTTACTCCCACGCGAGTAACTTGGTTCATACCACGACGTAAAAGGGTATTAAACCAATCTGTTTTTTTAGATTCTAAAGTAGCCCAAACTTTGTCTAAGTCAGCCTGAGTTGCGCTAGCAGGACTAGTGATTCCAGCAGCATCTACGTATTCATTAGCATAATCTAAGTCTCTTTCATATTCCAACTTTTGACGAAGATTCATCATTTGGAAATTGTCTGGTGTTTTCTCGTTGATACCATAAGAAGTAGAAACCGTTACTTTGGCATTTCCTTTCTTACCTTTTTTGGTAGTTACTAAAATAACACCATTAGCTCCACGAGATCCATAAATAGCCGCTGAAGAAGCATCTTTTAAGATGGAAATATCTTCAATGTCATTAGGGTTCAATGAACTTAATACGTTAACACTTCCGATAGCTCCTTCACTGTTAGCGGTTGGAACACCGTCAATAACCACCAATGGCTGTGCACCTGCTGTTAAAGTACCTTCACCACGGATACGAATAAAGGCTGGAGCCCCTGGACGTCCGTTTTGAGCGGTAACTTGAACACCCGCAGCTTTACCTTGCAATAAATTTTCAAAGCTGGCCACCGGTTTGTTTTCCAAGGCTTTGGAAGACACGTTCACCTGAGCACCGGTTAAATTTTGCTTTTTGGCTGTACCATAACCAATAACAACCACTTCGTCCAAACTTGATGATTCTGGAACTAAAGAAACATTAATGACCGATTTGTTACCAACAGCTACTTCTTGTTTGGCAAAACCAACAAAACTGAAGGATAAAACGGCATTTTTTCCGGGAACGGAAAGGCGATAACTACCATCACTACCAGTAGTAATACCTCGAGAGCTCCCCTTGATGGAAACACTCACACCTGGCAAACCAGACCCATCTTCTGATGAGCTAACTTTTCCAGAAATTACTTGGTCCTGAGCGAGTACTGGAACTATCCAGAACAGCATCAATCCAAGGCTGAACAATAATTTTCTTTTCATAAGGAAAGTTTTTGATGAAATAAAAGATTAAAACAAAGAACAGTAATGTAAAACCACTTACCTGGGTAAAAGGTTTTAAAAATTAGGAAAATCCCAAAATTTGCCAAAGATAATTTAGGTAAATTTAAAAAACAAGATGAATTATTTGGCTTGAATCAAGCTAAGAAGTCCCTCAAAGTTAGGTACTTGAATCTGAGTATGTGCTAATTCAGTAGCTGTGTGGGAGCTTGTCATACCCACAACTTTCATTCCTGCGGATAGGCCTGCCTGTATCCCTTGGAGGGAATCTTCCACTACCCAGCAGTTTTCATATTTTGCCCCCAGGATATCAGCGGCTTTCAAATAAATTTCTGGATCGGGCTTGCCCTTTTTCACCTCTGCACCTCCCACTATGGCCTGAAAAAAATGCCGAATTGCCAGTCCATCCACGATAAAATCAATGTTCCCTTGTCCGGCAGAAGTAGCCAAAGCACAAGGAATACCTTGCTCTTTTAATCCTTCCAAAAAGCTGATTAAACCGGGAGCTGCCACTCGATGGGCCGCATAAAATCCTCGGTAAATGGCTTCTTTCTTTTCTTCAAGATGTTCAATTTCTTCACGAGACATGCTCCTCCCATAAAACCATTCAAATGTGTCTTTGGAATTCATTCCGTTTAAATCCCGATAAAACACTTCTCGAGTCAATGGAATGCCATGTTGCTCACAAAATAATAACCAGGCATCTACATGGTAGGGTAAATTATCCACCACCACTCCGTCCATATCTAATAAAACAGCTTCTACAGGCATTATGATACGCTTAATTGAAGGCCGTCATAGGCCAAAAAAACATGGGGTGGCAATTCTTTTTGAACCTCGGCATGCAATCCCATTTGATGACTAATGTGCGTGATGTAGGCTCTTTCTGGCTTCACCTTGTCGATGACTTCTAAAGCTTCATCCAAGGTAAAGTGCGATATATGAGCTGTCTTTTTTAAGGCATTAATGACCAAGACCTTAGAACCTTTCACTTTTTCTAATTCCTCATCGGAAATAAAATTCGCATCGGTGATGTAGGTAAAATTGCCAAATCGAAAACCCAAAACATCCAAAAGATAATGCCGAACTAAAATAGGTTGAATTTTTACTCCTTGGATTTCAAAGGCTTGATGGGTGATGGGTATGGTTTCAATCTCAGGTACTCCAGGATATTTATTTTCCCCAAAAGCATAGGCAAACTCCCTTTTCAGTTGATCGATTACATTCACTTGAGCATACAAAGGTATACTTGATTTTTGCGCATAATTAAAGCCTCGCAAATCATCCATCCCCGCGGTATGGTCCTTGTGCTCATGTGTATATATGACAGCATCTACCTGCTTAATACCAGCACGAAGCATTTGTTGGCGAAAATCAGGGCCAGTATCTATAATGAAACTTTTACCTTGGGTTTGAATGTGCATGGAAACCCTCAAACGCTGGTCATGATAATCAGAGGAAGTACAAACTTCACATGAACAGGCTATCATGGGTATCCCTTGTGAGGTACCTGTACCCAGAAATTCTACCGAGATCGGCGACATGCCGTTATTCTGTTAATGCTTTAACTTGAGATACAAGGGCATCAAAATTCAAAGGTTTAGCTAAAAAATCATTAAATCCAGCTTCTTTGAAATCTTCCATGCTGTAGTTTCTTGCATTCCCTGTAATCGCTATCATAGGAATGTTGGATTTCGTTGAATCTGCTAAAGCACGAACCGCTCTGGCACATTCCATTCCATCCATGACAGGCATGTTAATATCCAAAAGAATGATATCAAAATCAGCTTTGGCTAATTCGTCTAAAACTTGTTGTCCATTCTTAACCGCATGAATTTCAAAGTTTTGAAACTCTAAAATTTTTCTGGCTAAATTTTGAATGACCGAACTATCCTCTGCAATCAATACTTTTTTCATAACACAATCTTGTTAAAATGGCTCAGGGGCACATGCCCATAATGAGGTAAAAATAACCAAAGCATCGAGGAATTCAAATGAATTTCTGACATAAAAAAAGCGAACCTTGATGGTTCGCTTTAATTTTAGATTATTTCTCCTATTTAACGTAGAAAGAAACGGAAGTTTTATCCCAATCTAAAGTAACTTGACCTGTCTCTGAAACAGCTATAGTAAATTGCTCGGTCATGGCATGCTCACTTGGTTTAGCTGTCACGCGTAAAGCATCTTGAGCGGCTTTGTAAGTATAAGCACCCCACATTTTTGATTCTTTATTGAATATGATGGTCCATTCTGTCGGACCAGGGATAGATAACAAAGAATAAACACCTTTTGCCAAAGGTTTACCTTGAACTAACACATCGTTAGAGAATTCAATGGTCGTGGCTTCATTCGCACCTGTTCTCCAAACTTCTCCATAAGGAACTAAAGCTTTTTGCTCTTTGGTACCAAATACCAAACGTCCTTTGACAGATGGCTTAGCATATTTAATCAAAACTTGGGTTTTACCCACTTTCTGAGAGGCTACTGCTGGTGGCGAAGCTGGACTTTGTGCCAATGCTCCAAAACTTAAAATACAGGAAAGAATAACAAGAAGTTTTTTCATGGTAGTGTTTGTTAATTTTTAGACCTACAAATTAAGCCAATAATTCAATTTTAGCACTATGGAACGATTTCTAATATGAAAATTCTCTGGTAAATAATTATCTGTGTAAACCAAAAACAAGTCAGAAGCCGGTTTATATCTCCACTGTAAACGGGCATTGAGGTTCATATTCTTGGTTTGCTGATTCAACTGAAAGAAGGTAGTAAAAAACAGTTTATTGGTAAAAGTTATGTCCACTTTTGGACGGACAATCCAAAATTCTGAAGCCGAAATGATTTTTTTGCTAGTCCCATCGGCTTGCGTGATGGGCACCTCCACTCCCCAAATATCGTTGTAATCCAAGGCCACAGAAATACCGACATGGGGCTGAAAACGATAGCCCAATTCTCCAGTCATTCCTGTTCTATATCCATTCCCATAATATCCTCCAAAACGTGAAGTCACCGAATATGTGAACAATTTAATGGGTGAAGAGATATACCCAAATCCTACGGATCTCCAGGTATGTTCTGAACCTTTTCTGACTGGCGCATTTCCCATACGGGTAGGATCGAAATCATATAATAATCGAACATAATCATAGCCATGGAAGGCTGAAAAGCTTGACTGATCCTTCATTTTACCTTCCAAAGCTACGTAGGTGGTATTATCTGTCAAACCACCTGAATTATTCCAAAAGCTCAAACTATTTAATCGAACTTGCGCATAGAATAAGCGACTGGTTTTACTTTTGGGATATAAGATCTTGCCTACCTCTGGGTTGATATTGGTGTAATTGACACGAGGCACATAACCCACTTCTGGATTATAACTATCCCCTACCCACTGATGCTTCCAACTCATGATCCAATGGTTGTCTTTGTAGGCCAAAGAAGCCGCATGGGCAAAATTATTTGTTTTAGCATCTGGACTAATGGACTGATAATAGAAGATTTTACCGGTCCAGAAATTATTGGATGAGGCTAAATTGTATTCCACCCCAATATTTCTATTGAATTCAGCAAATCCATTTTGTCGCTGAAATTCGGTATCTATAAAGGACTGCTTGTTGATCATAAATATTCCGATGTTTGAACGAGCAAATAATTTCCTTTGCAAGGCAACCATGGAATAGTTTTGGGTAGGAACTCCCTTATCATCAATTCTTTGCGATTGAACATTCAACAAACCTATCCTCCAGTCATTGGTCAATTTACCACTCACACGAGCACCATAGGTTATGGGTGTTTGCTCATAAATACCAGTACGAGCATTCAAAGCTAAACCAATGCGACGAGAGAAAAATGGACGAATATTTTCGGTCCCAAACCCATCAAATAAATCGGAATTTTCAATGAAGAATTGCCTTTTTTCTGGATAAAACAACTCAAATCGATCAAGATTGGTTTGTTGCCGGTCCACATCCACTTGCGAAAAATCAGGATTGATGGTCAAGTCCATGTTCATACTAGAACTTAATGCCACTTTGATATCTCCACCAATTTGCTTTCTAAAACTGGTTGGACTTTGGGTTTCATAATTACTCGTCACTCCAGATAATACATAAGGAATCACTGAAATATTTTGTTTGGGAGCTGGAGGAGGAGTTTCCCACAACAAAACACCTGAATAAGCTAAAGAGGCCGTAGGGAATTGTCGTGGCACTGGTGCCCAAGCAGATTTTTCTTTGGCTTGCAGGTCCAATCTACTGAAATTAATTCCCCAACGAGTACTATTGTTTTTATATCGAATGGATTTAAATGGAATAGCTGCCTCCCAAATCCAAGATTCCTTGTTATAAGAAGTGGATGACTCCCATTTGTTATCCCAATTTAGGTTTACTTTCGCCCCTTCGGACATCTGGCCGTCCCACTGTGCCCCTGCGGCATTGGCTCCAAAAGAAAATCCTGTGGTTTTATCATCGAAAGTATCAATAAAAACAAGGAAGTTATCATTAATACCAAAGCTAAAATCACGTTTAAGTGATTCTACCACATAGCGAGATTGATCTTTCAAAAAACACTCCGCAGAAATATATAAAAACTTATCATCATAGGTCATTCGAACATCCGTACGTACATTAGAACATAGTGTATCGGTTGGATTACACATCATAAAATCACTCACCTTAGCCGCTTCGAACCAGGCGGCTTCATCCAACTTTCCATCCATCTTAAGTGGACTTTTAGCCGGCTTGATGAGCATTTGGAAGTTTTCGTTTCGTTTGGCTGTTTGAGCTAGAGAAAAAAAAGTGGTAAGCGTAAAAATTAAAAGGAAAATTCGCTTCATAAAAAAGGTTGTCGTAAATCAGTCTCGGCAATTTAACCAAATTAAACGGAAGCGTAGGTAGGTATTGTAGGGCAGCTTGGAACTTAGATGGAAATAATTCTTTAGTTTTTTTATTTCTATCGACAAAAATCCTTTTGCTTGTTTTATTTTTGTAGCTAGTACTAATTATCGCAAAGAATTATGGGAAGAGCTTTTGAATTTAGAAAGGCAAGAAAGTTTAAACGCTGGGGTCAAATGGCCAAAACGTTTACAAAAATCGGTAAAGACATTGTTATTGCTGTGAAAGCAGGTGGAGCAGATCCAACAGGTAACTCGCGTCTAAGGGCCATCATTCAGAATGCCAAGGCAGTTAATATGCCGAAAGATAATGTGGAACGTGCCATAAAAAGAGCCGTATCCAAAGACCAAGAGGATTATAAAGAAATTGTATACGAAGGATATGCCCAGCATGGTATCGCTATTTTAGTAGAAACCACCACGGATAATATCAACCGTACTGTGGCGAATATTCGCTCATCTTTCACCAAATGTGGGGGAAGCCTAGGTACGCAAGGGATGTTGGACTTTATTTTTACGCGTAAATCAGCTTTTAAAATTGCGGCTAAACCAGAAATCGATTTAGAAGAATTAGAATTTGAATTAATTGATTTAGGTGGTGATGAAGTTTTTTTAGATACTGAAACGAATCAAATCAATATTTATGGAGAGTTTACGGCTTTCGGAGCTATTCAGAAATACTTAGAGGAGAAAGGATATGAATTATTAGGGGCTGACTTTGAGCGAATTCCTAATGAGACGAAAGAACTTAGCGATGAACAAGCCGCAGATGTGGAAAAACTAATTGAACGTTTGGAAGAAGATGATGATGTTCAAAATGTTTACCACAACATGGGATAAAGTAATAAGTAAAAAGCACCTAAAATTAGGTGCTTTTTACTTATTTACCTCCTTCACCTTATTCGGACAAATACCTAGCTATCAATTCAAATCCATTCATGGAATAAGCAATTCCTCCAAAGCCTTATTTCAACCCTACCTATTCAGGTCAAAAGAAACGTCTGATTTTCACTTGCAAGTACATATCAAAGAATTTGATTTACAAACCAAGGAAATAGTCAAATTTCATGCTGAAGTTTATGTAGATCGAGATTCTATCTTGGGACCACAATTGCTCTACAGCTACCGAAGCAGTTTTAAAACCCAAGGACTCAAAAAGAATTCAGCCCATTGGGAAGAAATGGCCAAATTAAGTTCTCAAAGCCTAATTAAGCAATTTGCCATTTGGTGGAAAAACAATTGGGATAAAGACCCTAAATTAATTCAGCAAGTTAAGGTAGAATTTTTACCTGATTACTTACCCAGTTCCCAAGATGCCGACAGCCTTTTTTACGGGCAAAAAAAACTGGAATGGAGTGATTTTAAATCTAAACCTACGCCCGGTTCACGATTTGCTGCTCAAATATTTAGCAATTTTGAATACCATGCAAGCCCAAGAATTGAGCAAGGAATCCTATACCTTCCCATCCAAGTAAAGGTGTATATGTTACGTTCCTATTCCTGGAAAAAAGAAAATCTCCCAGACAGAGCCTTGGACCATGAAGCCACCCATTTTGCTATTACCCAAAGAGCTGCCAAGCAATTTAAAGAACTCATCACCCAAAGAACATTGCGCCCACTTTGGTATGAAAGCGAGCTGCAATGGTGGTTTTTAGATGCCTACCGCTGGATGAATAGCACACAAAAAGCCTATGATGAAGAAACTCAACACGGCATCAACTTATTGGAACAAGAAAAATGGAATGAAAAATTTAAATAGTTAGATAAGTGTCTAAATTATAAATCTACTTGAGCCAAATAGGCTTGAGCCTTCTTAGCGTCAAAGCGATATAAATAAGGTGCTTTGTGGGCCCCTCCTAAAAAACGCTTTTCTAAGCGCACCAGAATATCCATACTTAATATCTTTCGTTGGAAATTCGTCCTCACTAATTTTTTACCTAAAATGGTTTCGTAGACTTGCTGTAATTCAGACATGGTGAATGTTTCAGCCAAGAGGTTAAAAGCCAGTAATTTTTGATCCAAAGACCATCTCAAGCGCTCCAGGGCTTTTTCTAAAATAGCTCGGTGATCTAAAAACATTTCAGGGATATCATGTATATCATTCCAAGAAAATTGGTCTGACATGTGGTCCAAATTGACGTTCACTTTAGAAAAATCAACCAAGGCATAGTAACCTACGGAAATATACCGCTCTGACAAAAAGGAAGTATCTATTCTAGATTCACCTATCTGCTCTTGAATTTTGGCATGCTGTTGGATGGCGTTTTGGTTTCGCTTGACATCTCCAAAAGTATAAAATTGCTCCAGGTACAAATCTTTTAGGCCAGTACGCTCAAAAAGTACCCGACTTGCTGCTTGATCAACATCTTCATTGGACTTAACAAATCCACCGGAAAGCGACCAGACATCCGTATTTTTAAATTTCAAAAGAAGTACTTTCAATTGGTTTTCATGAAATCCAAAGATGACACAATCCACTGAAATATTGGCTAACCAATCTGTTGCTGAATAATCTCTCACCATAAACGTAAAATTTAGGGATGCTTTTGAATAAATTCATGAATTTGCTTCACAAAAATCTGGTATCCCTTTTCATTCAAATGTAATTTGTCTGCAACAAAAATATCATCCATCAATGTACCATCTGCACGGAAAAAGGGGCTTTGCATATCCACATAAAACCTATCCTTTTCCTTGGAGATAATCTGTTGAATTCGATTGTTTAAATCTTTTTGTTTATCTAACATGGTCAATCGAGCTAAACTAGGTCTAGCAGCAATAAACACCAATTTGGTAGTAGGCAATTTAGCACGTAGTCGCTTGGAAAACTCGACGAACTCCTGAGCGATGAATTCAGGACTTTGACCCTTTGCTAAATCATTATCACCTTCATACATAAATACCCATGATGGCTGGTATTTAATGACCATTCGATCAAAATAATACAATGCCTCCTCTAGGGTAGAACCACCAAATCCGCGGTTAATGGAGGGATAGGCAGCCATATCTTGACTAAAAGTCTTCCAAAGGCGAAAGCTGGAACTTCCAATAAACAAACGTAGGTTTTTGGCAGGCATGGAAAGTGAGTCCTGCTTTTCATACGCCCTAATTTCCTTTTCAAATTTGTCGATTTGTGCCCATAGGCTAGTTCTCACCAAGAGCAAAATGCCTAGTAATAATTGT
Source organism: Aquirufa sp. Wall-65K1 (assembly GCF_054558475.1). Classification (NCBI taxonomy): domain Bacteria; kingdom Pseudomonadati; phylum Bacteroidota; class Cytophagia; order Cytophagales; family Flectobacillaceae; genus Aquirufa; species Aquirufa sp. Wall-65K1. The sequence goes on along the minus strand of NZ_JBPXKD010000004.1, from coordinate 264,526 downwards.
TTCTTCATCTTTATTCGTTAGGATAGACTAAACCTATTTGTTTTCTAATTTCATCTAAAAGTCCCATCAATTCTTGACTAAACTGATGCGTCATCCATTTGTTTTCCAATCGGCCAGCGCGTAAATCAGCTTGCACTGCTTCCGCCTCATAAGAATATCCCCATCCCTTTCGTTCGCATGCATACTCCTCCACTTCCCCAGATTCCAAAGTCAGGGTAATACCAAAGGTTTCATGAAAACGAGAATGCATCAAAATTTTTCCTTGGCTACCATATATCGTACATGTGGTATCTGTTTGAGCCGCCAAAGTAGAAAATAATGTGGCAGTAGCTCCATTTTCATAACTAGTTACGATGGAGCAATTCATGTCCACTCCTGTAGGGGCCATGGTACCTGTAGCCAACAAAGTTTTGGGTTGGCCTAGTAACAATTTAGAAATAAAAAGAGGATATATCCCAATGTCCATCAAAGATCCACCGGTTAACACGGGGTTGAATAAACGACTCTCTACATCATACTCCGCTTTAAACCCGAAGTCAGCCGCCACATGCCTGATTTGACCTATCTTACCCGATTCAATAATCGCCAATACTTGTGCCACAGAAGGATGAAACCTCGTCCATAAAGCTTCCATTAAAAACAAATTCTTTTCTTTGGCTTTTTGAATCATTTCAGATACTTGCCTACCATTTACGGCAAAAGCTTTTTCACATAAAACAGGTATTCCTGCCTCTAAACACAATAAAGTATGAGCATGATGAAGACCGTGAGGGGAAGCCACATAGACAACATCAATCAGGCCGCTGGATAGCATTTCTTCATAAGAACCGAAGGCCTTTGAACCTGGATAATGGGAAGCAAATTCTTCTGCTCGATTGATATCCCTAGAAGCCACAGCTGTTAGCTGGGCATCTGAAACAAAAGCTAAATCATCGGCAAATTTGCGCGCGATTTTACCGCAGGCGAGTATTCCCCAACGGATGGAATTTCCTGGATTAATCATTTTTTTCTAATTAAATAGCGTTCAAAGTTTGTATCAATGCCTCCACCTGTTCCAATGAAACGGCAGGGAAATTAGCAATTCTTATTTGAGTTTCTTTCATTTTGCCATATCCTGATCCCACAATCATACCCGACGTATCTTTCACTTTCTGAATGATGGTCCCCGCTGCCTCCTGACAATTTAAAACAACTACCGTTTGAGAACGATGCGACTCATGCTCTACAAAAGCTTCAAATCGATCTGATTTCTTGGCAAAATCATATAGTGCCTTCGCCTTGCGATCCGTCTCTTTGCGGATTTGATCCACACCTATTCGGTTAAAATCTTCCGCCACTTTACCTAAAACATATATCCCCATCACATTGGGTGTCTCTGGCGTTTCAAACTTCTTGTAATTTTCCCAAAGGCTCGGTAATGAATGATAAGTTCCAATCACCCCTTCATGCTTTTTCATCCTTTCTGCCTTCTCCAGCATAGCCTCATTGGCAATCCAAACACCCAAACCAGCTGGCATACCAAAAGCCTTTTGAACAGAGAAAAAAGCCGTATCTACGATATTAAAGTCTAAGTTGGTATAAGGAGCCGAAGAAACCATATCTACCGCTAAAAACTTGTCTTTGTTGGCTTTCTTTAATTTATGAATTTCCTGTGAACGCATTTGTACACCGGAACTTGTTTCATTGGCAGTAGCACAAATCAATTCAGCATAAGCTGGCACTTGTACATCTGCCGCATCAAAACCCTCACCAAATGGTTTGTGAGCAGCATGCGCATATTTGTGGAGTTCTTGTGCAAAGTCGAAAAACTTTTTTGAAAATGAACCATTCACTAAGTGAAAGCACTCATGCTCCACCGTATTCATGATGATTCTTTCCCAAATTTCTGTAGCAGAACCCGTAAATAAAATTGCATTATTCTGTTTAGGCAAATTAAACAATTGCCTTAATTGCTCATCGGCATGTTGGTATATTTTTCTAAACTGAGCAGAACGATGCGAGATGGAACCGATGGACAGACGAAATGCCTCCTCATAATGTCCTTGAACAGTAGGATAAAGTGCCGCTGGGCCAGGGGTAAAAAATACGGGTTGCATCATATAATTAGTAAAGCATTCTAAACTTAATGGTATTATCAATCAATTTCAATTCATTGACGATTTCTTCTGAATATTCCTTGGCCACATCGGTGATGACATATCCTGTTTTCTCGGTCGTTTTCAAGTATTGACCAATGATATTCACATGATACTTGGCAAAAACATTATTGATTTGTGCCAATATACCCGGAACATTGTGGTGGATATGCAATAAGCGGTGTGCATTTTCCAATGGCGGCAATTGTAATTCTGGGAAATTCACGGACCCATACGTACTTCCATTGTTCATGAACTGCAATAATTTGGCAGGAACAAACTCCCCTATATTCGCCTGAGCCTCTTCGGTAGAGCCTCCGATGTGCGGCGTTAATATCACATTGGGTAAACCTCTCAGCTCATTGATGAATTCCTCATCGTTGGTTTTAGGTTCATAAGGAAATACGTCTACCGCAGCTCCCCAAACTTTGCCTGATTTAATCGCCTCTACCAAAGCAGGGATTTCCACCACATGACCTCTGGAAAGATTCAAGAAAATCACATTGTCTTTCATCCAAGAAAACTCTTGTTTTCCAATGATATTGGTATTGACCTTTCTGCCGTCAACGTGCAAACTCACAAAATCGGCTAAGTTCAATAATTCTTTCAAGCTGGAACATTTCTTGGCATTACCTAAGGCCAATTTATCGACCGTATCAAAGAAGTAAACTTCCATGCCTAATGCTTCAGCAATCACGGATATTTGTGTTCCAATATTTCCGTATCCAACCAAACCTAATTTCTTCCCACGAATCTCATAAGAATTGGTAGCCGATTTATCCCAAACACCCGCATGCATGCGCGTGGATTTCTCAAAAATATTACGCGTAAGCATCACCATTAAACCAATGGATAATTCCACCACCGAACGGGTATTAGAATAAGGCGCATTAAATACAGCAATCCCCCTATTTTCACACTCCGACAAATCGATTTGATTAGTCCCAATACAGAATGCGCCTACGCACATTAAACGAGCAGCATTGGGATGCTCCAATACTTTCTTGGTCAAATTGGTTTTTGAACGTAAACCTAAAATAGAAACATCTTTGATTTTCTCCATCAACTCGGCTTCATCCAAGGCTCCTTTCAATAATTCTACTTGGAAACCCTCCTTTTTAAATGCTTGTACTGCATGTGGATGAACGTTTTCCAACAATAACACTTTAATCCTAGATTTAGGATAAGACTGAGCACGACTCAATCCATTGATGTATAAAAACTCGTCTAAGGAAGGCACCACATGATCAGCTTTCTCTACCACCACTTTACGAGAAACATTTTCTGTAAATGCAAAAAACTTATTGGCTAAACCCGCCTCACGTAATTCGTAATCAGTATAACCATCACCAATCACATAAACCTCGCCTTCTAAGTGTAGGGACTGCAGTAGGCTAACTTTACCTCGATCCTTCGACAATAAATTATCATGATCGTAACCTGTTATATTTCCTTCCGCGTCATAATGAAACGTATTAGCAAATACATTTTCTGCTGGGATACCTAATTCCTGAACTACAGGAACAATGAAATCTTTAAACCCACTGGAAACAATTAAGATTTGCTCGGCATGCTCTTGGATAAACTCCTTGTTCCTTTTAAATGAATCGGAAATTTTACCTTTTAAAAAAGTAATTAATTGATCTACATGACTGCGGTTGGCAGACAAAAGTGCCACTCGATCACGCAAAGAATCTGCAAAAGAATAGGAACCCGCCATCCCTTTTTCCGTAATTTCCCGAATTTTAGAGACAATCTCACCCTGCTTCGGGTTTCCCTGTAAGGCGATATTCGCCAACTCATCTAGCCCTTCTACTTTGGTAAAAGTGCTATCAAAATCAATCACAATGTGCAATGGTTCCAACTGTTTATTAGACATAATTAATCGTTTCTTTATTCAAAAACCAATTCATTGCCCGTTGTTCCGACCACAAGGTTCCTCGATAACCTGAAGGATAAAATCCACAATGCCCGCCTTGAGCTGGCAATTCCAAAAATACCTGTTCCCAGTTTGAAGCCTGAGATGCGGGAAGGCATTCGGGCGATAAAAATGGATCATTTTGGGCATTCACTACCAAGGTAGGAATCTGAATTTTATCTAAAAAATACAGTGAGCTATTCTGTTCATAATAGTCTTCTGCATCTTTAAAACCATGTAATGGACCCGTAATCACATCATCAAACTCCTTCAATGTTTTAATTCTTTGTAGAATAGCCACATCGACAGCCGTGGGAAATAACACAGCTTTTTCTTTTGCTTTAGATAGAAGAGTTTGTAAAAATCGATGAGTGTAGAGTCCATTTTCTCGTCGTGCCAACTTTCGGCTACTACTTGAAAGGTGCAAAGGTACAGAAAATGCCACAGCTTTTCGAATCAAATTTGGATGATTTTGCCCTTGCTCACCCAACCATTTCAAGGTTAGATTTCCCCCCAAACTAAATCCAGCCAAATAAATGCTATTCGCCCCACGTTGAATACAGGTTTGAATCACTTCTTCTAAATCATCCGTAGCCCCACTATGATAAAACCTGAGTTGCCGATTCATCTCACCTGAGCAGGACCTAAAGTTCCACGCCAGCACATTGAATCCTTGGGCCAACATGGTTTTGGCCAAACCTCTTACATATTGGGCCTGACTACTTCCCTCCAAGCCATGGGAAATAATGAGTAATGGTTTTTCGGATAAAGGCGTATCAGCATACCAATCAAAATCCACAAAATCCTGATCGCTTAAAATGAACCTTTCCCGCTGCGGTTTCAGGTCATTTATTTTACGAAATAAAGCAGTAAACATACTTTGTGTATGTCCTTCAGGTAACCAAATTGGGGCTTGATAATCGGGTTTTGATTGAATTAATGGCACGGTATTAAATAAAAAAGTCTGGTATTAGTTCGTGATCACCTAAGCTTGGATTTACTTTATACACCTCAAAATCCGTATAATTTGCTGCACGCAAAACCTCTTCGTCGATGAAAAACTGTCCCGTGGTGCTCACATGATCTTGCTTGAATATTTCATAGGCGGCATCTGCCATGATACTTGGTTTTCTAGCTCGATCTAACATCTCCGAATTGCCCACGGCAAATTCAATGGCTGCGGTAGCTATGATGGTTTTCGGCCAAAGGGAATTAAAAGCTACTTTATTCTTAAACTCCGCTGCCATACCTAGGGTACAGAGTGACATGCTAAATTTTGCCATGGAATAGGCCACATGGTTTTCAAACCAGCGCGCTTCGATGTTCAATGGAGGAGATAGTGTTAGGACATGGGGGTTTGAGGATTTTAATAAATGAGGCAAACAAGCCTTGGATGTCAAAAAAGTTCCTCGAGCATTGACCTGATGCATCAAATCATATTTTTTCATGTCGGTCCATAAGGTACCCGTCAATGAAATAGCCGAAGCATTATTTACCAAGATATCAATCCCCCCAAATGTCTCTACGGCTTTTTCCACCGCTTCAAAAACATGATTTTCATCACGAATATCTAAGACTAATGGTAAGGCTCGGCCGCCTAAACGCTCAATTTCCTCGGCAGCAGAAAAAACCGTACCAGGTAATTTGGGATGTGGTGTGGCTGTTTTGGCAGCAATAACTACGTTTGCGCCCACTGAAGCCATTTTTTTAGCAATTTCAAATCCGATACCCCTGGAGGCACCGGTGATAAAAACTGTCTTGTTGCTGAAGTCCATCGTGTGTTATTTAAACTTTGTCTAATTTACTATTTTCTTGTCAAGACAGTACATAAAATAAATTTTGGTTTGTACTTTTGTTAATTATTTTTCAAAACCACCTAATGTCAATTCCGTTTAAGTCTATCAGTATATCTCATCGCTCTGCTCCTCTCACGATTCGTGAGCAAGTAGCCTTAAATGAGGAAGAAAGTAGAGCCTTTGCTATCAAATGCAAAGACCTTTTTGGATTACAAGAAATGCTGATTGTATCAACCTGCAATCGCACAGAGGTGTATTACAATACCCCGGAAGATATTTCCCAGGACTTAGTTAAAAGTTTATTGATTGAAAAAGGCTTGCATCAAACGCAAGAATACACGCCTTATTTCCATCTTGAATCTGACGCAGAGGCTTCTTTAAGGCATTTATTTGAAGTTGCTACGGGGTTACAGTCTAAAGTGGTAGGGGATTTACAAATCCCTAATCAAATTAAAAAAGCCTACCAACAGTCTGCCGATTTAAATTTAGCAGGACCATATTTGCATCGTTTGATGCATACTATTTTCTATGCTAACAAAAGAGTTGCCCAAGAAACTTCTTTCCGTGATGGAGCGGCTTCTGTTTCTTATGCGACCGTAGCCTTGGCAGAAGAATTGTCTCAGGCCATTGCTCAACCTAAGGTATTGATTTTAGGTTTGGGGGAAATAGGCTTAGACGTATGTAAAAACATGGAGGACAAAGATTTCGCTGAAATCACCATCATGAACCGTACCTTGGAAAAGGCTGAAAAAATAGCACACGATAAACCTTTCCGGGTGGCACCCATCGAGGATTTATGGAAGGAAATTGCACAAGCAGATATTATTATTTCTTCTGTCCGTAACCAAGACCCGATTATCACCCAAGCTGAATTAAAGAAATTATCGATTTTAACTTTCAAATATTTCATTGACCTATCAGTTCCTAGAAGTATTGAGGAAGGCATCGAAAAAATATCAGGTGTTTTATTATACAATATTGACTCATTAAAAGAACGTGCCGACGAAGCCTTGCGCATTCGAATGGCCTCTGTTCCTGATGTACGTAGAATCATCGATGAATCTGTAATTAGTTTCAATGATTGGTCAAAAGAAATGGAAGTTTCTCCTACCATTCACAAACTAAAAAATGCCTTGGAGCAAATCCGTAAAGAAGAAATTAATCGTCATTTGAAAGGATTAAATCCTCAAGAGGCAGAGAAATTAGAAAAGATCACGGCAAGTTTGGTTCAGAAAATCATCAAACAACCTATTATCCATTTAAAAGCTGCTTGTAAGCGAGGAGAATCGGATAGCATGGTGGATGCCTTGAATGATTTATTTAATTTAGAGGCATACGAGGAGGTTGATTCCAACTCACCCATCCAATAATTCCCCATGAAATCGGAGGTTTTACAGAAATTGGCTCGCTACTGCGCCTACCAAGAACGCTGTGTTTGGGAAATCAAAGTGAAATTGGACTCATTTTCTATTTTACCGGAGGATCAACAAGCCTACCTAGATTGGTTAGAAGACAATAATTACCTACATCAAGAGCGCTTTGCTCGCTTATTTGTTCGGTCAAAATTCAATCAAAAATCTTGGGGTAGAAATAAAATAAAATTTGAGTTAAAAAGACTTCAAGTTTCAGATGCTTTGGTACAAGCTGCCTTAGGGGAATTACACGAACTTCCCTATGATTCCACTCTGGAATCCATGATAGTCGAAAAATTTAAACAGCTAAAAGATTCCAATGATTGGGCAAGAAAACAAAAGTGCTACCAATATGCCCTGAGAAAAGGATTTGAGCCTGATTTAATTTCCATGTACATTCAACGACTTTCTTAAGGGCTAAAGGAGAGCAATTTCGGCATGCACCCTATCGAACAGAAAGTTTATGGTTTGCATAAAAACATTTTTTTTATACCTTTGGAACATGATTAAACAATCCACTACCTATTATTACGCTTATTATTACGCAGGATTCACATCTTGCCAATAGGCTATTGTAGGTATTGATTAATTTTAAACTTATTATGAGCCGGCCAGAAGTCGGTTTTTTTGTTTTATGAGCTTCACCATTTCTCCAGCTTCAAGATTACAAGTAGTGCAAGAATACTACTTTTCTACCAAGCTAAAACAGATTGCAGCCTTAAAAGCCTCAGGTATCCCAGTGCTGAACTTGGGAATAGGTAGTCCGGACTTAGCTCCTTCTGATGCGACTATAGAGGCGCTGATAGCTAGCGCCCAGAAAAAAGAAAACCATGCCTATCAAGGATATCAAGGAATTCCCGCACTCCGTGAAGCCTTTTCCCAATTTTATAAAACTCAATATCAAGTAGATATTGACCCCAATACAGAAATCTTACCCCTGATGGGTTCCAAAGAAGGAATCATGCACATAGCTATGGCCTATTTGGAAAAAGGAGATGTCACCTTAATTCCCAACCCTGGATATCCCACCTACCAAGCGGCCTGTGCGCTCACTGGTGCAGAGGTACAAAGCTATGAACTATCTGAGGCAAATGGTTGGCTACCCGACTTAGATGAATTAGCAAAACGAGACCTATCCAAAGTTAAAATCATGTGGGTGAATTACCCCCACATGCCTACTGGTGCTAAAGCCGATTGGGCATTTTTTGAAAAATTACGTGATTTTGCCTTGAAACACGCTATCTTATTGGTCAATGACAACCCCTACAGCTTCATTTTAAATGATCAACCTATCAGCATGTTGAGCATTCCCGGTATGAAGGAAGTAGCGATTGAATTAAACTCTTTGTCTAAATCACATAATATGGCGGGCTGGAGAATTGGAGCTGTCTTGGGAAAACAGAGTTTTTTAGCGCCCATTTTGACTTTTAAATCCAACATGGATTCAGGCATGTTTTTACCTTTGCAAGAGGCAGCCGTAGAAGCTTTAAAAGCAGATGCCTATTGGTTCAAACAACAGAACAAGATTTATTCTGAGCGTCAGCAAGTGGTATTTCAATTAATGGACTTATTAAATTGCTCCTATGATCCTCAACAAAGCGGTATGTTCGTTTGGGCGAAAATCCCCAATACCTACGGAAGCGGATATGAGCTTTCAGATAAAATATTAGAAGAAAATGCCGTGTTCATCACTCCAGGTGGCATATTTGGAAGCCAAGGGAATGGCTATATTCGCGTATCTCTATGTGCCCCCATTTCCCTTTTTGAATCAGCCATTCACCGCATAAAAACACATTCAAATGGAATCAAATAAAGTTGTAGGAATTTTAGGGATCGGTTTAATTGGTGGTTCCATGGCCCTGGGTTTACGTAAAACTGGCTGGGCAAAAGAGTGCATTGGCATTGATACCAATCGTCCAAACCAAAAAAGAGCCTTGGAACTAGGCCTTATAGATCGCTTGCTCCCATTGGATCAAGCCTTACAAGTCATAGACGTGCTGATTATAGCTACTCCCGTAGATAATTTGGTTGAACAATTACCCAAAATTTTGGACCAATTCAATGAAAAACAGATTGTGATTGAAGTGGGATCGACCAAAAGTCCTATTTATGAAGCCTTAAAAAACCACCCAAGAAGAAAACAATTTGTCTCAACTCACCCCATGGCAGGTACTGAATTTTCTGGACCAGAGGCCGCAATCGATGGACTATTTGAAGGCAAACGTTGCGTCATTTGCGACCAGGAATTAAGTGATCCTGATGCCGAAAAAACCATCGAAAGTTTATACCAAGATGGCTTACATATGAATTTGATTTATATGGATTCCATCAGCCATGATGTCCATACAGCCTATATTTCACATATATCGCATATTTGTTCTTTTGCCTTAGCCAATACGGTTTTAGAGAAAGAAAAAGATGAAAAACGAATATTTGAGTTAGCATCCACTGGATTTGAATCTACGGTTCGTTTGGCTAAATCATCCCCAGAAACCTGGATTCAGATATTTCATCAAAACCAAGAAAACTTAATGGATGTCCTGGATGAATACATTAATACGCTATTGAAATACAAAGGATTGATGTTATCAGGTAGTTATGAAAAACTCAAAGAGGAATTAGCGAAAGCCAATGACATTGGGCGAATTCTTAACCGCAAATAAAAGATAAGCTCCAGACTTCTTGCGAGGTCTGGAGCATGTTAGTTGTATTGATGAAAGTATAGTAATAACGAATTAGAACACCAGGTTCAAATGAAATAAATTTCAGCTAGTTTGACTTAGGTGCCCGGTAAGAATAAGGCTTCCAAGTATTATTTTGAGGATTCAAATCAGGAAATACATGATCTGGATCTATAGTAACTGATTTGATTGGCAAAGTAGTATTAGTCTTAAATTCCCAGCTTCCTCCTCGCTGCCAAATTTCCACAGGGAAATTGTATCTTTCTTTTTTACCGTCTGATAATTCGACCTCTACAATGCCCGGCATAATCATTTTATCCAAATTCTTAATGGTTACAATGGCGCCACTGGCTGGATTTTGATCAATGTACACCACATCACTTACACTTTGATCTAACTTCCAAAGTTCAAAAAACCATTGTCTCCAAAACCAGGTTAAATCTTCTCCCGCACCATCTTCCATGGCATGGAAAAAGTCATAAGGAGTAGGGTGCTTAAAGGCCCATTGCTTTATGTAATTCTTGAAAGCATAGTCAAATCGGTCGGGACCTAAAATTTGCTCTCTTAATATTTTTAATCCAAAACCGGGTTTATTGTATGCTTCCCATCCTAAATTTCTAGGTTGAACCACGTCAGGGATCGACATGATTGGATCAGCATTTTCTCTAAACATGGGTTTAGCTATTTGATGCATATCAAACTTACGATTCTTATATTCTCCGTCGTTAAAGGCATCGGTAGAATAAAAGTTGATAAAGGTATTGAAGCCTTCATCCATCCAAGGAAATTTACGCTCATTGCTTCCGACAATCATAGGGAACCAGTTATGACCAAATTCATGATCTGTCACTCCCCATAGTGCGGCCGTTTGGTCACGGAAACCACAGAATATAATTCCTGGATATTCCATGCCTGAAACGATTCCAGCCACATTGGTAGCAGTTGGATACGTATATTCATACAACCACTTAGAATAATATTCAATGGAAGCTTTTACATATTCAGTTGACCTGCCCCAAGAATTTTTACCATTGGATTCCTCTGGATAAACCGAAATAGCCATGCATTTCTTTCCACTAGGTAGGTTAATTCTTGCCGCATCCATGATGAATGATTTCGAGCTAGCAAATGCTACATCACGGGCATTTTGACATTTAAACCTCCAAGTCAAACGATCTTTAGCCGGTTTGGAAGCTGGATTTTTTACTTCATCTTCGCCACGAATAATCACCGTAGTTTCAGAATTAGCTGCAGCATTCCAACGCTTCAATTGTTCTGCTGTGAAAACTTCGGCAGGGTTTTGTAATTCGCCAGAACCGACTACGATATGCGATGCAGGTACATTGATTGAGTATTCAAAATTTCCATATTCTAAATAAAACTCTCCTGCACCTAAATAAGGTAATACGTTCCAACCCTCGATATCATCATAAACGCACATACGCGGGAACCATTGAGCTACTTGGAATATCATTCCATTTTTCGTCTCTTGTAATCCCATGCGATCAGATCCGTTTTGAGGAGAAGTGAAAGAATAAACAATCTTAATTTTTACTTGACCCAATTTTTCAGCCATTGGTTGTGCCAAACGAATCTGCATACGCGTATCCTCCACGATAAAAGGAGTTGCTTTGCCATCTACTAAAACACTCTCAATTTTATATCCACCATCAAAACCAACATTACCAAAACGTCCTCCTGAAATTGGTGTCGTTTTACCTCCTCTGGATTGAGTATTAAAGGAGTTTTGATCTAATTGCAACCAAAGAAAACTTAATTTATCGGGGGAATTATTTTTGTAGGTAATTTCCACATCCCCTGAAATTTTTCTAGCCTCTTCATCCAAACTTACTTGAATTTTATAATCAGCAGCGTTTTGCCAGTAAGATGGGCCCGGAATCCCTGAACCTGATCGATAGGGCGAGTTCGATTGATAATTCCATAAAGGATGAAATAATTCATAGGCACTGTATGCCGACTTCGTTTGAGCCATTCCTGACCAAGTACAAGTCAACAGTAAGCAAGTGAATATTAATACTCTTTTCATATATTTTTCCAATGTTAAGATTCAAACACGGTTAAATTCTCCGTATCCATTAATCGTTTATTTAATCCCAAAGCTTTAGGTACTTCATAGTGATAGAAGAATTTCATGGTATGTAATTTATCCTGATAAAATTCTTTGTCTGCCGCTGAAACGCCACTTTCCAAGGATTTACTAGCTATGGTTCCTTGTTTTATCCATTGCCAAGCCACTACGATTAAACCAAATAACTCCATGTATAGGGTAGAGTCCGCTAAAAACAATTCAGGTTTTCCTTCGCCCGCAATCTTCAATTTGTGCATGGTTACCTGACCCAATTTGCCTACTTCTTGCTCTAATTCGTCTGCATATCGCTTGATTGAGGCTTGTTTTTTTGCCTCCTCAATATCCTTTTGAATTAAGTTCAACAATAATTTTAAGGCCTTACTTTGGTTAGCTGGTATTTCTCTTCCTAACAAAGTCAATCCGTGAATACCGGTAGTTCCTTCATAAATAGACATGATCCGCACATCGCGGGCCATTTGTTCTAAAGGAAAATCTTCCGTATAACCATAACCTCCCAAAACTTGCAATCCCTGATTAACCGCTTGCAAGCCCATCTCCGCAGGATAAGTCTTTGCCACAGGTGTCATCAAATTCAATAAGGTATGGTAGTTTTCAGCCTCCTCTCCACTCAAACATTTGGAATAATCCTCCCACATAAAACATTGGAACAATAATCCCATAGCCCCTTCAACTATGGCCTTTTGGAAATATAACATCCGTTGAACATCTGGATGATTTTTAATCAAAGTAGGAGGCGTTTCTGGGTCTTTATTACTCAATTTACGCCCCTGCGAACGCTCATTGGCATATTGTTTTGAGAAATGATAAGCCGCCGAAGCAATATAAGCCCCTCCCATTCCTACGCCCAAACGCGCTTCGTTCATCATTTGAAACATGTAGGATAAACCTTTGTTAGGCTCACCTACTAAATAGCCGATGGAATCCCCTTTATCTCCAAATGAAAGGTGCAAGGCTGGTGTCCCCTTCTGACCCATTTTATGGTATAAACCCAAGGAAATCACTTCATTGGAAACCCATTGACCATTTTCTTTTCTACGTTTAGGTACCACAAAAAGCGAAATACCTTTCGTTCCTTTCGGAGCACCTTCCAAACGAGCTAAAACCAAGTGAATGATATTTTCAGAAAATTGATTATCACCGCCCGAAATAAAAATCTTTTGTCCTTTTATGGAATAAGTCCCATTGCCTAGATCCTTGGCCTGGGTAGAAACATCATTTAAGGAGCTTCCTGCCTGGGGTTCTGTCAAACACATGGTTCCTGTCCAACGACCATTCAGCATATTGGGCACATAGGCTGCTTTCAACTCTTCAGAGCCAAAAGAGGCAATTAAATGAGCTGCACCATTCGTCAATCCTGTAAACATTACAATGGAATTACTTGCCGCTCCACGAATAAATTCATGAGCTCCACCTACCGTACTTGGTAATTGCTGCCCTCCTTTCTCATAAGAAAATGTTGCACCAACCATGCCAGACTCTCCCATTTCTTTGACATAGGCCTCTGTTGATGGATGCACATGCACCGTTCCATCAATTAATTCAGCCGGATGTCTATCCGTATCAACAAAATGAGGACGTAAGTATTTCTCAGCAATAGATTCTGCTGAGTCCAATACCATGTCAAACATATCGGGAGTATAATCCGCAAAATAAGGGTGTGAACACAAGGAACCGTAGTCCAACACTTCTTTTAAAATAAAGTCGAGATTCCGACGATCGTATTCTTTTGCCATATTGTTATACATTAGGAATCCAAAAATGCAGAAAAAAAATATATTATGCAAGCATACTATATTTCTAGTAAAAGTTCAAAACCAAAGAGCTATTTAAACAGCCCTCAACTGCATTTACCAAAGCAGCTTATCCTATGTATTATTTTTGATGGACCTTAAAGAGTTGCGCCGCTCCGGCATTTTTGGCAAGTAGGATCGAAAAACCATTTGCCCGCGTACGGATTTTAGACATTTTGCGCACTTGTCCAGAATAGTGAAATCCAGTTTCCTTAGATTTTTTAGGTGTATAGATTCTATTGGCATTACCTAATAATAACAAACCGTAATCCGCATCAAATCTCCCCCATTCAGGTAAAACATCAAAGAAATTCCCGGCTAGAAGAATATCCAAATTCCCATCCCGATTAAAATCAGCGGTTTCAATGGCTTTAATTGGAGAAAACTGAGCCTCTTTGGGTAAGTTGGACCAGGTAAAATTTCCTTTTCCATCATTGATTAACAAACTTGATTCGGTCCGTACAATTTGCCTTTGAATACTACCCTTTCTTTCATCAGCTGTGAATAAATCTTGGATGGTCTTATTGGCGAAGTCCAGGTAAGTGGTAAACCTCTTTTTAATTAATGGAATGGCCTTTTGCAATTCACCTTTTAATACCATGGGATAAATATTTCCGTCTTCAGATTTGCTGGAAATAATTTGTTCCAATGTGCCATTTTTATCAAAATCATTCACGTCTAAAATGGCCGGTTTTTCTACTGAGGCGTGAATTTTAGTATTCAAGCCCATGTTTCCTAAAACAAAATCCACATCCCCATCTTGATCTAGATCTGCCGCATGTATCGTATTCCACAATCCACTGGAATTGGGTAGGTTCCCTTCTGAAAGCAATTGCTTCCCTTTTGAATTTTTAAAGATAAAAATACCTCCCCAATCCTGTGAGACTATTAAATCAAGATAGCCATCTCCCTGTATATCTGCCCATACAGCATCGGTTACCATTCCTAAGTCGGAGATACCGGGCATAAATCGCCTACTTTGTTCCGTAAACTGCCCATGTCCGTCATTGACTAAAAAACTGCTCGAAGGACTTAAACCATATTTGGAGGAGATTAGCCTAGATCCAATAAATAAGTCTAGGTCCCCATCCTTATCAAAATCAGCGGCAGCAGCAACAGATCCATTTTCTAGAATTTGAGGAAAACCTGTACTTATTTTAAAATTTCCTTTGCCGTCATTGATATATAATTTATCTCCTAACTCTGGTGATTTAGGGATAAATTCATTACTACCGGTTAACACCAAAAGATCCAGGTCTGTATCCTTATCGGCATCAAAAAAAAGAGCATAAGAGCACTCCAAAGTTGCATCGGAAGCAAAAGCTGGGCTACTTCTTTCGACAAATTTACCTGAGGATTGTTGCAGAAATAATTTCTTTTCTTGCCCCTTTCCTCCCCCTAAATACAAATCATCTAAACCATCTCCATTGACATCGCCTACTGCCAAGCCTGGCCCAAGGGTGGAAAACTTTTGTTTCAATAAAACGTCTCGATCAAAATCATTGAATAAACTTTCTTGGTGTTGATAGTTCAAATTGCCTTGGCTTATATCAGCTATCAAAACTTCCGCTTTAAAGACCTTATTTGCGCTTTGCTTTTGGGCATTTTTATAGTCCAAAACTAGCTGCTGATCCGACTTTGGATTAAGAATCCATTGAACGGCATCGTCTGGCCAAACTACTTTCATGGAATCTATGATCGCGGATTGGCCTAGTCCAAAAACTAATTGATGATCACTTGAAGATTGATAACCTCGATTAGGCATCTGTTGGAGCACCTTCAATGCCCCTTTTTGATATAGGGTAACGGTTGTACCTATACCATTGACATTTTTTGCTGTCCCTTTAAGTTTAATCCTTAAGTAATGGTTTTTTAGCTGCTCAGTACTTTTATTTTTAAAAACTGAAATAGGAGCATTGACATTATTAACCACTAAATCCAAATCACCATCATTATCTAAATCCCCATAGGCTGAACCATTGGAGAAACCCGGCCCACCAAGTCCCCAAGCATCAGCTTGATTGACAAAATTCCAATCTCCTAGATTCTTGAAGGCATAATTTTGAATAGGCACAGAAGGGATTTTATCTGTCAAATCCTTGTAATCAAACTTGACTCCCTTTAATATCTGCTGAACGGTTCTTCTATCCCCTAAAAAATCAACAAAATCCTGATCAGTTAAATCTTTGGCGATACCATTGGCTACGAAAATATCTTTTTTGCCATCATTATCCATATCGAAAATCAAGGCTCCCCAACTCCAATCGGTGGCATGAACTCCGGCTAATTGTCCAATTTCACTAAAGGTCCCGTCGCCATTGTTCAGATGTAAATTATTTCGCATGTATTGATGCCAAAAACCTTGTTTCAACTTCAATTCCATCAAATTATACCCTTCAAATGTACTCGTAGTTTTAAGGCGTTGATCATTTCCGGGCAACATATCGGTCACATAAATATCCAAAAAACCATCATCATTGATGTCAGCAATATCCGCCCCCATGGAACTTGAACTTGTATGAGGCATTTCGTTGACAATATCCTCTTTAAATGTTCCATTTTTCTGATTGATGTACAGATAATCGTGCTCATAAAAGTCATTGGAAATGTAGATATCTGGCCAATTATCATTGTTGACATCGCCAATGGTTATTCCAAGGCCAAACCCAATTAAACTTCCAAAAATCCCTGCTGATTCAGAAACATCCGTGAATTTTATCGAATTACTTAATTCCGAATCATTTCTAAACAATTTATCTCCCCCCAATTTATCCCGTTGATTTCGGGAGTTGGTGTATCCTAACTTACCAAAGGGCGTCAGGCTATTATTCAACAAATACATGTCCAAATCCCCATCTCGGTCATAGTCAAAAAAGGCTGCATGGGTAGAAAAACCACCATCTTCCAATCCTACCTCTTTGGCCACTTCCTTGAAGCGAGGAATTCCGGCTTTAATCCCTTGATTTAGATACAACTGATTACCCCTCAAATCGAGAGAACCTGAATTACAAACATATATGTCCATCAGACCATCGCCATTGATATCAGCAAATGTGACTCCGGTAGACCAAAATTTCTTCCCAACTATTCCTGCCTGTTTAGAAATATCCTCAAAACGCATATTGCCTTTGTTGAGGTATAATTTATTGTCTTCTAAATTAGAGCTTACAAACAAATCAGATAATCCGTCATTGTTCACATCACCGATGGCAACTCCCCCTCCATTGTAAAAATTTCGATAATTGAAAATATTAAAATCTTTACTATCATTGATATTATTGGCAAAATCTATCCCTGTTTCAGATGCAGGCAATTCTTCAAAAAGCGTTTCTTCTTTGTTCGAACATGAAAACAGTAAACAAGAAATTACACTACAATATAAAAGTAAGCGCATAACATTACATTTTCTTAATCATTCCCCCTTAAGGAACTGGGTCATAACCACTGCCTCCCCATGGATGACAACGCGCGATACGTTTCGCAGCTAATTTAGTTCCTTTCCAAATACCATGTTTAAGTAAAGCCTGTTTGGCATATTCAGAACAGGTGGGGGAATACCTACAAGCATTGGGTAAAAATGGAGAAATCATTCCTTGGTAAAGCCGAAGAAGCAATAGCATGAAATGCCTTAATAGAGTTGAAATAAATCCCATTTTTGATGACTGATTTTCAAAAATAAGTCTTTTTCACTCAAATTTATTGGTTTTTACCGCTTTTGAGTTGAAAAAACTATACATTTCTACTATATTGTGTAGCATAAAAAGACTTACCTGTTCATGAAATTGAATCTCCCAAAATCCATCTTTTTATTCTCCCTAAGTGCATTTATCGGGATTCTATCTTGTTCTCATCAACCAGGACACCTTTTTGAATTCAGTTCTGCCACAGAAAAAAGAAATGATAGCATTGCTTCCCTATACAATCCAACGGTTGCAAAGCAGAAAGCTGTCAAATTGGATACTTTTTTTCAAAAATTACATAGCAAAACAGGGTTCAATGGAGTGGTGCTTGTTTCCCAATATGGTAAAATCATTTATAAAAAAGCCTTTGGCTTTGCTAATTACTTCACGAAGAACCCCTTAACCACGCAAACCCATTTTCAGTTGGCCTCTGTTTCCAAACAGTTTACTGCTGTTGCCATCATGCAATTGAAGGAAAAAAATCAGCTTAATTATGATGATCCCATCTATCAGCATATCCCAGGCTTTCCATACGATTCCAGTTTAACCATCCGTAGTTTATTAACACATCGTTCGGGTTTGCCTAACTATGCCTATTGTTTGGATAAATTCTACAATAAGAAAAGCCCACTGACTAATAAAATGGTTGTTGATATGATGATTCGTTTAAAACCTCGAATCGATTATCGTCCTAATGCCAAGTTCAGTTATAACAATACGAATTACCTACTACTAGCCTACATCGTAGAACGTTTAAGTGGGGAAGATTTCCGTGGATATTTGAAAAAGCACATTTTCGAACCAGCAGGAATGCACAACACCTTTGTTTATGACCCCATGCATCCGGAAATGCTAAAAACGGCTGCTACGGGATATTCTCCTAGAAGAGGTCAGCCGGCGGTGGTAGGTTTTGATCATTTAGATGGCGTAGTGGGTGATAAAGGAATTTACTCCACCGTAGATGACATGCACCATTGGGATATGGCCTTGAATAATGAATCCATTGTCAAATTAAGCACTTTGGAAGAAGCTTTTTCACCGCAACATCGCACGCCTAACGTTTTGCCTAAAAACTATGGTTTTGGTTGGAGATTGACTCAGTTAGATAATGGTGAATGGCTTACCTACCATACCGGTTGGTGGCATGGTTTTAAAAACTATTATTTACACAACGCCAAAGATAATTCAGCCATTATTATCCTAGGAAATATGGCCAACCATTCTTTGGGCAGAGTTAATATCGTTCAATCGATTCTATATCCAGAAAAAACAGCTTTATTTATGAAAGGCGAAGCCCTACCGATGGAATTTACCGGTGGGATATAATTTAATTCGACAAAATCATGAAAATTAAAACTACTTTACTCACTTGCCTAGCTTGCCTGTGTTTTAGCACGATGGCTTGGGCACAAGACGACGAGGCCATCAAAAATACGGTCAATGCCTATTTAGATGGAATAACTAAAGGCGATACCGCTTTATTAGGCAAGGCTTTTCATTCAACGGCCATTTTACGAACATTTAATGCAAGCACGGGTAAAATCCAAGATTTCCCGGTTAGAAACTTTATCCGCAATACTCCTGCCGGTGGAGCCAAAGCCACGACCAAATTAGTGGCCTATTCCTATGCTGGAATTTCAGCTACGGCTACGGTAGAACTTGAATTTCAAGATTTCAAATACATTGATTTGTTGAGCTTATTGAAGGTGAATGACGAATGGAAAATTGTTTGTCGGGTTTTTAGTCGGGTTGACAATGACGTTCAAATAAAAGGATCAGCGGGGATAACTGCAGCGAAAACTCCAGCAAATACGAGTAAGAAAGTAGTTAAACCGAAAAAAGATGATGGTTGGTAAAATAGATTTTACTCCATAACAAAAGGTAAAAAGAAAAGCCCAGGCAATGCTTGGGCTTTTCTTTTTACCTTTAATTATTTGTAGCGAATAGGAACTACCAATAGATAGGGCCTTTACCTAAATACTTCTCAACGATTGGCTCATAATAAGGCTTCAACTCGTTGTAATCAGGTACTTTAGGCGATTTGGTATACAAATCGTATTTATTAAAATCTTTGATCCAAGCTAAGTACTGCTCATCCTCAGCATTCATGAATTGCTTGTAAGCACCACCAGTGTGCCAAGGGTAGAAAGAATGGTAACGAATCATGACCATTCCAGCATGAGGAATTTTGTTATCCTTATGATTTTTCAATACCTGATATAGGTACTCATCATGCCCCCAAGCCAATTCTAAATTATCTAAACCACAACCTGGAGCATAAACACCTAAGTCAGTATTGTATAAATCCACCAATGAATCTGGGTTCAAGGCATTGAATTCTGGATATACGCAAGAATCTGGGAATTTACATCCAACGGCAAACACATCGCCTACTAATCCCCATTGTTCTGCTTGAGAGGTTCCATCTTCATCACTTCCAAATAAATACATGGCTTTACCTAAGTCATGAATTAATCCTACTAATTGCATCCAATCCGGACGACCTTCAGCACGAAGACCTTCTGCTGTTTGCAATAAATGGATTACATTGGGAAGATTTAAATCTGGATCACTGACGTCTACCAAAGCATTCAAACGCTCCATCATTTCCCATAAATCCATCGGACGTTCAAAAGTCAAATACTTTTTCTTCATCTTTTGAACATAATCATAGGTTTGACGCGAACGCATCTTTCTATAATGCTCTTTTACTGCAGCTGTAATATCTCCTTGCTCGTAATTTCTGAATTCACTCTTTTCCTTGGCAATAGTAGTTTCCATGGTTCTTTAAATAATTTGAGTTACAAATTACAAACTAAGATTTTAAAAATAAAAATTAGGGATGTATTACTGACAAAATAATCGCGCTAAGCAGCATCAGTAAACCAAGAATAAAAAATACGTTAGGGCTCAAAACGGGTACAGATTGGTCGTTTAATGAGGCCTCATACGGTTTTTCAGATAAATATCGAACTGGTATTTCCTGACCAATCTCATAATTTTTCATCAGACCTCTTTCCGCCTCCCGACGAAATTCAAGTCCATTTACTTGATATGAAACGATTGGAAAATAAATTGGGAAACGACCGGCATGGTCTCCGCGGGCATATCGACGAGAAATCTCTACGACTCTCCCGTAGGTTAATTTACTGTGTTCAATCCATGCTTTCCGTTTTTGGTATAATCTTCCGCCAACACCCAAAAGTACTAGGGCAATGACCGCGAACAGAGCCATAAACAAAAAGGTTGATCCTTGAAAATTACCCGTTGGCCTAGCCGAAATCAAAAAAATAAAATTCAATTCCATGTAACACAAATCCATGAGCGCTTTAATTTCCCTGAATTTTGGCCAAACTAACAACAAATATCACTGAAAATCAAATACTTAAGATTTTGAGTTAAATAGTTACTTAATGACTATTTTAGCTGTTTTTTGAAATATTTTTGTCATTTTTCTGTTTTAGTGTTTAAAATTTTAGCCTTTAAATAAAAAAAATGGGAAAAAGCTATTAGAAGAGTTCAAAATAATCATCAATAGAGGCTAAAAATTATTTTCTAAAAGAAGTAAAATTCATTCAAATTTGTATTTTTGGCTCACTCAAAACACGCTAAAATGAAAAACAGCACTCGAATTCAATTAATGACCATGATGTTTCTCATGTTCTTTTCTTGGGGATCATGGTATGGTCAAATGAGTAAATACCTATTAACCACCTTACATGCCACGGGAGATCAAGTAGGAAATGCCTATACTACTTTTTCAATTGCCTGTATTAGCGCTCCGTTTTTTGTTGGATTAATTGCCGATCGTTTTTTTTCTGCCCAAAAAGTAATGGGGGTTTTAAATATATTGGGGGGTATAATCTTGTATTTCTTGAGTCAAAATAAAGACCCAGAAACGTTCTTTTGGTATATCCTAGCTTACACGCTATGTTTTGCTCCAAACCTAGCGCTCTCTAATTCCATCGCGATGAATCAAATGAATAATCCAGAAAAAGAGTTTCCTAGTATTCGAGTAACGGGAACAGTGGCCTGGATTGTTGTGACCAATATCATCGGTTTTTTGGCCTTAGGAGATCAGGTAGCTATATTTCAGATATCCATGATAAGTTCTTTTATTTTGGGAATTTATGCGTTCTTTCTACCAGACACTCCTCCCAAGGCAGACAAAAATTCATCCATTGGACAAATCATAGGAATCGATGCCTTACAACTTTTCAAGGATCGATCCTTCCTCATTTTCTTTGTTTCCTCTATTTTAATTTGCATTCCGCTATCCTTTTATTATGCCTTAGCCAATCCTTCATTAACAGATTCTCACATGCAAAATGTAGAGAACAAAATGTCGTTTGGTCAAGCATCTGAGGTCATTTTCATGTTATTAATTCCTGTAGCCTTTACACGTTTAGGTGTTAAAAAGATGTTGATTGTAGGTTTGATAGCTTGGGTTATCCGATTCCTGTGCTTCGGTTATGGAGATGGAATAAGTTCTGAATGGATTTTATTCTTGGGCATTATTCTACATGGAGTTTGTTACGATTTTTTCTTTGTGACAGGTCAAATCTATACCGATCAAAAAGCGGGGGAAAAAGTAAAAAATTCAGCCCAAGGTTTGATTACACTTGCCACGTACGGGGTTGGAATGGGCATTGGCTCCAAACTATCAGGAATAATTTTGGACCATTATACGGTTAATGGAGTACATAACTGGCAGGCAGTCTGGATGGTTCCTGCAGCCATAGCTGGCTTGGTACTGGTTTTATTTATTCTTTTCTTCAGTGAAAAAAAAGAAGTTGTAGCTTAGGTATTTTTGATTTTACGGATCATCCAAAATAATAAAGATGGACTGAGGCGCTTGACAAACAAACCAAGCGCTTCCAGTTTTCCTCCGATGAAATATTCATTTTTTTGTAGAAAAACGGCCTGCACTATCCCTTTCGCTGTAATATTTGGGTCTAGACCTTTCGCTTGGTTAGGGTCCATTTTTCCATAAGCTTGGCCATGTTCATTCATGGCATGTAAGGATATATTGGTCTTGATGTATCCGGGTAAAATTGTACAAACCTTGATCCCAAGATCATGAACTTCTGCACGAACAGCGTCAAAAAAACCAATTAGGGCATGTTTGGAAGCTCCATAAGCCCCCCTTCTTGGAGTGGATATTCGGCCCGCAACCGATGCAATAGGTACGAAGGTACCTGAACCCTGCTTTTTAAAAACGGGTAATAGTTTTTGAGTCAGAGACACAATCGAGAAAAAATTGATTTCAAATAATTTCCTGTAGACATCGAATTGGGTGTCCTCTACAAAAGATCGCTGACTAATTCCTGCATTAAGTACCATGATGTCTACTCGCCCAAAAGTAGATAAGACCTGTTCTAGCATGGCATCATGCAGCTCCAATTGAACCATATCAAAAGGCAAGACCAAAACACTATGTCCATACGTTTGACATTGGTTAGCTACTCTTTGTAATTCTGACTCCCTGCGAGCGGACAGTACGAGATGAGCACCTTCTTGAGCAAAGGCATGCGCTAAGGCCTCTCCAATGCCTGAGGAAGCACCGGTGATCCAAACAACTTGGTTGTTAAATTTCATGATTACGAAGCGTAAGAAATATGTCTAATTTCTAATTCCTTGAAAAAGTCGGCCATGGGATTCACTTCCAAACGAAGCAGTTTTTGCCATAAACGAATGGCTTTAGTCATCAAACCGCTCTCAATTAAAAAACCATCGTGGCCATAAAGAGAGTCGATTACTTGGAAAGATGCTCCAGGAATATGTTTGGCTAAATATTCTTGCTCCACAATAGGAAATAAAGCATCTGATTTAATACCAATGACTAAGGTCTTTGACTTTACCGACTTCAATGCTTTGATAACTCCCCCTCTATTTCTCCCCACATCTTGGGAGTCCATCATTTTTGACAAAATATAATAGGAATAGGCATTAAATCTGCCAGCTAGTTTTTCACCTTGGTAACGCTGGTAAGATATGGCACGAAGCGATTCTCCCGTCGAGTTTTCTTGTCGGGCCTGTGTGATTTGATAGGTTTCGTAATTACGGTAAGAAATTAAAGCGGTTGCTCTGGCGGCTTTCATTCCTTCAATTCCAGCTCTTGGTTGAGATTCTTTCCAGGTAGGATCCACCTCAATGGACATTCTTTGGGATTCATTGAAAGCGATTCCCCAAGGAGAATGCACGGCATTAGTGGCAATTAATATAAGGTTCTCGATTAAATCAGGCTGAATGATGGCCCATTCTAGGGCTTGTTGACCACCCAAAGAACCACCGATACACGTTTTAATCCGATCAATGCCTAAATCCTTTCTGAGCAGGTCAAAACTATGGACAACATCTCGAATGGTGACTGTGGGGAAACTATGGTAATAAGGTTCATTGCTTAATGGATTGGTAGAAAGCGGCCCAGTAGAACCGTAATGTGAACCTAATATATTGCAACAAACGATAAAATGATTTTCCGGGTTAAATAATTTACCTGAACCAACCAAGCCTTGCCACCAATCAGAGACTTCATGACTACCGGTAAAGGCATGACATACCCAGACCACATTATCTTTTGCGGCATTTAATTTACCCATGGTTTCATAGGCTAATTGAATGGAAGGAAGAACGCCACCCATTTCTAGCGCAAAAGAAGAGGAAGAATGAAATTGATGAAACTCAGCTTGCATGTACAATTCGTTTATATTTCCCTAAACAGGCATTTGCCTGGGGTAGGAGTTAGCACCTTAGTCGATTAAAACTGGTTGCCAGAAGTTCGTTGAGCCTAGTCTCTCCCTTCTTCTTTATAAATCAATGCTGCTTTTGCGATTGACTTGGAAATACAAAGTAAAGGATGAAATGGAAGAATTCCAAAATTATCGCTTTTTCGGAGAGATTTGTCAACTTTTGAAAAGTTGACAAATCTAAAGTTGACAAATTTAAAGGGTAGCAAAGCTAAATTCAGCCTAGCGAATTCGCCAATTTATTCTTGATAATTTTTATCTGTAAATTGATAATAGTACAAATTAGTAGTCAATGAAACCACTTTTTAAGACTTAATTCGGATATTTGCAGCATGCTAAAATTACTTAGTTTTTACGGCGGCTTGGGATTAGTGCTGTGGGGTGTCCATCATAGTAGCTTGGCCGAATGGTTGCATCCCGATGTTAAATTCATCTGGGCCTTCTTTTTCTTTTTGGCCTATTTAAGTCATGCCCTTCATCAAATCGGTTGGAAAAATGACCGAGAGAAATTCATCCCCTTCCACATGGCTTCACTAGCCATTCGGTTCATAGCAAGTCTCATTTTCATCGGAGTTTTTGGATATGTAGGAACTCCAGAAATGATCTTATTTGTGGGGAATTTTTTTGTACTCTATTTATGTAGTACAAATTTTGAAATAATTGGTTTGCTTCGTAACTTGCGACGTTTTTAGAAAAGGCCTAGGCCAAAAGTCACAAAAATCCTTTTCTACATCCAGCTAATCAACGAATTAGCTTTATTATTCAAAGAAATTCAAGTAAAAGCGAGCATTAAGATGTCGGGTAAGTCCATTTTCAAAAAAGTGTATTTTTCAAATATAATCCTCGGATTATTCATTTCCCTTTTCAGTTTCTCTGCTTGGGCCAATGAGCCAGTAGCAGCCGAGGCGGCCGAGCATGCTCCAAAGCAAGAAGAGAAGTTCGATGCAGGTAAAATGATCTTACATCACATTGCTGATGAGCATGAGTGGCATTTCTTCACCATAGGACATTTCCATGCAACTGTTCCGCTTCCTTGTATTGTATATACTCAATCAGCTGGTTTACAGATTTTTTCTTCTTCCAATTTCAAAAACGAACATCATGAAGAAGTTCCTTACCAAGGCTTAAAACTAGAACATGGTAAGATACATGCGGAAAATGGAGAACAAGTTTATGATATTTCCATCACCAAAAATGTGGCTTCCTTGTTAATCTCCGCTGTTTTATTGCTAAGTATTTTCATCGGAATTGGCAAAACATACAAAGAAAATCCTCACCGTGCACCTAAAGGCGTTCAATCATTATTTGAGCCCATCATCATATTTGTCCGTGACGAAATTGCCAAAAACAATATCGGCGAAAAACATTATCGTCGCTTTATGCCCTATTTATTGACTGTTTTCTTCTTCATTTGGTTCAACAATATGTTGGGCTTAATTCCAGGAGGAGCCAACGTAACTGGAAATATTGCGGTAACTGCGGTATTAGCCATCATTGCATTTTTTGTGACTAACCTAAATGGTAAAGCTACCTATTGGACTCACGTATTTGCCATGCCAGGTGTGCCGAAGTGGATGTTGTTGATTATGACTCCGGTTGAAATAGTGGGTGTTTTCATGAAGCCATTCTCCTTAATGGTGCGTTTGTTCGCAAACATGACCGCGGGTCACATCATTTTATTGAGTTTAGTTTCCCTAATCTTTATTTTTGAAAATTCAGCATTAGGAATTGCCGTAGTACCGTTCTCCTTATTTATGAACGTGATTGAATTGATTGTGGCCTTCATTCAAGCCTTTATTTTCACCATGTTGGTTTCAACCTACATTGGTGCAGCTATTGAAGAGCACCATCACTAGAATTTGTATTTTAATTTTTATTCATAAACCCAATTAGTATGTCTCTTTTATCAATTTTATTGGAAGTTTCTGTAGGAACTGGTCTTGCAGGTGTTGGAGCTGGTTTAGCTGCAGTTGGTGCTGGTTTAGGTATCGGTAACATCGGTGGTTCTGCTATGGAATCTATCGCTCGTCAGCCAGAAGCATCAGGAAAAATCCAAGGTGCGATGTTGATCGTAGCTGCTTTCGTTGAGGCGGTTGCTCTTTTCGCAGCAGTAATTTGTTTGTTGGTTACTTTAAAGTAATTCAACCCAAAGTTATGCCTCGGGTTAGCCTTGGCAAATGACTTAACTTATTTCAAACGCAATTTGGTCGCACTAGGCGCCAAATTGCGTTTTTAAGAAGATTCTAACATCTTAATTATACACAAGTATGGAGTTAATTACCCCAGATTTTGGACTTATCTTTTGGCAAATTCTAGTATTCGGAATTTTGTTCTTTCTCCTAGCAAAATTTGCTTGGAAACCCATCATTCAATCATTACATGAGCGCGAAGAGTCCATTGACCAAGCGATCAAACTTTCTGAGGAAACAAAGAAAGAAATGGCCGAACTTAAAGCAGGTAATGAGCAATTGTTAGTTTCTGCCCGCGCTGAGCGTGATGCTTTAATCAAGCAGGCTAAAGAAGCAGCTGATGCCATGATTTCTCAAGCTAAATTGGATGCCCAAACGGCTGCTAATCAAGAAATTGAAAAAGCCCGTGTAGCTTTTGAACAAGAAAAAGTAGCTGCTGTAGCTTCAATTCGCAAAGAGGCAGCCAGCTTATCGCTTGACTTAGCTGAAAAAGTATTAAAAAGCCAATTGAAAGACAAAGCTGCACAAGAGAAATTAGTTTCTGAGTGGATTGCTGATGTCACATTAAAATAAGAAGCAACACCTTAAATTTGATCAAATGTCTGAGTTAATTGTTGCCCACCGTTATGCCAAATCTTTGCTAGATTTAGCCATTGAAAAAAAGGTGGTGGAAGATGTTTACCAAGATATGGTGAGCTTCCAAGAAACCTGCCAAAACAGTAAGGAATTGGTGCTAGCATTTAAAAGCCCAATCATCAAGCACGGCACTAAAATGACTATCTTGAGTAAATTATTCAAAGATAAATTTCACGCTGTGTCTTATTCTATCTTTGAAATTATTACACGTAAAAACAGAGAAGAATTCTTACCTGCAATTGCGAAACAATTCATTGAATTATATACTTCGTACAAAGGAATTCAAAAAGCCGATGTCGTTACCTCTTCTGCCTTAACAGAAGAACAGCGTAATAAAGTGATTGCCATCGTTAAAGAATATTCTGGAAAAGATGTTCAATTACATGAATCCATTGACGAATCCTTAATCGGTGGGTTTATCCTACGTGTTGGAGACAAACAAGTCGATGATTCTATCCGACGGAAACTAAATGATTTAAAAGTTTCTTTCGCCTCATAAATTAAAAGCCTTGTTCATCAAGGCTTTTTTTATCCCTTTCTCATGAAACGTTTTTGCTTACTTGCTGGATCTATATTAGCCGCCCTTTCAGTTGCCATAGGCGCCTTTGGTGCTCATGCCTGGAAAGCTTATTTGTTGTCGACTCAAAGACTAGACACCTTTGAAACCGCTTCTAAATACCAAATGTATGGTGCTTTAGCCCTATTACTATTAGGTATCTGGCAAATTAACTCTGGAAACCGTTTTTTGAAATTAGCCTCCTACTTTACCTTGGCCGGTTGTTTTATTTTCCCTGGTGCCCTGTATTTAATCTGCATTACCCAACAAAATATTTGGGGAGCCGTGGCTCCTATTGGAGGACTATCCTTCATCCTAGGATTTTCCTGTATGGCGCTAGCCGCCTACCAAAAAGCCTAATGCCGCATGACCAATTCTAAACTGCTCCAAACAATTTCACCCATGGTTTTGCAGTTTAAAAAACGATCATCATTGTAATGCCTGGCTAATTCCAAGCGCAACTGTTCCATGTTTTCCACCGGAGCAATTTCATCTTTTGCCATGACTGTCATTAAATCATAGACGCGTTGGCTTTCCGATTTTAGTCGGCTTGCAATCATCGACCTTTCCTCAATTTGGTATTGCCAAACGGATTCAGGTGTCATAAATTTCATTCCCAGCTCTACCAAACGGTTGTTTTGTTTGAAATATTGAGGTAAATAAACAGACCGCTTACCCTCATAACATTGCTGATCGAAGTCGATTGGGCGAATTCGATAATAAATATCATCAAAATCGGGCGTTGTAATAACCACATAATTTGTGCTATGCATATCGCCTAAAAGTTGTACCAAACAACGCTCGTTGAACTTAACAAACTCCTTGGCCAGTCTGATAGGCGACTCTAAATCGTTTTCTAAATCTTGCTTTAGAAAAACATCCCCGGGGACCCCAGCAATATGCTCCTCCACCAAGGTATTATCATAAGTCACATAATTGATTCGGTTGGGAGACAGAATATGCTCCAATTCTAAACCATACACCCTGGAAGCATCCGCCACTTTGATGTAGAAATAATCAAAAATATCATTGACCTTATTAACGATTCGAATTCGAAATGGATGCGTATTTCCATAGGTACAATAGTCCACTCGATCAATGACCAAGTGCTTAATTACCCCCTCATTTCCATCCGTCTTTAAATCTGCATAAATATTTTTCAGGGATTCGTGCACTTCCTCCTGATCCGCAGGAGAATAAAAAACAGTTTCCCACAAGGTGTCATGCCCATTTTTATCATATAGGGTGATGGCATTGTCATATCGAAGCAAATCCTGATAACTAATATTCATAGAATACTCTCGACCATACTTATGTAGGTAGCGCCGCAACTGATTATTAATCCGATAAAGGTTTTTCTTCCGAGAGATTAAAGCCATTATTCTTCTATAAAATCCAATGATTTACCAAAAGTTTCCTTAAGCTGACTTACCGACCAAATCGATAAGGAAAAACATAAAACGCCAACGATGGTTGCGGCATGTACCATGCCAACACTTGGTATCAAAAATTTAAACAATAGACTTATCGGAATCAAGGCTCCACGCACAAAATTAGGCACCGTGGTCGTCACCGTCATGCGTAAGTTAGTCCCAAACTGCTCGGATGAACTAGTCAAGAATACCGCCCAATAGCCTCCAAAAAAGCCTAATAAGGTGATCATGATATTTCCATAAACCACCGATATGTCTGACATACCATACAAGAAGTAAATCGTTAATACCCAAGCAATGATCAAATAGGTCATGACAGCCTTATTTCTGCTCTTTAAAAATTGGCTCAAATATCCACTGGCAAAATCCCCAACTGAAAGACCCAAATAACAATACATGATAGCATCGCCCCCTGTTATTACCCCTTTTAGTCCCATTGTTTGCAAGAGCTCTGGGGAGGAAAAAACCAAGATACCAATGATATACCAAATGGGAAGTCCCATTAAAATACAGTAGATGTATTTCTTGAAAATCGTAGTATGCGAAAATAATTGAAAGAAGTTCCCCCTTTTTACATCTTTTTCTAATTCTAAAAACATCCCTGACTCAAAAGTTCCTAAACGCAATAGCAACAATGCCAATCCCATTCCTCCTCCTATGTAATAGCAAGTTCTCCACCATTCTGGATCAGTACTAAAATTAGAAACGATAGGGGCAAAAATAGCTCCAGAAGCCCCTACGCCAGCAATAATCAATGTACCTATCCCACGCTTTGAAGCCGGTAATGTTTCATTGACCAAGGTTATACCCGCGCCTAACTCCCCTGCTAATCCAATCCCAGCCAAAAATCGTAACCAAGCATAGGTATCCAAATCATGTACCATACCATTTAAAGCATTGGCCAAGGAATACAATAAAATAGAACCAAATAAGACCGATTTTCTGCCTTTTTTGTCCCCATAAATTCCCCATAAAATTCCGCCCAACAACATTCCACCCATTTGAATATTCATCAGGTTTAATCCTTGATTTAATAATTCTGGACCTACGAGTCCTAAGCTTTTAAGACTAGGATTTCGAACGACCGAAAAAAGGATTAAATCATAAACGTCCACAAAATAGCCTAGGGCAGCTACGGCAATTAAAAGTTTGGCTTTAGAACTAAGTTTTTCTTCTATCATAGGTTTAGGTTATTAACGCGAAAGCATGTCTGAACGATGAGAATCTAATTTCAGAAATATAAACAATAGTATGGTAAATGACCAAAGGGAAGAACCACCATAACTAAAAAAAGGCAATGGGATTCCCATGATGGGCATTAAACCAATGGTCATTCCAATATTCACTAGAAAATGAAAGAACAAAATCCCAACCACCCCATATCCATAGGCCCTAGCAAAACGAGAACGTTGCTGATCGGCCAAATACATGAGTCGCCATAAAAAGACCACAAACAAGATTATCACCACCATAACCCCAAAAAAACCATGCTCTTCACCAATCGTACAAAAAATAAAGTCGGTACTCTGCTCTGGTACAAAATCAAATTTAGTTTGTGTTCCTTGAAGATAGCCCTTTCCCCAAAAGCCTCCTGATCCGATAGCTATTTTGGATTGAGTTACTTGATAACCTAAACCCCTTGGATCAAAAGATGGATCTATCAATACTTTGATGCGATTACGCTGATGCTCTTTTAAAACTTTATTAACAGCTAAGTCTACCAAAAACACCATGAACATTATACCCACAATAAATAAGGCTGCCTTGACATAAGTTTGTTTTAAACGCTGAATATAAATGGGAGAAAGTGCTATGATACAGCCTGCTATGACAATTAAAGTGGCTAAAATGGTCCATGGACTCAAAAGCAAGGCTGAGACAAATATGGTTACAGAGCCAATGAATAATCCAGGGTATTCACCGGGTAAGCCTTCTCGATAAAGTAAGATTAAAAAGGAAGCAAATACCAAAGCAGAACCAGTTTCATTGGAAGCAATGATCAACAACATTGGTAGGCCAATAATGGCAGCCGAAAACCATTGGTTTTTCCATTTGGATAAATTCACCTGAGGTTCATTGATGTATTTTGCTAATAGTAAAGCCGTAGCCGTTTTGGCAAATTCCGCTGGTTGAATGGTAATTGACCCAAATTTAAACCATGAATGAGAACCATTGATGGTGACACCTAAAAAGGGCACTAATATCAATAATCCAATAAAACCAGCATATATAATGGGGGCAAAGGCTTCGAAAAAGCGAAAATCAATGGCAAATATACAGATGATGAGAATAAGACTAGTCGCTATCCAAATCAATTGTTTTCCTGCGTTGGAATCATAAAATTTAGCGTCAAAAATCCATAAATGGGTCTCTGGATTATATACGGCAGAATAAATATTCATCCAGCCTGCCAATACAAAAAGGGCATACAGAGATACGGTAATCCAATCAACCTTACTCACTAATTGATTTTGGTTACTCATTTTAGGGTATCTTTTTTAGGTTTTTGAGGTTTAGGGCCTGTGACGGATAACACATTGGGAAGATAACTTTTATTCATAAATTTCTCCTCCACAGCCTTTCTATCTACCTTTCCTTTTAAATATTTCTCAATAATAAGGGATGCGATTGGTGCCGCTGCAAAACCTCCAAAACCAGCATTTTCAACAAAAACAGCGATGGCAATTTTCGGATTCTCTTTGGGAGCAAAAGCTATAAAAACGGAGTGATCTTCTCCTTTAGCATTTTGAGATGTACCTGTTTTACCGCACATCACAATATCAGGAATTCGACCATCACTACCTACCGTACCATGCAAAACAGCATCCTTCATACCTTCAATAACCACACCAAAATGTTTGGCATCTATCCCAACAGAAACAGGGGTTTTATAAAATGGATCCACTACTTTATTGTCTCCAATGGCCTTAACTAAATGAGGAGGAATATACCATCCCCGATTAGCAATTATAGCAGCTACATTGGCCATTTTTAAGGGATTGACCACTAACTCTCCCTCCCCAATGCTCAAGGAATAGATATTGGAAAACTTCCAAGTATTTTCCCCTTTGTACACTTTATTATAATACTCTACATTGGGCAAGATTCCTTTTTTCTCATTACCTAAATCAACCCCTAATTTTCTTCCAAAACCAAAATTGGCCACTAGTTCAGACCACCGCTGCAATCCTTGAGCCGAGCGCTCAAAGGTATTACCTTGGGTATTCTCGTACAAGATTTTTCGAAAAGCATGATAAAAATAAGGATTACAAGACCATTGAATGGCATTATGTAAATCATTATGCGAAGTATTATGGGCATGGCATTTCACCGGGGCTCCTGCATGTGTAAAAACACTTCCAGGTGTGATGATTCCTAATTGTAAACCCACCAAAGCTTGAATCAATTTAAAGGTTGATCCAGGCCGATAATAGGCTGAAGGTGGTCGGTTCAACAAAGGCTTCATGGGATCCAAGGCCAAATCCCGATAATATTTGGAGAAATTACGTCCAGCTAATAAACTAGGGTCATAGGATGGCGCCGAAACCATGGTTAAAATCTCTCCCGAAGAAGGCTCAATGGCAACCACAGAACCTACCTTATGTTGCATAAGGCTATCCGCATATTCTTGTAAGCGAATATCCACACCCGTAAATAAATTCTTTCCTGCTATTGGTTGAATATCCAATCGCCCTTCTTTAAAATCTCCCTTTTCTACACCATTACTATTAACCATTCGGTATTTAACCCCCCTTTGCCCTCGTAAATCTTCTTCATAAAAACTTTCAATGCCGGAAACTCCTACATAATCGCCTTGGCGGTAATAGTCGTCTTTTTGATTCTGCAAGGAATTGGAATTAATCTCGGCTACATAGCCTAAGGCATTTGAGAAAGCCTTAGATTGGTAAGTTCTAAATGCCGTAGTGGTAAAGGTAAATCCAGGAAAATCGACCATGGCATCCTGAACCCGAGCAAAATCCTCTTTCGATAAATGTTTCAAAAATAAAAATGGCTTCACCCGAGAATAAGCTTTGGCTTGCTTACAAGTAGAATCAAAGTAAGCCCTAGTGATACCAAAAAGCTGGCAAAATTGTAAGGTATCACGCACATGCGCCTTTCTAGGAGTAATGTACAAATCATAGACAGGGGTATTGTAGACGATCAACTTATTATGGCGGTCATATACCTCACCTCGAAAGGGTATTTGAATGATTTTTCGAATGGCATTATTATCAGCCGCCTTTTCATAACTATCATCAATCACTTGAAGGAAAAATAACTTCCCTAAAAACACCAATCCAATGATGATAAAGAACAACAAAAGAATTTGTCTACGACCCTCGAACACGGAAAAATGGAGTTAATATGAAAAATCTCAGCAATTTACAGAAATATCTCGGCTTATAAATCGAGCTAAATCGCAATTATTTTGGCAAACTGCGAATCAAACCAAGCATGGAAAAAATGATGGAACCCAAGGAAAAAACGATGGTCAGCCAGGGTTTATCCAATTCAAAATACCCATCCAAATATCGACCTAACCAAACCCCTAATAGGATGGTAACCAACATTTGAAAGGCCGCTCCAATGAATTTTTGGTAAGAGTTCATGTATTTGAATTAAATTAATCGTAAAGCCATGCTAAATTTATCCCTTTTTCGTTGAGATAAATTGTAAATTTGAACAATTTTGGTTTCCCACATGATAAGACGTTATTGGCTTCTTGCTTTATTAGCCCTAGTGAGTGCTTGTTCTCAACAAAGCACGAAACCAGCTGCCGTCGCTTTTCATAACCTAAATGCCAAATATAATGCGATTTGGCAGGCGGATCGACTAAAAAAAACCATACAAAAGAAATTTTGGGAGGAGCGCAAAGAAGATTACAAATCCATATTACCCATTATTCCTAAGGTAGACTCAACCTTTGGCCAACAACATGCTTCGGACATTGATCAGGTAATCAAAAAGGCCTCTTTAGTCATCGACCGCCACCAAAATTCCAATTATATCGATGATGCCTATACCTTAATCGGTTGGGGTAGGTACATCAAAAAAGATTATAAAAATGCTTTAGAGACTTTCAAATTTGTCAACTCAATCGACAATGACCCGCGTTCCCAAAGTACCTCTCTGATTCATTTATACCAAATTTACATCCATCAGCATGATTTTGTTTCGGCCGAAAAGGTCGGTGAATTCATTCAAAGTTTAGACTTAAACCAAAGTCAAAAAAATAATTATTTACTTTCAAGGGCCTTTTACCATCAAAGTAAAAATGAAATAATCCCCACGATTGCCTTACTGGAGGAAACACTTCCTTCCCTTTCTTCTGGGGAAGAAAAAGCCCGCTTGTATTTTATTCTTGGTCAGTTATTTGAATCCCAAGGTAAAAACAAACTAGCTTTGGAAAATTATGCTGCTTGTAAAAAATCAAAAGCCAGTTATGAATTACAATTCAATGCTACCCTGGCAGTTCATAAACTGAACAATGCCCCAGAAGAATTAGAAAAAATGATTCGGGAGCCGAAAAATCAAGATCATGTACCCGCTTTATATTCGGCTTTAGGTGAAATCTATTTTAAAAATAAGGATTTTGAGAAAGCTAAAGATTATTGGACAAAAGGAGGAAAAAGTGCTGGCGATCGCGGGGAACTTTATCTACAATTGGCTAATCTATTTGCCCAGCAATTAAAACGTTTTGATGAGGCGGCAAAATATTATGACAGTGCAGCCACCTATTTATCGCCTAATCATCCGTCCTACAGCGCTACGCAAAAATTAAAAAGTACTTGGTCAACTTATTTGCAACTAAGTAAAACCGTAGGTCAGCAAGACTCCTTACTAAATTTAAGCCAAATGTCGCTGGCTGACTTAAGCGAACTTTACCAAAAGAAACAAAAAAGGCAACAAAGGAAAGCAGATTCCTTACAAAGCAAAACCATGGCTGCAGTAAGTAATGTAGTCTATACACGAAGAGCTCCTAGCCCAGAACAACAAAGTTTCTATTTCCATAATGACCAAGCAAGAATGCAAGGTCAACAGGAATTTACCAATAAATGGGGACCAAGAACTTTAGAAGATTTTTGGAATCGAAAAAATAAAAATAATAACCTGACGAATCGGATTGTGGACTTAACCCAAAACACAACGAATACTTCGACAGAGAATACCAAAGTAAATAGCAATAATCCAGCCCAAATTGATTCCTTACAAATTTGGTTGAATACCATACCAAAAAGTGTAGAACAAATCGCCCAAGTAAAAAAACGACAAGAAGATGCCTTGTTTGAGCTAGGCAAATTTGTCCGATTGGAATTGGGTGAAAAAGAAGAGGCTAGCAAATTATTAAAAAAGCTTTTGACCAATTTCCCCACCACGAGCCATGAGGCGGAAGCCCTGTATCTTTTATATCTAAGTACTGTCAAAGATTCTCCAGAGCAAAAAAACTACCGCAGTGTTTTATTTGATCGATTCCCAACTGCCTATTTCAAACAATTAATATTGAAAATTGAAAATGGTAGTTTAACAGAAAGCAATGAATTAGCGGCACAAAAAGCCTATGAATTAGCTTTTGCTCAATTTAAGGCTACTAATTATTCTGAAGCCTCGCGGCAATGTCAGCAAATCTTACAACAATTTCCGGGTAGTAACTTAGAAGATAAAGTCGTATTTTTAAAAGCGCTTTGCTATGGTGGCCTAAAGGAATATACCAGCTACCAAGATAATTTAAAAAACTTCATTCAGGCTTTCCCAAAAAGCCCATTAACAACCGAGGCAGAAGCTTTGTTAAAAGCCTATACCAAAAATAAAAACTAACATGTTCGAATTTGAAGAGGGAAAATATCTAAAACTGATTCGATTTACGTATAAATTTCTTGTAGGCTCTACCCTATTTGTGGTCCTGTTTATTACTGCCGTCAATTTCAATTTTCTATGGCTGTTTGGCGGTATGCCCAGCCTTTATGAATTGGAAAATCCAAAAAGCCAAGAGGCTTCTCTATTGATTTCTGAGGATGGACAAGAAATTGGCAAATACTTTAGAGAAAACCGAAATCCCGTTGAGTTCGAAGATCTATCTCCGACCATCATCAATACCCTAATGGCCACGGAAGATGCCCGATTCACTACTCATTCGGGTATTGATATGCGCTCGATGATGCGTGTCGTTTTAAGCTTAGGAACTTCTGGTGGGGGTAGTACCATATCTCAACAATTAGCCAAAAACTTGTTTCATACCCGTTCGGTGGAATTTGGGGAAGACGACCCCTTGTATATGGGTTTACTCATGAAAATTGGAGGTTTGAAAACGGCTATTGCTAAGGTAAAAGAATGGATACTAGCCATCAAATTAGAAAGACGCTATACCAAACAGGAAATTATGGCCATGTACCTCAATGAGGTAAGTTTTGGTAATAATGCCTACGGGATTCAAGTGGCTTGTAGGACCTATTTTCAAAAAGATGTCAAAACAGTCACCTTACCCGAAGCCGCTACTTTAATTGGATTATTGCAAAATCCATCTTTGTACGACCCAAGGATTAGACCTGAAAAAACCTTAGAAAGAAGGAATGTCGTATTAGGCCAATTAGCCAAATATGATTATGTGTTGGAGGAGGAAGCTCGTGCCATGATGGAAAGCCCTTTGAACCTAAAGTTTAAGGTTGAAAATCAAAATACCGGTGCAGCACCCTATTTCAGAGAAAGTATCCGTAAACAAATAGTATCCATCATCAAAGAAATCAATGCTGATCGACCGGAAGACCAGCAGATTAACTTGTATACTTCTGGCTTACGCATTTATACCAGTATCGATTCCCGCATGCAAAAATATGCGGAAGAGTCCATTCAGGAACACATGAAAGCGGAGCAAAGTCTATTCTATTCACATTGGAAAGGTAGAAATCCATGGGTAAACGAAGAAATGAAGGAAATCAAGGGATTCTTGAAAGATGCCATGAAACGCACTGACAGATACCGTGAATTGATGTCAGCTTACAATAACGATGAATTTAAGGTGTGGGAAGAATTAAATCGGAAAGTAAAAATGACCGTATTTTCTTACCAAGGAGATATCGATACGACCATGAGCTCCATGGATTCATTAAATTATTATAAAAGAATATTGAATTGTGGCTTTATGGCCATGGATCCAACCAATGGCCACGTAAAAGCATGGATTGGGGGTATTAACTACAAATACTTTAAGTTTGACCACATTACCCAAAGTAAAAGACAGCCTGGTTCAACCTTTAAGCCTTTTGTTTACGGGGCAGCCATAGAAAATGAAATTGCCACTCCTTGTGATGAGCTGATTGATGAACCCGTGACTTTTGGGGAAGAAGATGGCCTCACCAATGGAACATGGACACCTTCCAATTCTGATGGGAAATATAGCTATGAAAAACTCAAATTAAGAAGAGCCATGGCCTTATCCATCAATACCATTTCAGCTAAATTAATGAAAGAAATGGGACCTCAAAAAATTGCAGAATTTGCCCACAAGGCCGGCATCTCCAGTCCCTTATATGAGGGCCCATCCCTTTGCTTAGGAGCCTCTGAAGTATCTGTATTCGAGCAAGTATCTGCCTACAGTACTTTTGCCAATGGAGGAGAAAGAATTGAGCCTATTTTGATTTTAAAAATTACCGATAAAGTAGGCAATGTACTTCGTGAATTTTCCCCAACAGCTAAAGCCGTTATTAAACCTGAAACAGCTTATCTGATGACGTATATGTTACAGGGTGCAGTACAGGAACCAGGAGGTACTGCGGAGGGCTTAAGAAGAACATCCATTGTAGCAGGGAATGAAATAGGAGCTAAAACAGGTACTACCTCCAACTTCTCTGATGGGTGGTTCATGGGAGTAACCCAGAAATTAGTAGCAGGGGTTTGGGTAGGTGGAGATGACCGAAGCATTCACTTCAGATCTCTTGCCTTAGGTCAAGGGGCTAAAATGGCCATGCCTGCTTATGCCAAATTCATGGAAAAAGTTTATTCAGATCAATCATTAGCCATTGAAGGGTACAGAAAAATGCCTTTCTTAAAACCAGAAAAATTTGTGTTCGATTTTACTTGCAGTGGTAAAGTGGGCATAGATTCAACCGCCGTTCAAAATACCAATGTTCAATAACATGCGATTCATTACCTTCCTATTTATTTTCTCTGCTGTTTTTACAGCTTGTAAACAAAGTGCGGATGAAAAAAGTGAAGCTCTTGCCAAGGAGACCTGTTCTTCTTGCCATAAATTCCCAGATCCTTCCTTATTAGATAAAAAAACTTGGAAAGAAGGTGTTTTACCCGAAATGGGTTATCGCTTGGGTATTGGAGATCGTTTTCAATTGATGACGCGTATATCAGAGGAGCAATATCAAAGTGCCATGGCTATGGATATCTATCCCCTAGATCCAAAAATAAGTGAGGAAGATTGGCAGTTGATCGTGGATTATTACGTCAAAAATGCCCCAGAAAAACCTATTCCACAAAAACAAAGAAGTCCAATTAGCACTTCAACCTTACATTTTAAAGAAGAATCCTATATTTCAAAAACGGACCAACTAGGTGTCGTAATATCCTTGCGAATCCATCCAGACAAACCCGAAATTTGGGCAGGAACACGCAATCGGACCTTGTGGGTGATGGACGCCAACAAAAAAGTTAAAAATACGATTGAAACTCAAAGCCCTGTAGCCTTAACTCAAATTTTAGCAGGAAAGCCCTACCTATTGGCCATTGGCAAAATGTATCCCAATGATGAGAAAATCGGGACGATGTATGGAATTAATCCTAAAGGCAAAATGGAAGCCCTGGTGGATTCCCTTAAACGTCCAGTAGATATTCAAATCAGTGACTTCAATGGTGATGGTGTCCAGGATTTTGTGATTTGTGAATATGGGTTTGAACGTGGTCAGTTAACGTGGATTGATGGAAAAAACAAAAATCGGCATCTTTTAAAAGCCCAAGCAGGAGCTCGAAATGTGGTCATAAAAGATTACACGGGTGATGGAAAGCCTGACTTATTGGTCTTAATGGCTCAATCTAGGGAAGGTGTTTCTTTATTCATCAATAAAGGACAAGGTATTTTCGTAGAGAAGCCATTACTTCAATTTGACTCCGTCTTTGGAAGTAGTTATATGGAAGTGGCTGATATGAACAAAGATGGACATGATGACATCATTGTTTCCAATGGAGACAATGCCGATTATTCTCGCTCCAAAAAAGCTTTTCATGGTGTTCATGTATACCTCAATGACGGCAGAAATAATTTCAAAGAAGGTTATTTTTATCCATCTTATGGAGCCTCAAAAACCGTGGCGAGGGACTTTGACCAAGATGGAGATTTAGATTTAGCCATGATTGCATTTTTTGCAGAAAACGATAAAGGTCGCAATGAAAACTTTTTATATTTTCAGAATCAAGGCAATATGACCTTTCAGGTCAGTAATTTAAATATTGGCAATGGCGGTCATTATATCTGCATGGATGCAGGAGATGTAGATAAAGATGGAGATATCGACATTGTTTTGGGAAATTATCAATTTGGTGCAGTGAAACCAGGAACCAAATTGACTCCTGGTCTCCAACTGACCTATTTTAAAAACTTAATTCGCTAAGGTCGCCCCCTTGGGAACAAAGCTTTGAGCTAAGGAACTTTGACTCAAATAAGATGAGCCATAATTCCAATTTATTTTTTGTTTCTTCCCTAAATATTGGTAGGTGAAATCCTTTCCAGCTTGAGCCAAAGAAACAAAGTTCTTTACAGGTTTAAACACATGCATCGCTCCTCTATTTTGAAGGGCAATGAAAGCTAATTGATCCTTGGCTAAACGAATACTCACAAATGCTTTCGCGTCACTTGGAACAAATAAGCCTGAGTTAGCTTGGTAGGTGAATTTACCTTTTCCATTTCCCAACAGTACTCCTCCATTAGAGGCATCATACCTTCCTGTGGAGACTTCATTCCCAAAATTATTCCCTACAAACAGCACGTCTAAATAACCATCTTGGTTAATATCAATAACCTGCATGCCGTTCAGGGCCGAAACTTGTGCCATCGCAGGAAGTTCGTGTACCGCAAATTTACCTTTCCCTAAATTCTCGATATAAACCGATGCATTCTCCGTGAAAGACAATTTTGAGGATTTCTGCTTTTCAGCATCGGTAAATAAATTCTCTTGTTTGGCTTTTCCAAAGTCTTTATAATAGACATAGCGAGCTCGTGTAGCATTTAATTGCTTATGCGTATCGTCCTTTCCAAACAATGGATAAGATTCATACAATCCTTTCGGTCCTTGAAAGTACACAAAAGGGAAAATATCGTATAAGCCATTACCATCTAGATCTCCGTGAACAATTTCAACAGGCTGCTTGCTATTAGCACGTAAAATGGTGTTTTTACCCATATTTCCTGCGATAAAGTCCATATCTCCATCTTGATCAAAATCAGCACTGGTAATAGAAGCCCATAATCCCGTATATTTCTCCAATCCCGTTTCACTTAATTTTTTCAATTTGGCCTTTTGGTTTTCAAAAACCTGAATCGGTAAATATTCACCAGCCAATACCAAATCCACCCAACCATCTTGATTGACATCTGACCAAATAGCGTCACAGATTAAGGATTCATTCAATAATTCCGGTGCCCATTGAGCTGTTTGATCACTAAATTTTATTTGCCCTTGTTTAGAATCATTACGCAATAACCTAGAAACGGTTCCTTTCGGATATTCAAAAGGCACATTTCTTCCACTCACAAATAAATCCAAATCCCCATCTCGATCAAAATCAACGGACCTTACTGCCGAATTACTTTCCAAGAAACTAGGCAAGGCTTGCGTATCCAAGGTAAAATTCCCCTTTCCATCATTCTTGTACAGCACGTCTTGAAAACTTGGAGAGTTGGCTTTATCCTCGGTACCACCACGTGTTATATACAAATCTAAATCCCCATCTCGATCAAAATCAGCTAATAAAGAACCTAAATCTTCACCCATTTTTTTGGGTTGCTCTTGTACTCCATCCAATGGCTTTGCAATAAAGTGTCCATTAGCTTGCTGTAGGTACAATAATCCAGAATAAAACTTAGCTCCTCCTACAAATAAGTCCTCTAACCCATCTCCATTAATATCGCCGACAGAACAGCCTGGACCTAATTGAGAAAGTTTATAAGGAATTAAACTCTGAAAATTGAAATCGACAAAATCATATTCTTTGTGCACATCTGTCAATTGTAGGCTTTCACTGATATCCTCCAAAAGTGGCTTTACTTGATCAAACATACTTTGAACAGGTAATTTGGCATCACTAATCTTCACTTGAATGACTTTATTCTTACCCGGATTTTTAATCACTTGCATGGAGTCATTAGGCCAAAAAATGCGCATTTCTTTGATCGCCAATTTGGACCCTAAACCAATATGGGCGACAGTCTCTACACTCGACAAATAACCACGATATGGAGTATTCTCATAATAAAAACGAGACCCATCAGCAAAAACGCCCTCGATTTTAGCTCCAATTCCCAATACATTTTTACCTTTCCCTTCAAACTTCACACGTAAAAACTGTGATTTTTCCTTATCCTGCTCGATGGTATTGTTACGGTAAACAAAAGCCTCATCATTGATATTATTAACTACATAATCTAAATCCCCATCATTGTCTAAATCACCATAAACAGCACCATTAGAGAATGAAGCTACATTAATACCCCAGTTGGCACTCACATCATCAAACTTCAAGCCCCCCATATTTTTAAAGGCATAGTTATTGATTTTGATCACAGGTAATTTTTCCAACATGATAGCCTCCGATGTTAACCTTCTTGATTCAGCCTGATATGACATAAAATCTCGATCGGTTACATCTTTTGGAAATCCGTTGGTGATCAGTAAATCACGATAACCATCATTATCAAAATCAGCTAATGAAGGACACCAGCTCCATTCTGTTTCAGCGACACCGGCCATCAAACCAATTTCCTGAAAAGGATACGGCTTACCGTTAGCTTGCTTCCCTGCATTTAATTGCAGGGTATTTCGCATGTATTGATAAGTATAGCCATAAGTATCACTATTCAAATAGGTTTGATAATGGTTTCCTGGAGCTAATTGTTTTTTACGGTCATTACTTTTGGGAAGCATGTCCAATGCCACT
The DNA here is from genome assembly GCF_054558475.1 of Aquirufa sp. Wall-65K1. NCBI lineage: Bacteria > Pseudomonadati > Bacteroidota > Cytophagia > Cytophagales > Flectobacillaceae > Aquirufa > Aquirufa sp. Wall-65K1. Next base: position 222,289 of record NZ_JBPXKD010000004.1, on the reverse strand, counting down.
ATATCCGCCAATCCATCATTATTGATGTCAGCAACGTCATTTCCCATGGCACTTAAACTGGTATGTTTGAAGTAAACTTTGGACTGATCCGTAAATGTGCCATTCTGATTGTTGATGTATAAAATATCATCTGATACGTAGTCATTGGTCACATAAATATCTGGCCAATTATCTTGATTGATATCACAAATATTAATTCCCAAACCAAAGCCCTCTAAGGTGATTCCTGCTTCTTTTGAGACATTGGTAAAAACAGGATGTTTTAGCGCATCAGACCAATCATTTCGGTACAAGCGATCCGTATTCGGATAGGATCCATCATTGACCTTAGGTCTAAAAAGGGATGGAAACTCGGTTATTTTATCGGTTAAAACATATAAATCTAAATCCCCATCTTTATCATAATCAAAAAAAGCGGCATGCTGACTATGGCCATTATCATTGATTCCATATTCAACCGCCATTTCTTTAAAGGTAGGAATACCTTCTTTGATTCCTTGGTTGACAAAGAGCAAATTTTCACGGTCTTTATCAGCATTTTTTAAGGTCACGGAAACATAGACATCCAAGAGACCATCGGCATTAATATCCACCACACTAACGCCCGCACACCAGCGGTTTTTAGTATCGATTCCTGCTTTTTTGGATACATCCTCAAACTTCATTTCCCCTCTATTAAGATAAAGAGTACCGTTGGCTTGATTACCCGAAAAAAACAAATCCAATAAACCGTCATTATTAAAATCTCCCATTCCCACCCCACTACCGTTGTATAGGTATTCATACTTCAAAATACTCAGTGTATCATTCTCGACAATCTGATTAGAAAAATGAATGCCTGTTTCATCACTAGGCAATAGTTCAAAGGTAGTTTTGCTTTTACAGGAAATGATTCCAAAAAAGACGAAGCTAAAATAAAGTAGTTGGCGTAAGCTCATATAATTAAAATTACTAGGCTAAAATTAAAAAAGGTGGGAACAAGTTCCCACCTTTTCAAGGATAATATTCAAACGATTAATAACTAGGGTTTTGCTTCAATACTGAAGAACCTTGGATATCAATTTGAGCTTGAGGAATTGGTAAATATTCTTTACCTGTTGTGAATTTAGCACCACCGAACATCGTTACTAAAATCTTACCTTCATAATCTAAGTAAGGTTGTAACACTTTGGCAGCATCACCCCAACGAACTAAATCGAAGAAACGGTGACCTTCAGTTGCTAATTCTAACATACGCTCCATTTTAACTGCTTTCAAAGCATCATCTGCATTAGCAAATGCTGCGTAAGGAGCAATTGAATAGTTGGCTTCTAATTCACCAGTCTTAGCATTTTTTACAAAACTTGATGGATTAGCCGCACGGTTACGTACTTGGTTGACATATCCTAAAGCAGTAGCTAAACTTCCACCACCTCTGATTTCAGCCTCAGCAGCCATTAACAATACATCAGCGAAACGGATGATGTTGTAGTTAAGCGTTGCATAACCACGAGTCCAACCAGAACCGTCAGTCAAGGTATTTTCCTGAGATTTGTAGTAAACATATTTCTTAGGAGAATATGGACCTGCATAAGTTTGGTCACGAATCCAGTTTTTACCAGGGTGCTCGATCCAGTCTAAGTACTGAATACCACGACGACCGATAGTGTGGTCAATACGTGGATCCAAAGGATCCTTATCTTCTGTAAATGGATCACTAGAAGCTAATTTATAGTCATGCTTAACTGCATTTTCAGGTGCGTTATAAGCAGGCTGACCATCTTTTGTATCCAATAATGGTAAACCATCTTTGGTACGGTAAGCATTAGCTAAAGAGAATGAAGGCTGGAAGAATCCACAGCAGTTACCTGGACCATCAGTTCCTGTGTTATATGGGTAGTTCAATACGTCGAATGCATTCGAGTTATTAACGTTACCTGTATTCATAGAAGACTGAATAGCGAATACTGCCTCTTCATTGTTGTCATTAGCAGCGTTGAATACATCTTGGAACCTTGGAACCAAGCCGTATTTCTTACCATTAGTAGTTTTACCATTTGCAATAACTGTAGTGAAGATAGCTCTAGCTTCAGCAAATTTTCCTTGGTATAACAAAGACTTTGCTAAGTAAGCACCAGCAGCCCATTTGTTAGCACGACCAGCTGAAGACTGAGTCTCAGGCAAGTTATCGTACGCAAATTTGAAATCTGCATCAATTTTCCCCCAGATATCTGGTGAATTTGGCACCTTTTCGATACCCTTACCATAATCCATCGTCTCATCTACGTATGGAACTGAATTAAATAAACGCTTCAATTCAAAGTAGAAATGAGCACGCAAGAAACGAGCTTCAGCGATGATACGAGTTTTATCTGCAGCAGAAAGTGCTTTAGACTCATTCGCTAAATTAATGGTTGCATTAGCACGCGCAATACCTTCGTATTTTGCCTGCCATGTACCATTAACCTCTCCTTGTACAGGAGAAGTCTCATAACGCTGCATCGGGTTAATTGCTGAAAAGTCACCAGCATCCGTTCCTTTGTTGTTTTCACCACCTAGGATTGAACCCCATAACCAGTTGTTAGAAGCGGCTACCTGAGTAAAGTTCTTAGCTGCTAAAGCAGAATAAGCTCCAATCAAAGTACCCTCAACACCAGCCTTAGAAGTTAATTGTGCCTGGGCTAATGAACCCGTAGGTAAAACCTCTAAAAACTGATCCTTACAAGCGAATGTCAAGGTAAATGCAGATGCACTTACTAAGGCTAATCGTTTTAAAATATGATATTTTTTCATTTTATTTTAATTTAAATTGGCTTTCGCGGATTAAAATGACAAGTTGATAGCTGCGTTGAATGAACGAGTAACAGGGTAGTTACCTACGTCAATACCGAAACTAGTATCAGCTGCTCCACCAACACCTGGGTCTAAACCTTTGTATTTAGTGAACGTCAACAAGTTATTAGCAGAAAGAGTCAACTTCGCACGCTTGATACCAAGTTTAGAAGAGAAACTTGTAGGAATGTTATATCCGAAAGAGATATTTTGGAAACGGATATAATCACCATCTTCTACGTACCAAGAGTTCTCAGCACCGTTAGTTGAGATGTTAGATGCTGACTCCCAGATTGGAGCTAATGCATTGTTTCCTAAAGCTGGAGTCCAAGACTGCTTAGCACGCTCTCCTTTTCCTGAACCTTCGAATGATCCGTGGAAATCAGTAAACCACTTAGACTGGTTCCAGATTTTGTTACCAGCAGAAGCATAAACATACATGTTTAATTCAAATGCTCTGTAAGTTAAACCTAAGTTAACACCACCTGTATAAGTTGGCACTGGAGAACCTAAATAAGTACGGTCATCTGGAGTGATTTTACCATCACCATTCATATCAGCATAACGGAAACGACCTACGCCAGCACCTGATTGAGCTGGTGCGCTAGTAACCTCAGCAGCTGTATTGAAGTATCCAAGTACTTTGTAACCATAGAAAGAAGACAATGAACGTCCAATTTCCATACGTACTGGAGTAATACCACGGAAACCACCACCTGTTAAGTTAGTGATACCTGGAGCGAATGCTACGATTTCGTTTTTCAAGAATGAGTTATTGAAAGTCAATTCGTATTTCAACTCGTTAGTGATGTTACCACGGTTAATGATTTGGAAGTCGATACCTTCGTTACGCATTTTAGCTACGTTAACTGATGGAGCTGATGCGTTTGGACCAACAACCGCTGGAAGTGGTACGTTGAATAACAAATCACGTGTATCTTTTCTCCATAAATCAAACACGATTTCCCACTTACCATTTAATAAAGTAGCGTCAAAACCGATGTTGGTTGTTTCAGAAGTCTCCCACTTAGCAGCAGGGTTACCAATACGAGAACGGATATAACCTTCGTTAGCTCCTGAGCTCTGACCATCGATTGGATAGAAAGAAACATCACGTCTAGCAGCATATAATGAATACTGGTTAGCTGGATCTACGTTGTTTGAGTTACCCATTTCTCCCCAACCTCCACGGATTTTCAAATCCGAGATAGCAGGAAGATCTTTCATGAATTCCTCTGAAGTTACACGCCAAGCTGCAGAGAATGCAGGGAAGATACCATAACGGTTTTGAGAACCGAAACGAGATGAACCGTCACGACGAACAACAGCTGTTAAATAATACTTCTCATTGAAGTTATAGTCAGCCTTACCAAACAATGAATAGAAGTTTACACCGCTAAACAAGTTAGATTGTACAACTGGTGATTGAACTGCGTTCAAAGTAACGAAGTCTAAGTCCATAGAGAATGGGTTGATACCCGATCCTGAAATGCTACGACCACGACCTGTATTCAATGACTCTAAACCAGCTAAAGCTTTGATACCGTGCTTTCTCCACTGGTACTTGTAAGCAACTGTATTAGAGAATACCCATGCAAAAGAATAACCTGAACCTTCAGAGAAACTGTCAGAAGCTTCTGGCTCTGAGTCTCCTAAGTATCTGTAGTTATAGTTTACGAAATATGAGTTGTTGTATTGACCTCCGATACTAGATTTGATGATCAAATCTTTGATTGGCTCAACTTCAACGTACACATTACCTACTGCATTTGCATTATAGTTTTGGTCATTGATTTGGTTTGTCATCAATGAACGAACTGGGTTACGAGGGTTGTTGAAACCAGCAGCTCTTGTTGAAGCGAAACTACCGAAATCATCACGTACAGGAATAACTGTTGGCATACGATAAGCAGATAAGATTACTGACTCATCACCAGCAATACCTAAACCACCGTTACCACCTGATTGACCTCTAACTGAACGGTAAGTGAACTGTAAGTTCTCACCAATTCTAACATGCTTTCCTAAATCAAATTCTGAGTTGAAACGTGCAGAATAACGACGGAAATCATTTTCTAACAAAATACCTTGTTGCTCTTGTGCAGATAAACCAATGTAGAAACGACCATTGTCAGTTCCACCACTGAATCCTAAAGAGTGACGTTGTGTATTACCAAAACGAGTAATCTCATCGTACCAGTTAGTTCCAGCTAAATTTGGACGAATCGCAAAAGTAGTTAATGGGCTAGCAGCATAAGCAGCTTGCGCAGCAGCCATGTCTACAGCTCCTCTTACACCATTTGCGCCATTAAAGTGCAAATAAGTAGGTAAAGAAGCTTGTGCTGATGTACCGTATTGTGGGTGAGAGTAAGAAACCGCAGTTCCGTTAGCTGCCGCGTTGTTACGGTATGCTACGTGAGTCCAATCTGCTTGCTCTTGTGGAGTTAACATCTTAGGAGCTCCTCCTACGTTAGGGTCTGTACCACCGTACAATCCATCATAAGTAATTTGTAAAGGTTTTTTTCCTTTAGCACCACGCTTAGTAGTGTAAACAATTACACCGTTAGCAGCACGAGCTCCATAGATAGAAGCTGCAGCCGCATCTTTCAATACCGTAGTACTTTCAATATCATCTGGTGATAAGAAATCAGTAGAACCTACTGGTACTCCGTCAACAATGTACAATGGCTCGTTACCACCAAAAGCACCAAAACCACGTACACGAATGATACTGTTAGTTCCTGGCTGACCGTTAGTGATCAATGTAACACCGGCTACACGACCTTGCAATTGCTGCTCAACGTTTCCTGAAGGGGCAATTTGTAAATCTTTTGCTTTAACAATAGATGCTGCAGCAGTGGATTCTTTCTTGTTGGTTACTGAGTAACCTGTTACGATTACTTCGCTCAATTGACTTACATCTTCTTCCAATGTAACCGAAATAGAGGACTGTGAACCTACAGTAACATCCTTTGTTTTGTAACCTACGGCAGAAATAGACAATACTGCGTTTCCAGATTTTACTGAAACAGAGAATGCACCATTAATGTCAGTAGTAGTTCCTGTATTGGTTCCTTTTACCAATATACTCACGCCTGGGATACCTTGTGAATCAGTACCCACCACTTTACCCGAAACCTTGCGGTCCTGAGCAAATGACGCAAAGCTTCCTAGGACCATGATGGCCAGCAATAAGAAGCTTTTGAAAATTTGATAATAATTGTGTTTCATAAGTAATAGTTGATTAATTATTTATTTAAAGTTATGCGTTTCGATAATCGCCATTTTTAAATCATCAGACCTCCTTTCGTTTTAAAGTATTTAAACAATATTAGAACTCGGATAAATTCTTTAAAAAATACCAGAAGCAAGAATGCAAACGATTGCCATTTGCCTATACTTAAGATATAATTCTTCTAAGAACTTAACTATCCTACACTATCCTAGGGCGTAGGGAACTCTCAAATATGTGTAATTCAAGACTAATCTGCAAATAATAAATGCAAATTTTTAGCGGTATTTTATCATTTGTCAATTTAGGCCTCATTTGCGCTATATAATATATTATAATGATACAATAGGACTGTGTTAAGCATGCATTATTTTATTGTTATTAGGTCATTACCCAAAGTCCTCAACTTTTGTAGCAAAAAAATAAACTAAAAAAGCAAATATAAGTTTGCTTAAAAATAGATATTCTTAGAAAAATACAATTATGGCAATATTCGGAATGAATTTATTAAATTTGAGTCATGAATAGTTTCGACCCTAAGAGCATTTTACCTACCCTTCCAGAGGAACCTGGCGTGTACCGGTATTTTGATATTCAGGATACCATCATTTATATAGGGAAGGCCAAAAATCTTAAAAATAGGATAAGTAGCTATTTCGTCAATCCCAAAAATCACGATACCAAAACCAGAAGGTTAGTCCAACAAATCTGCCGCCTGGAATTCACCATCGTACATTCTGAATTTGATGCCTTGTTGTTGGAAAATACGCTCATCAAACAATTTCAGCCTAAATACAATATTCTACTTAGGGACGACAAAACCTATCCCTTCATTTGCCTCAGCCATGAACGTTTTCCTCGTTTATTAACCGCCCGGAGAATAGACCATAAGCTAGGAACGTATTATGGACCGTTTGCCAATCCCAAATCCATGAATGCTCTATTGGAAATGTTGCACCAACTATTTCCTTTAAGAACCTGCTCCTTGGCCTTAAAACAAAGCTCGATTGATGAAGGAAAATTTAAGGTTTGCTTAGAATACCATATTGGCAACTGCAAAGGTCCATGTGAAAACCTTCAAAGTGAAGAGGATTATTTACAATACATCGAGCAAATCGCCCAAATCCTGAAAGGGCATTTCCAAAAACCCAAACAGTTTTTCGTAGAAAAGATGCAAGTGGCTGCAGAAAAACTAGCCTTTGAACAAGCCCAAGAATGGAAAGAAAAATGGCAATTGCTTGAAAATTTTCAAGCAAAATCTACGGTGGTTAATCCCGCCATTCATGATGTTGATGTGTTTTCCATCGTTTCTGATGATCAACTTTCCTATATCAATTTCATGAAAGTGATCAATGGAACCATCACGCAATCACAAACTTGGGAGGTAAAGAAAAAATTAAATGAGGAGGAGTCTGATGTATTAACCATGTTGATTTGGGAAAAACGGGATGAATTCCATAGCAGTGCCAAAGAAATTATTTCCAATATTCCCATGGCCATTGAATTCCAAGGGGTAAAAAATACACTCCCTCAAATGGGTGATAAAAAAAAGTTACTAGACATGTCTTTAAAAAATGTCTTGTACTTTAGAAAAGAAAAGGCCGATAGGAAAGCCGCAGAGGAAAGTGGTGGAGACCGAAAAATGAGGATACTTTTAACCCTAAAAAATGATCTTCATCTAAACAAATTACCGCAACGGATTGAGTGTTTTGATAACTCAAATTTACAAGGCACCAATCCTGTATCCGCCATGGTTTGTTTTCTACAAGGAGTTCCTGCTAAAAAAGAATATCGGTTATTTACCCCCAAGACTGTTGAGGGGCCCAATGACTTTGCCACCATGACGGAAGTGGTGGGAAGAAGGTATACTCGATTATTGGAGGAAGAAGCTGAGCTTCCCGACTTAATTATCATCGATGGAGGGAAAGGCCAGTTAAGCGCTGCTTGCGACGCACTGAAGGCCATCGGTATCTACGGGCAAGTCCCCATCATTGGAATTGCTAAAAGATTGGAAGAAATCTATTTCCCAGAGGATAGCCTACCGCTCTACATTGATAAAAAATCAGAATCGCTTAAACTGATACAGCAATTGCGAGATGAAGCTCACCGCTTTGGTATCACCGCCCATCGAAATAAACGAAGCAAGAATTTTATTGTTAGTCAATTGGAAGAACTGGAGGGAATAGGAAAACTGACTGCTCAGAAACTATTGAAAAAGTTTGGCACGATAAAAAATATCAATGAGGCTCCTATGGAAGAATTAGAAAAGGTTTTAGGCAAAATGAAAGCCTTGAGCTTAAAGAAGCAAATTAAAAATTGGGTAGATTAAAATCTGGATTTTTCTGCTCCCAAATCAATGTGCTTGAACTGGCGATAAATTTGTAAAATAATGGCTAAGGCAATAGTCATTTCACATACGCCAATCACTAATACAAATACCGAAAAGGCTAGGCCTTGCATCTGATCATCTTGTCTAGAAAAAGCAATCAAATTTAAATTGGCGGCATTAAGCATCAATTCTATCCCCATCAATATAAATATCATGTTGCGCTTGAGCAGCATAATACTCAAACCTACTGAAAACAATAGGGCACTTACGATTAAAAAGTAGCTTAATGGAATATCATTCATGGTGTTTAGCGATATAAGTTGCCCCCACTAATGCAATTAAAAGAAATACACCCGCTAATTCAAAAGCAAAAGAATATTCTGTCAATAAGGCTAAGCCAAGATGTGTCAATTTTGAAGAACGCTGTATGTCATCAGATGCCAAACTAAAGGAATCCATGGAACGATTTAGAATCCAAAGCAAACCTAAGAAGATGGAAAGGCTGATCGACAAAGACCAAAATCTTCCAGATTGCCTAGTCCATAAATCATTCGGTGCTTCATAGTCTTGGGATCTCGGATTTTGGGTAAGCATTATTCCAAAGAGAATCAAGATTAAAACTCCACCCACATAAATGAGTAAATGAGCAACTGCCATGACATCGGCATAGGCCATAACATATAAACCTGCCAATCCCAACATGCACATGAACATGGCCAAAGCAGCATGCAATAGATTTTTCGTCCAAGCCATAGCCAATGCGCTAGCGCTGGTTAATCCTGCCAAAACCAAAAAAGAGGCGATCATTGGATTCATGATTCGGTGCTAGGTGGCTTAGGTTTAAAACTCGGTTTAAATGCGGGCTTGGCCACAGGTTTTACTTCCTCTGGCTTTGCTTCCTCGGTACCAGCCTCCGCTTTAGGTTTAAAACTCGGTTTGAATGCAGGCTTGGCCACAGGTTTTACTTCCTCTGGCTTAGCTTCCTCAGAAGCAGCCTCCGCTTTAGGTTTAAAACTCGGTTTGAATGCAGGCTTGGCCTCAGGTTTTACTTCCTCAGGCTTAGCTTCCTCGGTATCAGCATCTGCTTTGGGTTTAAAACTCGGTTTAAATGCGGGCTTGGCCACAGGTTTTACTTCCTCTGGCTTTGCTTCCTCAGAAGCAGCCTCCGCTTTAGGTTTAAAACTCGGTTTGAATGCAGGCTTAGCCGCAGGTTTTACTTCCTCTGGCTTTGCTTCTTCAGAAGCAGCCTCCGCTTTAGGTTTAAAACTCGGTCTAAATGCAGGCTTGGCCGCAGGTTTTACTTCCTCTGGCTTAGTTTCCACTTGGCTGGCAGCTTGTTTCATTGCTTCCTTTTCAGCCACAAACTGCTCATACAATTGCTTCTTTTCAGCCGCTTGCTCTGGACTTAAATTAGCAAATGAGAAATTATGCTCTTTTACATCAAATACAGAAAAGTCATATTCCGATGTCATGGTTAAACATTCCGTAGGACAAACCGTGGTACATAAACCACAAAAACAGCATTTCGACATATCTATGTCGAATTTAGCAGCATAAAGCCTTATCGGGGAACCATCCGAGGTATAACCCACCAATCCCGTGGCTTTGATGGGTTCTATTTCTATACAATCCACAGGACATACCTTCACACATTTATCACAGACAATGCAATCGTCCATTTCATTGTGTAATTGATAGCGCCCATTTACAGGTGTAGGAATTTCTTGATGCGGGTATTGTAAGGTAAAAACACCCTCATTGGAGGTAAAATACTCAGGATTTTGAATGTTTTGAATGGTTCTTTGTTTCCTCGCATTCCAAGCATGCTTCCATGTTAAAGCCAATCCCTTCCGCGTACTTGTGATAGCGGATTTTATACTTTTGAAATATAGGGCTATAGCTGACATGATTAGAAATATATAGCGGGGAAAAGTCCGGGGTCAGACTCTCTCATCATTTCATAAATGGTATCCACCACATTCTCTACATTAGGCTTAGAGAAATAATCACCATCTGAGCTATAAGCTGGTCGATGTGGAGGTGCGGCTAAACAACGAGCTGGGGTATCTAACCAAGCAAAAGCCCCTTGTTTATCTAAAACCTCTTGCATCATATATGCAGTAGTTCCTCCAGGCATATCTTCATCCGCAAAAAGCACTCGATGTGTTTTCTGAATCGATGCCGCAATAATTTGGGTGCGGTCAAAAGGCAATAAAGTTTGAACATCTATTACCTCAACAGAAATACCCATCGTAGATAAGGTTTCTGAAGCTTCCATCACCAAACGGCACATAGAACCGTAAGTAACTATCGTAATATCGGTACCCTCACGCAAAACTTCAGGAATCCCTAATGGAACCGAAATTTCATCTAAATTTTCAGGTAAAGCTTCTTTCAGGCGATAACCGTTTAGGCATTCAACCACAATTCCTGGATCATCACCTTTCAACAAGGTTCGGTACATTCCGGCTGCTTGTGTCATATTCCTTGGCACACAGAAATGAATCCCCCGTAAACCATTTATTAATACAGCCATAGGACTCCCTGAATGCCAAATCCCCTCTAAACGATGTCCACGGGTACGTAATATCATAGGTGCTTTTTGTCCACCGGCAGTTCTATAATGCAAACAAGCTAAATCATCTGAAAGAACCGGGAATGGATAAAAGATATAATCCAAATATTGAATCTCAACGATAGGCCTCAAACCCCGCATGGAAGCACCAATTCCTTGACCTACAATACTTATTTCTCGTATGCCGGTATCGGTAATTTTCAAATCTCCGAATACTTCTTGTAAACCGGCAAGCGTTTGATTTACATCCCCGATTTTACCTACATCCTCCCCTAAAATAAACACACGTGGATCCTCTAAAAAATGAGCAAAACTCTTGTTTAAAATTTCACGTCCATCCACGAAAGTGGGATCTTTGGCATAAATGGGTTTTACCGGATTAACCAACAATGGTGAATGCTGAGATTCACTGATTTGATGAGAGCTAAAACGACGATGATTTCTTTCTTCTAATTCACTCAACCATTTTCTCAACAACTTAACTGCAGGGCCTTGATAGACTCGAAATGCTCGTAAAGTCTTTCGTCCTGCACGGACTAAGTCTGAGAAAATAGGATAGGGCAATTGCTTTAATTCATCCAAAATTGGGGATAATAAACTCCCTTCATTGGTTGATTCCATTAAATTTTGGGCTACCCTTAAAAATGCTTTTTTATCAGGCTCAATGGAAGCCATGTAAGCAGCAAAAGCTTCCTTTTGGTACTTCCTAGCTTCAAGTACCGCCGCATCATCGATGGCCTTCAATTGATCTTCTGAAGCAAATCCATGCTCCAAAACCCAATTTCTGAATAATACATTACAATCTGCCTCATGCTCCCAAGCTAGGCGCTCTGCTGTTTTATAGCGCTCATGCGAACCAGAAGCCGAGTGACCTTGAGGTTGGGTACATTCAATTACATGAACCAAACAAGGTACAAATTCTTCTCTAGCTAATTTGGAGGCCTTTTGGTAGGCTTGAATTAAACCTGGGTAATCCCAGGCTTTCACTTGAATGATCTCTAATCCTTTTTCTCCTTCATTTCGTTGGAAGCCCGCTAAGACCTTGGAAATGGAAGACTTTGTTGTCTGATATTCAATTGGTACAGAAATGCCATATCCATCATCCCAAACAGAAAAAATAATTGGAATTTGTAAGACACCCGCGGCATTAATGCATTCAAAAAACATCCCCTCCGAAGTAGAGGCATCCCCGATGGTGGTATAACACACCTCTTTACCATCCTTGGAAAAAAGCTCCTTCCATGGAGATAAATCCGCTCGATGCTGATACATTTTTGAGGCATAAGCAATGCCTAAAGACCGAGGAATTTGCATGGCAGTGGACGAAACTCCTGCCACTGAATTGTATTGATTTGTTTGATCTAACCATTCTCCTTGATCATCCAACCAGCGTGTGGCATGGTGATTATTCATCTGCCTACCCGCCGAATGAGGGTCGAACTGACGATCCGGATGTCCATAAAGCTGAGCAAAATATTGCGGCCAAGTTAAGTCGCCAATAGCCACTCCAATGGTTTGATCTCGATAATATCCTGAAACATAATCCCCCAACCTCATGGAACGGGCAAGGGCTATTTGGCACAATTCTTTACCATCACCATAGATACCAAATTTAGCTCGGCCAGAAAAAACTTCTTTACGAACTAGCAGGCTACATTGCCTACTGAGGACTGCCAAACGGTAATCTTCCAATACTTTGTCTGAATTGAAATCAATCTCAACACGTGAAAATTGGGATGGCTTGGGTTGAATCAAAGGAGAATTGTTAAAATTTACGAGGTAAAAATACGATAAAATAATCGTGAGCCAAATACTGTGTCAAGCAATTCTTCGATAAAAAATAAGTGAATTCTTTTGCTGAATCTTTGCTTTGTTATAGCTTTGCTATCCATACATTGAAAAATTTCAAACGAAAAAGCATGAAAAAATTAATTGGTATTTTGGCTTTGTTAGTAGGTTTTGCATTTCAATCCAACGCCCAAGGAACTTTAAAATTCAAAAAAGAAAAGCACGATTTCGGCACCATTGCTGAAGGAGTTCAAGCAACCTACAGCTTTGAATTCACGAATACAGGTAATGCACCTGTAGTTATTTCAAATGTTCAGCCTTCTTGTGGTTGTACCACCCCAGATTGGACAAGAGAACCGATAATGCCAGGTAAAACTGGAAAGGTTACTGCGTCATACAACTCAACAGGTAGACCAGGTAACTTTAGTAAAACAATAACGGTGATAAACAATGGTTCTACTTCCCAAATTATTTTAATGATTTCGGGATCTGTAAAACCAAAAGCTTAATCCTTTTCTACTTAAATAAAAAAGTCTCCTTTTTCAAGGAGACTTTTTTTATGCTTTAATCGCGATTTATCAAGGCGTCATTAGCTCTTTTCTGCGTTAGGCCATTAATCCAGGAAGCAATTTTTAAAACATCTTTAGCTGGAACGTGTGACATAGGCGCCATTTCAGTGGCAAAGTCTGGCCAGTTTTTAGGATTAGGCTTGTAAACCAATGCTAAAATTTGTTTGTCACTGTATTTCCTTTTAGAAATATCGGTAAACGAAGGGCCTATTAATTTCTCTTCACGCGCATGGCAAGCGACGCAGGTATGTTTCTTCAATAATGCCATGGCTTCATTATCTGAAATTATTGTTGAGCTTTTCGCGTTTTCCACTTTAGAAACCTTTTTCTCAACCACCACTTTTTCCACAACTGGGCTATTGGATGCATTCAAAACGACTTTATCACCAGAAGGAATTTGATTCAAAGTATAATATGCCGTTTCGTGTAGTAAAGGTTCTCCTGCCTCATTTTTTACCCCTGTCAATTTAAATTCATGTATGAAATATTGACGAACATTATCCAAAACGAATCGAACTTTCTTTTTATCTGGGGACACCACAATGCCTTTTATCGTCAGGTCTTTTACATCAATAATGGGGCTACCATATTGATGGTGGTATTTGTAGATATAGGACCTTAGGGCATAAGAAGCTGCTTTTTTTACTGAGTTCACATCCACTGCTTGCGTAAAGCTAATTTCAAATCCATCCGATCTGGCTTCAATCATATTAATTTCGAAAGGGGTTATTCCATTCCAAATCAAGCGTTGTAAACCAAAATTATCTTTACCCGTAGACCCCCACCCGCGGGAGGTCATACCTACAAACATACTTCCATCTAAACCAAAACGTTCCCGTAAAATACCGGATTGAAAACCCTCTCGGTAATTAATGCAAAAACCTTGATAGACACCATTCACTTTCTCCAAACCCATACGCATCACTTTGGATTGCCCTTGGTCTGCCACGAAGTACTGACCTGGGAATGGACTAAACTTGCCACCTGTGGTATCTTGCAAAATATCCGAAGTGGAAATACCCATGATAGCATGCGGGAACCAAACGGCAGGAAGCTTCAAGTTTTTCACTTTTTTGGCCGCCTCAAACATCGGAGCGCCATTATCTGGAATTTCTTCCAAAGTCAACTTAAAAGGACTATTCGGTTCTTTGGCCCATTTTAATCCTCCTGGATTGCCCGCAAAATCACCTTTTGCTAAATGCGTCACTCGACCAGACCCAACCCAGTCACCTTGGTTTTCACCGTAAAAAATATCTCCTTCTTGGTTAATGCTATAACCTGCTGGCGAGCGTAAACCTGCGGCAAAAGGTTCTAATTTCCCATCAGGACTAATCTTCACTAACCAGCCTCTCCATTTTGAAAACTTACCTTCTCCAAAGCCTACCCATGCTAAATTAAGGGTAACCCACATATCTCCATTTTTATCGAATACCGGCCCATAGGTGTATTCATGGTAATTTCCAGAAAGCTGAAATTGGTAGATTGGTTCATAGCGATCTGCCCCTCCATCTCGGTCGGTATCTGACACTTTGGTTAATTCGCCCCGTTGTGAGCAATAAAAAGCACCATCCTTATAGGCTAAACCTAATATTTCGTGCATACCACTGGCAAATCGACGGTAGTATGTTTGGTGGCTATCTTTTTGGTAGGGATTCTCGATAATCCAAATTTCTCCCCTTCGCGTACTTACACCCAAACGACCATCAGGCATGGTGGCAATTCCTCCGATTTCTAAATAAATATCTTGGGGAATGGGTAAGGTTTTTATTTCATAAAAATCCTTTTCTGTTTTTGCAGCTGGATTTTGGGCCAGTGCAAAAGTCGATATGCATATTAATAAGATGCTTATTGTATGTTTCATGTTAAAATAAGGTTTACCAAATCACTTGATATGAAATACTGTTTCCTTGGGCGGGAATTCGAACTTGTTGTTTGCCATTGCTTAAACTTTGGACCGTCTCAGACCCTCCATTCCATTGGACAAAATATTGATTCCCATCCAATGAAATCAAACCCGGTTGAACCTTCACCACGGAGGTACTTGTACCTAGAATTAAATCAAAAGATGGATTTGATCCTTGTTTCGCCTTCCAAGAAAGAGTCCTAGTCCAACCTGTACCATTCGAATTGGGCACCAAATTATCCTCTAAAAGTACATTATCCCATTGGTACATAAAAACAGGTCTACCTTGGTGTATTCGATATCCTTTATACATCCATTGAGCATTATTAACGGAATCGGGTTGCGCTTGTCCACTGATAACCAAAGGAAACTTAGCATCCAAAACTTGATTTAAGCCCAAGGGTTCTGCGGTCTGCGGCTCTCCCCTATTTTCCCACATTTGTGTAGCATTCAAGAATTTACCACGCCAAACTTGCATCAAGCCTCCTTGATTTAAATCATAAGAAAAATGTACTCCAGCAGGATCACCTACATGAATGACATGTGTCTTTTTGACCCCTTGATGAAAGGCAAAGGAACGCTGATAAACAGGTTCCGACTCAGCTTTCACTTCAATTAATCCCACTGCTTCAGGATCCGGTAAAGAAGTTCTAGCATGCAAGGCCACGGTATGTGAACCAATCCTTTTTACAAATAGGCCCAGGGCTCTATTACCCCAAGAAAAATCCTTACTAAAGCTTAATTTAAAAGTATGTTTTCCTGCGCTTAATGCTTTGGATTGACTCACACGGTCAGTATACCAATAATCTCCTTGATTCAATACTTGACCATCCACTTCCAAGCGACCCTTTCCGGTCCAGTTTGTAATAAATTCATAGGTATCTGCCTCAGGAACGTTTAATTCTCCTTCGTAAACCAACAAAAAGTCCTTCTGCACTTTAATGGTCTTACCCGTAATTTCTGTTGCCTTAGCTTTCAACAAAGGAATGGCATTATTGGCTTGAAGATTAGTGAAGGCCCCTTCATAATATGAATAATTCAAATCGCCTAGACTTACAGTAGGCTTTTCGTATGTTTCATAACGTAAGTTTTTGAAGGCAATAGGTCCATGGTCTCCTTGAATGATAATTGGCCCCATGGCTGCTTCCTTTTCAAACAAAGCTCCACGAGTCATACCGGAAACTTCGATGTTTTCCTGAACTAAAATTCCATTAAGAATCACCTTTTTAATTACAGCATTTTTGATCTTTTTTCCAGCGGCATCAAATCTAGGAGCTTGAAAATCTATTTCAATGCTTTGCCATAATCCAGGAGCTTTGCAGGCATTTTGACGAGGGGCATACCCTTCGTAACCTTCATTTCCTTTACCTCTGGCATCATCCCATCTTTCGTAGATTCCTCCACAATCGCCAAACTTCATCCTTTGTTTTTTAGCGAAGGAATCAAAAAGTTGAACTTCATATCGACCTTGTAAATAGATGCCTGAATTAGCCCCCTTCGGAAGCATGAAATCAAGCATTAAACGAATATCTCCGTGATTTAATTTAAATTTTAAATCATCGGAACGCTTGTATTTTCCATTTCTTAAGGTGTTGACTAAGATTCCTTTCCCAGCACTAACTTGAAAGGAGGTGTCTGTGAAATTGGCCTTTACAGCTTGTTCAATGGTCCAATTACTACTGGGTTGATCAAATGCACGAAGGTCATTGAGAGGTATCTCCTGTTGGGCCCATGATACACAAGGCATTAACAGAAGGAGGAAAAGTTTTTTCATTTTTTTAAATGTAGGTTTGGGTAATCGTTGGTTTAAATTTCATTTCTACCGAAAAATCAATTGGCTACTTCATCGGCACAATTGGGAATATGGTAGAAAATTTATGAGAAATATAAGAATTATTAAGTTAATTTGAGTTCGATGTACCCTAAAAACGATGCCAAATAAAATTTTTAGATTCAAACCCATTTTACTTCATGTCATATTCTGGGCATGTTTCTTAGCCTTACCCTATTGGATGCGGCCAAGTCCTAACACAACTGATCCTCAGGCATTACAACGTTATAATTCTTGGACTACTTTCTTTATTGCCTTCGCTTTCAGTAATATTCCTTTCTTCTATTTAAATACGGAAATACTTATACCCAAGATTTTAAAGAAAAAAGGGATCATTCTATATTTGATAATATTGTCGATTGCTATCCCTGGAATGATTTGGTTGTATTATCAATTGCAAGAATTGATTATTATTACAGAACATGTCAAGGGGCGTGGGAGTGGGTTTAGAAGAGGGCCTTTTATGGGTACCATTTTCCAATTATTATTTATTGTAGCTATTGGCGTATCTTATCGTTTCTTATCAGATAATTTAAAAGAGAAGGAAATTCAAAAAGAGGAGGAAAACGAGCGATTGAAATCAGAATTATCTTTTTTAAGGTCGCAAATTAGCCCCCATTTCATGTTCAATGTCTTGAACAGCATTGTTTCCTTGTCTAGAAGAAAGCCAGAAATGGTGGAATCGGTGGTCATCAAATTATCTGAATTAATGCGCTACATGATTTATGAAACGACGGATGCGAAAGTAGCGATTAGTAAAGAAATGGTGTATTTAGAAAACTACATTGAATTACAAAAAATCCGTTTTGGGAATGATATCGAGATTACATTCAACCATAAATTAGCAGATACCCCTAATTCCATTGAACCTATGTTATTGATTCCATTTGTAGAAAATGCTTTCAAACATGGGGTAGGTATGGTGATGAATCCTATCATTGAAATCACCTTGTTGGATGACAATGAAAAATTATACTTTGGAGTTAAAAATAAAGTAAGTTCACAAAAGAGTGAGAAAAAAGATGATAGCTCGGGTATTGGATTGACCAATGTAAAGCGTAGATTAGAATTACTTTATCCCGATAAGCATCAATTGAAGATTAGCGAAGAGGGTGAATACTACCAGATTGAACTAGAAATACAACACATGTAATTATGTCAGAAGAGGTCTCAAACGAAAAATTTACAGAAGTTTCTTCCACCATTTTACGTTGTATTGCGGTGGACGATGAGAGTTTGGCTTTAGATTTATTGGAAGATAATATTGCCAAAATACCTTTTCTGAAATTAGAAGCCCGTTGTCGGAATGCCTTTGAGGCCATGGAGTTTTTACAAAAAACACCGGTAGATTTAATTTTCTTAGACATTCAAATGCCTGGTTTAACGGGAGTTCAATTCCTAGAAGGGCTGACTCAAAAACCCATGGTCATTTTTGTAACCGCTTATCAGCAGTATGCGATAGAGGGTTTTAACTTGGATGTGGTGGATTATGTGTTAAAACCTATCTCTTTTGAGCGCTTCCTGAAGGCCACCAATAAGGCCCTAGATTTCTACAAAAGTAAAAAATCGATTGGTCTGCAAGTTGCAGACACCAATAAATTGGAATACATCTTTATACATGCTGATTACTCTTTGATGAAAATCATGTTGGATGATATTTTATACATAGAAGGATTAAAGGACTATATCAAAATTCATTTAAAGACGCAGAAATTCCCGGTGGTTTGTCGGATGACAATGAAGTCCATAGAGGAAAAACTGCCTTCTTCAGATTTTCTTCGAATTCATAAATCTTTCATTGTTTCATTGAAAAAGGTAGAGTCTATCCGCAATCAAAAAATCAAGATTGGGGAAAATCATATTCCATTGAGTGAAAATTATGCCGAGCATTTCTATCAAACAATTGGATATCAAAAACAATAATAAAAGGTCTTGACCCTACTTAAATCTATTCAAGCACCCTTCATTCCTGATTAAAAAATGTAACTTTGGTTTTTGGTAACATCAACCTATGTCCATACTCAAAAAATTAGCAGGCGAGACCCTTTCCTACGGATTCAGTACCATCTTAGGTCGTTCGCTCAATTTTTTACTGGTATTTGTACATACATGGGCATTTTTACCTGCTGAATTAGGCATCAATGTCAAGCTGTATGGATATATGGCCATCGCCAACATTGTCTACATGTACGGCATGGAAACCGCTTATTTCCGCTTTGCGAAAGAGGCTCCTCAGAAATATTACAACCTGATTTTATCGGCTATCATCATCACCTCAGGCTTGTTTACCCTTATTTTATTTCTATTTTCTGAGCCATTAATGGCACAGCTAGGTTATGCAGGGAAAGGTATTTTTCTCAAATGGCTGGCTCTCATTTTGGCCATTGACGCAATAACGGCCATCCCCTTTGCAAGATTAAGGTTGGAACAAAAGATTAAGAAATTCGTACTAGCCAAAATCATATCTATTTTAATCAATGTAGGTTTAAACTTATTTTTCTTAGTCGGTTTAAAACCTTTACATGATGGCATTTGGGGAGGTACTTGGCCACATTTTTTACGAGATTTATATGACCCTTCCATTGGAGCAGGATATATTTTTATGGCCAATTTAATTGCCAATGCAAGTTTATTTTATTGGTTAGGTACAGAATTCAAATCATATCGTTGGGAATGGGATTGGAAAGAATTTAAATCGCTTTGGATTTACTCCTATCCGATCATGTTCATGAGTTTAGCCGCTATGTTCAATGTGATGTTTGACAGGTTATTATTGGAGGAATATCTGCCTGAAGATTTTTATCCAGGTCAAAGTTCCCAGGATGCCTTGGGAATTTATGGCAATTGCTATAAGCTTTCGGTATTCATGAGCTTAGCGATTCAAGCATTCAAATATTCTGCAGAACCCTTTTTTCTTGGAAAGAAAAACAATGCGAACAACAAAGAAAATTTAGCCTTGGTGACGCATTGGTTTGTGATCGTTTGCACCATTTTATGGGTAGGTGTTTCTTCCAATTTATTTTGGATTCAAAAGTTATTTCTTAAAAAAGCCATTTATTGGGAAGGTATAGATGTTGTCCCTATTTTATTGCTGGCGAATTTATTTTTGGGTATCTATTACACGCAATCCGTATGGTTCAAACAAACGAATAAGACCTATATGGGAACCATTATTACCTTGGTTGGATTAGCGGTTACCATCTTGGGGAATATCTATTGGATACCTAGCTATGGATATATGGCCTGTGCCTATTCGTTTCTATTGTCTAGTATCACCATGACCCTGTTATGCTATGCGGGAGGACAATACTATGATCCAGCACCCTATCGTTGGAAGGGGGCATTGGTCTATTTAAGCTTGGGAGCCCTAGCCATCTATTCAGGTTCATACCTAAGTCAGATTCCACTACCTAAGTTCTTTACCCAAAATACTGGATTATTTGTACTTTTAGTTTTTCTATGTGTGAAAGAGTTCCAGTGGAGAGGCTTGAAACCTAGACTAAGAAATTGATAATTTTCTTCCGTTCATGAAGCAGGACATTAAAATGCAATACTTGAGCCTCCGACTAAAAATCAGTCAGATGGTTACTCGTTTGCAGGAAAATGAAGGAACGATTCGTGAATTGGCTCAACAATTACGCTTGGTACAAGATAAGCTAGATATCAAAACTGAGGAGCTTAATCGGTCGCAGAGGCGTTTAAAAGAATTGGAGAAAAACTTTAAAAAATCAGATAAAATTGTTAAAATTGTAGTTAATACAGATAACACAGCGGTGCCGACTGCTGAACTGAAGGAAAAGTTAGACGAATATATCGTAAAAATAGATCAGTGTATTGAGCAATTGCGTCAACCATGAGCCAAAACCTACCATGTAATCTAATTTTGGGCATTCAAACCATCGCAATGAAGGTTGATCCACAAGAAGAGGCCTGCGTAAGGAATGCCGCCAATTTGGTGAACAGATTAGTCAAATACTATGAACAACAGACAAATAGTTCAGATCCAAGTGCCGTAATGGCTTTGGTAGCCTTGGATTTAGCCATGTGTGGCATAAAATTTGATGAACAGCATCGTTCATTAGAGTCCAACATACTGAATGAAAACAAGCAATTGTTAGAATTGACTGAAATTTACGCCTTATAATCCCCTTTTTCTTGATTCAGTAAGTACGGAACCAAAGTACATAAACCCATAGGTTCCATGATAATAGAAATAGTTATAGCCATCGTTTTTTTAGCGGGTGGTGTATTTACTGGAAAAGTATTCTTTTCTAAGGTGAATAAAAACATAGAGGACGATGCCAAAAGAAAGGCGGAGGACATCCTCAAAAATGCAGAAATCTCTGCCGAAAATCTTAAGAAAGACCGTATGTTAGAAGCAAAGGAAAATTTCCTTCGCTTGAGAGCTGAATTTGAGGAAGAGACTCAAAACAAAAAGGGTATTTTGCTAGAAAATGAGCAAAAATTACGGGAGAAGGAGCGTCAATTGGCTCAACAACAAGAGCAACAAAGACAGGCTGATCAAGACTTACAATCTCAAAAGCAAAGTTTACAATCCAAAGAGGAAAATTACCGCAAGAAATTAGAGGACGTTGAGAAAAAGCGATTAGATGCTGAGGCAATGTTGGCTAATCAAATTAGTCAATTGGAAAAAATTGCGGGTTTATCAGCTGATGAGGCGCGCCAACAAATCATGGATGCATTAAAAGCAGAAGCAGAAAGTAAGGCAAGTTCATTGGTAAAACAAGCTATTGAAGAGGCTAAATTAACAGCTACCAAAGAGGCTAAAAAAGTCGTTATCGAAACCATTCAACGTACAGCAGCTGAAAATGCGATTGAAAACTGCGTATCAGTTTTCAACATTGAATCGGATGATGTTAAAGGAAAAATCATTGGAAGGGAAGGTAGAAATATTCGTGCCTTAGAGGCCGCTACTGGAGTTGAGTTTATTGTTGATGATACACCTGAAGCCATTATCATCTCAGGCTTCGATCCAGTTCGTAGAGAGATTGCCCGATTGTCGCTTCACCGCTTAGTTCAAGATGGTCGTATCCATCCGGCTCGTATCGAAGAGGTTGTCAATAAGACGAAGAAGAATATTGAAGATGAAATCATTGAGATTGGAGAAAAAACAGTGATTGATTTGGGTATTCATGGATTGCATCCAGAATTAATTAAAATGATTGGCCGAATGAGGTTCAGATCTTCTTATGGTCAAAACCTATTGCAACACTCCCGTGAAGTGGCCAAGTTATGCGCTACCATGGCGGCTGAATTAGGATTAAATGCTAAGTTGGCCAAGCGAGCTGGTTTATTGCATGATATTGGAAAGGTTTGGCATGAAGAGCCTGAATTACCTCACGCATTATTAGGTATGGAATTGGCTCAAAAATACAAGGAGCATCCTGAGGTTTGTAATGCTATTGGCGCTCACCACGATGAAATTGAAATGACATCAATGATATCACCCATCATTCAAGTATGTGATGCGATATCAGGTTCAAGACCTGGGGCCCGTCGTGAAATGATGGAGTCATATATGAAGCGGTTACGTGATTTAGAAGCATTAGCGACCTCCTTTGATGGAGTACAGAAGTGCTATGCTATTCAAGCTGGCCGCGAGCTAAGAATCATGGTTGATTCGGAAAACGTGAGTGATGAGAAGGCTTCTAATCTATCCTTTGATATTTCTCAAAAAATTGAGAAGGAAATGCAATATCCTGGTCAAATCAAGGTGACAGTTATTCGAGAAATGCGAGCTGTCAATTTTGCTAAATAATCTAGTAGTAGATTATTGAACTAAATAATCAATATATTGATTGGTTGATAGGCCAAATTCGGATATTTTCGGTTTAAATTTTCAACGCTGTCAAGGTTTAAAACCTTGACAGCGTTACATTTTTCACCCTATTTTTATGGAAATACGCAGTCCACAAAATCCTGAAGAATGGGAAGCTTATTTTTTGCTTCGATATAAGATTTTGCGTGAACCTTGGAATCAAGCTGCAGGATCTGAGCATCTACCAGATGATCAGGATGCCATTCATGTATTTGCCACAGAAAACAAACAAGTTTTAGGAGTTGCAAGGATGCATGAATCAAGTCCTCTTCAAGGGCAAGTTCGATGTGTGGCAGTGGATAGTTCTCAACAAGGCAAGGGCATTGGTAAGCAAATTATGAAATACCTTGAACATAAGGCTATCGAGAATCATTGGAAGGAAATTATTCTTGAGGCTCGAGAAAACGCTGTCCCATTTTATCAAAGTATAGGTTATCAAATAGTAAAAGAATCCTATCTCCTTTTTGAAGAAATACAACATTATACTATGTCGAAAGTTTTGCTAGAAGATTAATTTCTAAGCAATTATTTGATTCATGGAATTTATCAAATAGTAGATTGTGAACTTTTTTTGTATTCATGATATTGCGCTGATAAAATTTCATGAAGATGCCGGGGTCTTTGGTAAAAATTTATGTACATGCGGTATGGGCTACAAAAAACAGGGAGCCGCTTATCTTTCCTGACTTGAAAGATGCCCTATTGAAGCATATTCATTTGGAGTTGGAAAAGATGAATTGTCAACCCATCATCACCAATTCCATGCCTGATCACATTCATTGTTTATTTTCTATTTGCTCAACTAAATCCATTTCATCCATTATCAAACAGATAAAAGGAAGTAGTTCTAGGTACATTAATTTAGAATATTACTTACAAGCAAAACTTGAATGGCAGGCAGGATATGCTGCATTTTCAGTTTCAAAATGGGGTTTGAAAAAGGTTTATGATTATATTAAAAATCAGCATATACATCATAGATTGAAATCTCCCCAACAAGATGAAATGGATATAGTCATGGATGCAGTCATGGATGCAGCCATGGATTAAAATCCATGGCTAGGAAATGAATATTGATTAATACAAACCCAGCTGGAGAGATCTTTGATGCCATGGATTGAAATCTTCCCAACGAAATGAATTCGATCGAGTCATGGATGCAGCTATGGATGCTGCCATGGACGTAGCCATGGATTAAAATCCATGGCTAGGTAATGAAAATTGATTAATACAAAACCAGATAGAGAGATCTTTGATGCCATGGTTTGAAATCTCTCCAACAAGATGATTTGGATAGAGTACTGGCTGCAGCCATGGATGTAGCCATGGATGTAGCCATGGATTTAAATCCATGGCTAGGAAATGAAAATTGATTAATACAAACCCAGCTAGAGACATCTTTGATGCCATGGATTGAAATCTCCCCAACAAAATGAATTCGATCGAGTCATGGATGTAGCCATGGATTAAAATCCATGGCTGGGAAATGAAAATTGATTAATACAAACCCAGATAGAGACATCTTTGATGCCATGGATTGAAATCTCCCCAACAAAATGAATTCGATCGAGTCATGGATGCAGCCATGGATGTAGCCATGGATTTAAATCCATGGCTAGGTAATGAAAATTGATTAATACAAACCCAACTAGAGAGATCTTTAATGCCATAGATTGAAATCTCCCCAACAAAATGAAATGGATAGAGTCATGGATGCAGCCATGGATTTAAATCCATGGCTAGGTAATGAAAATTGATTAATACAAACTCAGCTAGAGAGATCTTTGATGCCATGGATTAAAATCCATGGCTATAAAATAAAAAAGGCCGGGATTAAAATCCCGGCCCTACACAAATTACCTTAATCTTAATGAGAATGTTCTAATCCCTGTGCACTAGGGATTTGATTAAACTCTATTCCTTGTTTCTTCGCATCTTTGAAGGCCTCCTTCGGCTTAATATTTAAAATCTGAAACAATTCAGCATCAGATTTAGCATCCGGATTAGGTGTTGTCAATAATACATCGCCAGAAAAAATCGAATTAGCCCCTGCCATAAAACAGAATGCTTGTCCTTCATAATTCAATTCCAATCTTCCCGCAGATAGACGAACTGCCGATTTAGGCATCATAATCCTAGCCGTAGCAATCACTCGCACCAATTCCCAAACGGAAGCTGTCTTTTGATTTTCGAATGGTGTTCCTTCCACGGGCACCAAATTATTCACAGGAACAGATTCTGGATGCTCTGGCAAATTTGCTAATGTCAATAGCATACCTATGCGATCATCCACGCTTTCACCCATGCCAATAATACCACCCGAACATACAGAAATTTTTGCCTTACGAACATTGCCTAATGTCTCCAAACGATCGTCATAGGTACGTGTGGAAATAACATCATCATAATATTCTTCACTTGTATCAATATTATGATTATAAGCATACAATCCCGCTTCTTTCAAACGTTCTGCCTGCTGTTCACTCAACATACCTAGGGTACAACAAACCTCCATGCCCAGGGTATTTACCCCCTTCACCATGTCGATAACTTTATCAAAATCTGAATTATCTCTTACCTCTCGCCAAGCAGCGCCCATGCAAAACCGTGAACTTCCATTTTCTTTAGCGCGTAAAGCTGCGGCAATTACCTCATTATAAGACAATAACTTATGGACTTTCACATTGGTATGATATCGTGCCGCTTGAGAACAATAGGAGCAATCCTCTGGACAACCTCCTGTTTTAATGGAAAGTAGCGTACTTATCTGAACTTCATTGGGATCATGAAATTGACGATGAACGGTGGCAGCCTGATAAACCAAGTCTAAAAATGGTTGATTAAAAATGGCCTCCACCTCGGCACGGGTCCAATTATTACGAATCATAAGTCAAATTTTACTCAAAGATACTTTTAAAATCTTTTAACACGAAACTCTATTCCAATTCCATCATGTAAGGCATCATAGCTAAAAAGCCTTCCCTCTTTTTCAATCGATCTAATTCAATAACTGATTTTGCCCAAGGCAAATTCGATTTTGCCCAACGAAGCTCCATGGCCTCGGAAGAGGTGGCTGATTCTAATACTGATTCAAAAAATGATTTAGCCTTAGGGTAAACAGCTACTTTATATTCCCCCTCTTTCAATTTCGACTTTTGCGCAGCTATGGCAATGGCTTTGTCTAAACCGCCTAATTCATCTACCAATCCGATTTTTTTAGCTTGTTCACCCGTCCAGACACGACCACCAGCTAACGATTTCAATTTTTCTATGGACATCTTTCTTCCCGAGGCAGCTTTACTTGTAAAACTTTCATATCCCTCATTAACCATATTTTGAATGATGGATTTTTCAAAATCTGTTAATTGACCTGCTGAATTTAGGAAGTGGGAATGGTCATGGGTATTGACATGGTCTTGAGTAATACCCAACTTATTTTTAAAGAAATTATCCAAATTCAACCATTGTGCAAATATACCAATAGACCCAGTTATGGTTGTTGGTTGTGCCACAATAGCATCAGCTCCCATAGCCATATAATATCCTCCTGATGCAGCATAATTCGACATCGATGCAATGACAGGTTTCACTTTCTTTGCCAATAATATTTCTCTCCACATGATATCTGAGGCCAATGATGAGCCTCCCGGTGAATCTATACGTAAAATAATGGCCTTCACCGAAGTGTTATCTCGCAATTTGCGAAGCTCCTTGACAAAATCATCTGAACCGATCGAACCTTCACCCCCTCGGGTTCCGACAATCTCCCCTTCGGCCACTAAAACCGCTATTTTTTTAGTTCCCTCTACCTCAGGTATTGGGTTCTTGGCATGAAGATATTCTGAAAGTTTAACCATGGTCAACTTCTCTTTTTCTCCAATTTTAACAGCCTTTTTTAAGACCGATTCAAATTGATCCCAATAACTCAATTTCAACATCCCTAATTTCTCTGCCTTATTAGGATTCATGGCTTGTAAACTATCGGCAATTCGATCCAATCGAGGAACTGAAATACCTTTACTTTGAGATATTTTATTGAAAATTACTTGATTGATGGATCGGATAAAAGATAAGCTTTGCTCCTTGCTTTCTGGACTCATATCCTCACGAATAAATGGCTCAACTGCCGACTTATACGTTCCTACCCGAAATACCATCGGTTCGATTTCTAACTTATCAAAAGCCTTTTTATAGAACATATATTGAACTGAAATTCCATTAAAGTCCAATAAACCAGCCGGATTTAGGTATAATTGATTGGAAACAGAAGCTAAATAATAGGCCTTTTCGGAATATGAATTTGAATAAGCATAGACGAACTTTCCAGATTTCTTGAATTTTTCTAAAGCATCACGAATTTCCGAAAGTTGAGCATATCCGGCCATCGGAAAACTGACATCTAAATAAACCCCCTTGATTTTATCATCTACTCGAGCTCTTTCTAAGGCGGAAAGAATTTGAATTAAACCTACTTTTTCTGTACTTGAAAAAAATGGATTAGGGAAATCCGAGAAAGGATTATCCTCATTAGAAGCATTTTCGGCCATAGGTCGATTCAAATCCAATTTTAAAATTGAATTTTCCTTTACTTCATATTCAGAGTCTGAAGAACTCATGGCTGAACCAATACCTACCAATAAAATGATACTAACTAGTAGAAATAAAAACATTCCTACTATGGTCGCCAGGGTGTATTTAACAAATTGCCACATATCTATTTAAATTTATTTGCGAATTTGAAGTCAATAGATAACAATCCATCACAAAATATGTTCAAAGGAAAATTCATACAAACAACGGATAAATGACTATCCGAAGTTTTTACGGTAATCCTCCCTTGATTGACGAATTACTTCATGAGCCACTTCTCTTCCATATACATCATCAATATCTACTGCCAACGAACTTGTCTCACCTGGTAGCATTTTATATGTCCAGAAATAATGTCTTAGTCGCTGGACAATATCCTTAGGTGCATCAGAGATATCTCTCCATTTACCATAAATAGGATCATCTTTCAACACCGCAATAATCTTATCATCTGCCTCACCTTTGTCAATCATACGTATACCTCCGATAGGAATGGCTTGACATAAAATATCTCCATGGGTAATGGCACGCTCAGATAAGACACAAATATCTAATGGATCGCCGTCTCCTTGTAAAATCTCCTTTCCAGAATATTTTCTAGCCAATTCAGCAATTCCTTCTGCACAATATGTTTGAGGTAAAAAGCCATATAAGGCGGGTACTATATTAGAAAACTTTTGAGGACGATCGATCTTCAAATAGCCTGTCTGCTTGTCAATTTCATATTTAACGGTGTCAGTCGGCACAATTTCAATAAAAGCCGTTACCAATTCTGGCATTTGATCACCAATTTGAATTCCATGCCATGGATGCGCCTTAAAGAAGTTTCTATTCATATTATTTTTTCTAGGTTAAATTGCTACTCAGGATTTAATCCCACAAAATTACAAAAAATATGCTGAAATCAGTCCTATTTAGACATTCCAAAGCATAAAGGTTTAGCGGGCTTTCCATTTAATTTAGTTAAATTCGTAGTTTGAATTCCTTTGACCATGATATACCCAATCATACCCTACGGTGACCCTGTTCTTAGAAAGGTAGCTAAAGACATAGAGCCAGACAGTATTGACTTAATCACACTTGCTGATGACATGTTTGAAACCATGTATGCTGCAAGTGGAGTAGGTTTGGCCGCTCCTCAAATTGGTAAGGACATCCGTTTATTTGTGGTGGATGGACGCCCTATGAATGAAGGGGAAGAGGAAGAGGATATTGATACTTCTTTGATAGATTTCAAAAAGGTTTTTGTCAACCCAACGATCATTGATGAAACAGGGGAAGAATGGGGATTTGAAGAAGGCTGCTTATCCATTCCGGGTATAAGAGGTGAAGTATGGCGACCAGAATATGTCAAAATTCACTATTATACCGAGCATTGGGAAGAAAAAGAAGAAGTTTTTGAAGGATTAGCCGCTCGAATCATCCAACATGAATACGACCATATTGAAGGCATTCTTTTCACCGATCATTTGAATGTGGTTAAAAAACGCCTAATCAAAAATAAATTAATGGATATCACCCGCGGAAAAGTTTCTGTGGATTATAAAATGAAATTCCCTAGGTAATCGAATATGAAGATTTCAACAACTTGGCTTAACGATTTTATCGATTTATCACAACTTCCACACCAAGGTAGTCCTGAAGAATTGGATGTTCTTTTAACTAATACAGGGCTGGAGGTAGAAGGCATAGAAGCACATGATCAAATTCCTGGTGGATTGAAAGGTTTTGTGGTGGGTGAAGTGATTAGCTGTGAAAAATTCCAAGTCAAAGAAAAAACCTTGAGTGCCACTATGGTGGACGTAGGACAAGATGAATTACTTCAAATCGTTTGTGGAGCGGCCAATGTAGCCCAAGGTCAAAAAGTAATTGTAGCTACCCCAGGGACTACGTTGTACGACAAAGAGGGTAAACCCGTGTTTACCATTGAAAAAAGAAAAGTTTACGGACAAGTTTCTGAAGGCATGATTTGTGCTGAAGATGAAATAGGTATTGGAGATTCACATGACGGCATATTGGTTTTAGAAACAGATTTGGCGAATGGCACACCAGCTACCACATATTTCAAAATTCAATCGGATTTAGTATTAGAAATTGGTCTTACTCCCAACCGTGCAGATGCCGCTTCTCATTGGGGTGTCGCTCGAGATATTCGTGCGGTGAGTGGTTTAGCCATTCAATTACCTGATGTTTCTGCTTTCCAAGAAGGTCCCAACAACTTTCCTGTACAGGTTAAAATTGAAGATGAGGGCTGTACCCGTTTTTGCGGTATTAGCCTCGATCATGTTCAAGTTGGCCCTTCACCCGAATGGTTGAAGGACCGTTTACAAGCTATTGGCTTACGTCCGATCAATAATATTGTAGATATAACTAATTTCATTTGCCATGGATTGGGTCAACCGATGCATGCCTATGATGCAGAACAAATAAAAGGGCAACAACTAATTGTTAAGACCTTAGCGGCTGGAACTTCCTTTACTACTTTGGACGGAGTAGAACGTAAACTTGACGGAGAAGAAATCATGATTTGTGATGCTGCTGGTCCGATAGGATTAGCCGGAATCATGGGGGGAGCCAATTCGAGCATTCAAGAAAGCACTACGCGTGTATTTTTAGAGGTAGCCCATTTCAAACCGGAGCGTATTCGTAAATCGTCTCAAGTGCATGGCTTAAAAACAGATGCTTCTTTCCGTTTTGAACGAGGAACCGATGTGGAAGCTAAATTATTAGCCTTACAATATGCGACCATCTTAATTCAGGAATTAGCAGGAGGAAAAGTAGCTTCTACTTTATTGGATTATTACCCTAACCAACCTGAATTAGCCAAAATTGAGATGACCTTTGAACGCATTCAATCCATCATGGGAATTGAATTAGCGCCAGCTCGTATTCAAGAAATACTTCAAGCATTAGATTTCACTTTAGTAAATATCAATGCTCAAGGATTCACTGCCATTGCCCCAGCCTATCGAGTAGATGTAACGAGAGAAGCGGATGTGATTGAAGAAATTTTGAGAATACATGGCTTGGATAACATTCCATTGTCAGAACATTTAAGTGCTCATTTCATTTCCGAGTTTCCTGCCTTGGATAAGGAAAAAGTCCAACAAACGGTTTCATATCAATTAGCAGCCAAAGGGTTTCAGGAAATTATCAGTAACTCCTTGACAAAGGCGGAGTTTCATACCTGGATTCAACAGGATCTAAGTTTTGAATCTGTAGAGATTTTGAATAAACTTTCGGAAGATTTAGGCGTTATGCGCCAGCACATGGTATTCCATGGTTTAGAAGCTTTGGCCCATAACATCAACCGTCGTCAGAAGGATTTGAAATTATTTGAATTTGGTAAAACCTATCATAAAAAAGGAGCTAAATACCTAGAAAAACGTCATCTTGCCTTATATTCGACCGGGCTTTGGCAGGGAGAAACGTGGGATCAAACCCCTCAAAAATCGAAATTATATCATTTATTTCAAGTGAGTAAGGCCTTAATGCAACATTTAGGCAATAAGCCATTTGATACCGAAGTCATAGAAGGATCCTCTGTTTTTGCCTATGGTTTGCGTATTTCTGTTCAAAAGAAAACTTGCCTTGAATTAGGCATGATTCACCCAAATTTGGCGGATAAATTTGATGTCAAGCAGGATGTCTTTATAGCGGATTTCGATTGGGATTATTGGGTAAAACAAGAGAAAAGTGATTTTGTCTACCAAGAAATTTCGAAGTTCCCAGAGGTAAGACGTGATTTATCTTTGGTTATCAATAAAGAAGTAAGTTTTCAAGCGATCCAACGGGTAGCGGAGCAAACCGAAAAAAATATCTTGAAGCAAGTGGCTATTTTTGATGTTTATGAAGGCAAAAACTTAGGCGAAGGCAAGAAATCATATTCCATTAGTTTCATCTTGCAAGATGAAAATCAAACCTTGACCGACAAGGTGATTGACTCCACCATGGAGCGATTCATTCAACGTTTTGAGAAAGAATTAGGAGCGATTATTCGGAAGTAATTTCCAATTCAGCTTTAGGCAGATTATAAGTTTATTGATAATAATTTATCAGTAAACTTATAATTTATCCTAGCTTAAAGGCTTGATTTCAAATATTACCTACTTTTATTAGACAATTTTCAAAGGCTTTAAGCTTATTTGATGCTTGTTTATACATATACCAAAACCACTAAATCCCATGAATACAACTTTGTATTTCGATCAAACTCCGATATACTTCACCCTATTTATTCCTTGTAAATTAGAAATTGATGGTGTCCTTTTCCCTTTACAAAATGAAATTCAATTAGGGGAATTATCTAAAAATTATGGACATTTCAGATTAAGGCTTATTTTCTTCGGAATAGTTAAGTCAAAACCCACTATCGTTTCGGCTAATAATAAATTTATTCACTTGAAGATTGCCTTGATTAGACATAAGCTACCCACATTTACATTGGCCATGATGGCTGCCAATTTTCCAATCGTGTATCACTTGAACACTCGGATTATGGCTTATGCATTTTTAATCTTTATACCAATCACATACATGTTGGAAGCCTTGGTGAAATTGGTTGAAATCCGAGAAACAAAACCTAGCCAATAAAACTAAAAAGGGAGCCTAAGCTCCCTTTTTCTATGCTTTTTCTTGAATGAAACTTAGCGCTTCATCATATTCGCCATGTTAGGCATTTTCATCTTGCCATCCTGCACTTTGTTCATCATGCGCATCATTTTACGCATATCTTCAAACTGCTTCAATAAGTTATTAACCTGCTGAATCGAGGTACCCGACCCAACAGCAATACGATTTTTGCGCGAAGGGTTCAATATATCAGGATTTTGACGCTCTTTCAAAGTCATCGATTGAATGATTGCCTCAATTGGCTTGAATGAATCATTCGAAATATCTACATCCTTAACTGCTTGACCCATACCTGGCACCATCCCCATCAAATCCTTGATATTTCCCATTTTTTTGATTTGCTGCAACTGCGCATAAAAATCCTCAAATGAGAAATTATTCTGACGTATCTTCTTATTTAAACGGGCTGCTTCATCTTCATCAAAGGCTTGCTGTGCTCTTTCTACCAATGAAAGGACGTCGCCCATACCCAAAATACGGTTCGCCATACGATCAGGATAAAACTGATCCAAGGCTTCCATCTTCTCTCCTGTAGAAATAAACTTGATCGGTTTTTCAACTACCTGACGGATAGATAAAGCCGCACCACCACGAGAATCACCATCCAATTTAGTCAACACCACCCCATCAAAATCCAAACGATCGTTGAAGGTCTTGGCCGTATTTACCGCATCTTGACCCGTCATGGAATCCACTACGAACAAAATCTCGGTAGGCTTAATGGCAGCTTTCACCGCTGCAATCTCATTCATCATCGCCTCGTCCACCGCCAAACGACCTGCGGTATCGACAATCACGACTTTCTTACCCATTTTACGAGCATATGATAAAGCATTTTCTGCAATGCTTACCGCATTCTTATTTTCTGGTTCAGCATATACCTCTACCCCTACTTGCTCTCCCAACACTTTCAATTGGTCAATCGCAGCAGGACGGTAAATATCACAAGCCACCAATAAAACTTGACGGCCTCCTTTTTTGATGTATTGCGCTAATTTTCCAGAAAAAGTAGTTTTACCAGAACCCTGTAGACCTGCAATTAAAACCACAGAAGGGTCTCCTTTCAAATTGATTTCTTGCTTTTGGCCTCCCATCAATTGAGTCAATTCTTCGTGAACAATCTTCACCAATAATTGACCAGGTTCTACTGAAATCAAAATCTTTTGACCCAAAGCCTGCTCCTTAATTCGATCAGTAATTTCCTTGGCTACTTTATAGTTCACGTCGGCATCCATTAAGGCTCTTCTAATTTCCTTAACCGTTGCCGCTACATTGACATCCGTAATTCGGCCATTCCCCTTTAGGGTACGCATGGCAGAGTTTAACTTCGAACTTAAATTCTCAAACATAATTTTGAATCAATTAAAAAAGGGACTGCAATTTACGCTTTTTCAAGCAAAAATTATTCAAATAAGATGGTCTTGTTTTGATGAATAAAAACCCGATCCTCTAAAACCAAGCGCAAAGCCTTGGCTAATACAATTTTCTCCACATCCTTACCTGCCTTGGACATATCCTTAGCCGAATAGGTATGATTCACAGGTACAATCTCTTGACAAATGATTGGTCCTTCATCTAAATCATCGGTAACAAAATGAGCCGTGGCACCGATGATCTTAACACCCCGATTGAAGGCTTGTTGGTATGGCCTAGCCCCAATAAATGCTGGCAAGAAGGAATGATGGATATTTATGAGACGACCCAGGTATTTTTTGGAAAATTGAGGTGTCAATATTCGCATGTATTTGGCCAGGACAATTAAATCAGGTTGATAGAAATCAATCTGCTGATTAAGTAAATCCTCGTGGGCCTCCCGAGATAAACCATCGGCAGAAATATAATGAAAGGGCACCTGGAACTGCTGACACAGAGGAGCTAGGTCCTCATGGTTAGCAAGGACACCTTCCAATTTAAAATTCAAGTCTTGATATTGGTGCTTAATCAATAATTCACCTAAACAATGATGCTCTTTAGTGACTAAAATTAGAACACGTTTTTGCTTAGGAGGTATAATCTCAACCTCTGATTTTTCTGGAAGTAGGTCAATCAATTGACTTTGTACCAAGGCCAAATCATATGACCCTGTAAAAGATATCCGCATAAAGAAACGATCAGACCCCTCATCCACAAACTCATTGGTTTGAGTCACGTTGACTAATTGTTCCAACAAGATGCCTGTAATTTTATGAACCAAGCCCTTCTCATCCTTACATGCAATTTTAATAATTGTCTCCATGAAAAATTTATTGGTAAATTCTTCAAATTTAGGCGGAAATAATGGAGTAAAAAAGATTTAGTCTTTACCTTTGCAGGATTATCATGACGAGGTCTGGTAATTTTCTAAACGTAACATCATTTACTTGTATTAAACAATGGAAAAAATTAAAGTAGCTAACCCTGTCGTAGAACTGGACGGCGATGAAATGACCCGAATCATTTGGAAATTCATCAAGGATAAATTGATCTTACCTTATTTAGATCTAGATATTAAATACTATGACTTAGGGGTAGAGTATCGTGATGAAACCAATGACCAAGTAACGATTGAGGCTGCTGAGGCAATCAAGAAATATGGTGTAGGTATCAAATGCGCAACCATCACTCCAGATGAGGCTCGTGTAACCGAATTTGATTTGAAACAAATGTGGAAGTCGCCAAACGGCACTATCCGTAATATCCTAGATGGAACCGTATTTAGAGAGCCAATCGTATGTGCCAACGTACCCCGTTTAGTTCCTAACTGGACTGCTCCTATCATGATTGGTCGTCACGCTTTTGGAGACCAATACCGTGCTACGGATTTTGTAACTAAAGGAAAAGGTAAATTAACGGTTACTTTCACTCCAGAAGATGGCGGTGATGCTCAAACTTTTGAGGTATACAACTTTAAAGGTGACGGTGTGGCATTAACGATGTACAATACAGATGAGTCAATCCGTGGTTTTGCTCACTCATGCTTTAACATGGCTTTGAGCAAAGGATGGCCTTTATACTTATCTACTAAAAACACCATCTTAAAGAAATACGATGGCCGTTTCAAAGATATCTTTGAAGAAATCTATCAAGCTGACTACAAGGCGCAATTTGATGCAAAAGGCATTGTTTATGAGCACCGTTTAATTGATGACATGGTAGCTTCTGCCTTGAAATGGAATGGTAATTTTGTTTGGGCTTGTAAAAACTACGATGGAGACGTTCAGTCTGACACCGTAGCTCAAGGTTTTGGTTCATTAGGTTTGATGACTTCCGTATTAATTACTCCAGATGGAAAAGTAATGGAAGCAGAAGCTGCTCACGGAACGGTGACTCGTCACTACCGTGATCACCAAGCTGGAAAGCCTACTTCTACCAACCCAATCGCATCTATCTTTGCTTGGACTCGTGGTTTAGAGTTCCGCGGTAAATTAGATAACAACCAGGCTTTGATTAATTTCTGCCAAACCTTAGAAAAAGTTTGTGTGGAAACCGTGGAGTCAGGAAAAATGACGAAAGATTTAGCAGTATGTATCCATGGAAATAAAGTACAACATGGAGAGCATTACTTATATACTGAAGAATTCTTAACGGCTTTAGATGAAAATTTAAAAGCGGCTTTAGGGAAATAATTCTTTCCTTCAATAAATTAAAATCCCCTTGATTTCTCAAGGGGATTTTTTTTGCTTTAGAAAAAATAAATAAAGCTTTATTCATTCGACTAATAACTTCCCTGTCCAGGTTAAGGTTTTAGGCAAGCCATATTTCAGTATGACACATAGCCTATAAAACAAGAAAGTCGTACCAGAATAGCTCCGATACGACTTCCTATATATTCTGTATTATTCCTTATTCAGAAACAACCGAGAAAGTTACTTTGTGCTTCACTTCTTTGTGTAAATCCAAAGTAGCAGCGTAATCACCAATGGTTTTTACTTCGCTATCGAATGAGATTTTCTTACGATCTACATCGAATCCTTTTTCTTTCAACATTTCAGAGATTTGAAGGCTAGTAACGCGACCAAAGATTTTACCACTGTCGCCAGTTTTAGCAACAATCGTTAAATTCATGTCACCAATAGCAGCAGCTAAATCAGCAGCATCTTGACGAATTTTCTCCACCTTGTGAGCCGCTTGCTTGATATTTTCAGCCAAGACTTTGCGGTTGGACGGTGTTGCCATCATAGCAAAACCTTGTGGAATTAGGTAGTTACGACCGTAACCTGGTTTCACAACCACGACATCGTTCTTGTAGCCTAATCCAGCAATATCCGTTTTTAATATTATTTCCATTTTTGTATAAAATCAAATGTTATTAGGATGTACCTGGTCTATTTTAAACCGTCAGCTACATATGGCATTAAGGCCAAGTGACGAGATCTCTTTACTGCTTGCGCAACTTTACGTTGAAATTTCAACGAAGTACCAGTAATACGACGAGGCAAGATTTTTCCTTGCTCGTTCACTAACTTTAATAAGTAATCTGGATTTTTGAAATCAATGTATTTAATACCCGACTTCTTAAATCGGCAATATTTTTTACGATTACTATTTTTATCTACAGGTTCGTTTACAAGTGTCATCTTATGCTTCTGTTTTTTCTGGTTTTCTACCTACTAAACCTTTTCTCTTTTTCTCATTATACGCAACTGCGTGCTTGTCAAGGGCTAATGTCAAGAAGCGAATAACCTTCTCATCACGCTTGTACTCAAGTTCAAGCTTAGCAATTAATGCTGGTGCCGCTAAAAATTCAAAAATCTGGTAATAACCTGTGTGCTTGTTCTGGATAGGATAAGCTAACTTACGTAAGCCCCATGCATCTTCGTGAACAATTTGTGCACCGTTATCTACCAACACTTTCTTGAATTTTTCAACGGCGTCCTTTGTCTGTTGCTCAGACAAAACGGGAGTTAAAATGAACACCGTCTCATAGTTTTTTAAGTCCATAAAAAATTGTTGTTAGTAAAAAATTAAAATTGGACTGCAAAAGTATCAAAAATACTTCACAATCAAAAACTTGTAAGAAATAATTGCTTATTTAACTTCGAAAGAACCAAGCCCGATTAGGAATCCCTCCGCATATAACTCTATTTCATGCTTTCCTTCTCGATAAGGAACCGATCTGGCGTAAATGAATTCGACCGACTGGTGATTATTTTCATAAAATATTCGCTGCTTGGCTGTATAAGAGAGCTCTTTGGATTTAAATGTAAAAGTTCCAGAGCCCAAAGAATAATCAGACAGGGTATGACCTGTTGGCTCAATAATACGCAAATAAATAGTTTTTACTTCTTTGGATGCCAAAGGGTTTTCTTGAAGGTGAAAGATTACTCGAATCTTATCAATTTTCTTTGACTTTTGAATCCCCACTTCTTTACCACGAGAAGAAATGGCATATACATTAACTCCCTCCGCGCGTAAAGCTGCGGCCACGGATACCTTTTCTACTAATTCTTGATTCCTTACTTCTAAAATCCTGGAGCGCTCATTTAGCTCCCTTTGTTTTAAGCCGAAAGTTTCTGAAGAATCTTTTAAGGCCTTTTGAACATTCGATAAACCATCTTGTAATAATTTTGCTTCTCGGCTCAATGAATCGTTTCTGGCTAATAAGAAGGTGTTTTCTTTTCGTAATTTCTTGATTTCCTGATCTTTCAAGCCCAACAAGCGCAAATAATACGCTAATTTCTGCTTAAAATCGGCTTCATCCATTTGTGGATTTTCCGCAAGTTCCTTTTTATCTCCCAAAATTTGCTCTCGAGCAATTTCCAATTCACTTACTCGGCCACCTAGTTTCTTGATTTGAATCATGCGCAATTGCAATTGCTTGGAGATAGAATCTAGCTGCTCACTAGCATTCTCCGCGAATTTCTCCTCTGTATTTCCCAGAGAAAATAGCTGAATTTGATAACGCTCAAACACCCAAAGCCCGCTCATTATCAGAAGAAGCAAAGAAAGCACTCCAATAATCCGCTGCTGACTTTTCTCTTTGGAACTCATAGTATCTGACTCCATGTTCAAATTTTTCTGGTAGAAGCTGATGCATATCAAACTCCTAGAATCAAAAATAATAAATTAATTTTACTTTTATTTTTTTCTTCTTTCAATCTTTTACAAATTTCAACCATGTCCATCGCTCAACAAATTTCAACCATTCAATCACAATTGAAATCTAGTTCTGCGAAACTCATTGCAGTGACTAAAACTCGAAGCATTGAGGAACTAAAAGCCACCTATGATGCTGGCATTCTTGACTTTGGTGAAAACCGAGTACAGGAAATGGTGGACAAACAAAGTCAACTTCCAAACGACATCAGGTGGCATCAAATCGGTCATTTACAAACGAATAAAGTAAAATATATTGCCCCCTTTGTTCATTTAATTCATTCCGTAGATTCTTTTCGTCTATTAAAAGAAATTGATGCCCAAGGGAAAAAAGTAGGCCGGATTATTCCATGTCTTTTTCAAATGTACATTGCCCAAGAGGAAAGCAAATTTGGCCTTGATGAAAATGAATTATTGAGCATCTTATCAAGCCCTGAATTCGCTGAATTACAGCACATTAGGATCATAGGATTAATGGGAATGGCTAGTTTTACCGAGAATGAGGCACAGGTCACTCGTGAATTTAATTCCTTGCGTGAGCTATTTATCAAACTTCAATCCAAGGAAATAGGATATGTTACTGGCCTGGTTAAGTGGAAAGAATTATCCATGGGTATGTCTGGCGATTTCTTGTTAGCGGCACAATTGGGTTCAACCATGGTACGGGTTGGATCAGCGATTTATGGTGCTCGTTCATGAGGAATAGCTATTCCACATCACTAGCGCCATTTCTACTAAAAAGAAAAATAAAGCTAAACCGAAACAATACATAGCCCAACTCATGCTAGGATTGCTTTCCCCAAAATTCTGAGGTAGTTGCTGCTGGATACTTACCTGGCTTTGGCCTTGATAATGATCTTTCAGTTCATCCAAGGAGTAGCTTGCTAATTGACTAAACTCTTTGGGATAATTGAATGCCAAAGTCGCCATGGTTTTTGAACCAATTTTAGCCTCGACAAAACCGCTTGCCCCAGACCTTAGGTCTTGCATCATGCTAAGAGGAATTTGACACAACCAAGACTTTCCCTTCCAATTTTGCTCAGGAATAAAACGTTGGCCTTGTTTATGCCAAGTCAATAAACTTTTTTCGGGTGATTCAAACACAAAATCTGGACTGGCCTTTATGTCAACTCCATTGGGCGAGATTCGCTGATGCAATACCGGGTTGGAGGCACTTGACAATACGATTTCATGCCAAACAGGCAAAAACAAGCCATGTTTATTAAATCCATCCTGAGGTGTTAAAATGGATGAGGCAAACAAAAAAACTGATCCTTGTCCTAAGCTAATTTTTTCTAAATAGGGTTTTCCATTCATCCATGAAATCAACACTTCTGGGCCTGGATTCCATTCCCATAATGGCTTAGAAGTCCAAAGTTTAGCTCCTTGATTCCCCGATCTTTTAGCTAATATTTCTTGAAAAAAACTAGGGCGTGAGGAAACTTGTTGGACTGGAAGTTCAGATTGTGCCGTTTGAGACAGCTGTTTCCCTGATCCCATTAAAAAACGGTTGATATCTTGTAAGGTAGCCGTATTGGGGCCCTGATTAGGAATAATAGCTATACTATGCCCCTGGGCCACCCATGAATTCAAGGCTTTCCAATCGGAAGCAGATATGTCTTCTACTCCTACCAAGCAAATAAATGCATCATCAGGCAAATGAGAAGGCAATATTTCCGATGCAGAAATAGGTTTAAATTCAAAGAATTCCTCCTGCTCAAATACTTTGGCTAAATTTTGAGGGTTTCCAACCACAAAGATCTTACGAGGAGCGGAACTTTGAAGCAGGAAATAAAAACTATTATCAAAAGCAACCGGATCATCCGACATGAATTTTGCTTTGTAAACACCCGATTTATTCAGTGAAAATGGAAAACGCAATTCAGTCAACTCATCAGGTTTTAAATTTACCGACTGGCTTGCCATCTTGAAATCATTCAAATAAAGTGAAAACTGCCTATTTTTCGCTGCTTTTGTTCCACCATTCTTCACCCGAACAATTAATTCATAACTGGTATTGGGACGAATGAATTTATGCGACAAGCGAAGACTATCCACATAGATATTATCGGCTTCAATCCCTTTCATTGCCTGTAAAACATATTGACCCTTTTTAGAAAATTCAGGTAAGGCTTTATTCTTGGGGAAATCTGAAAACCAATACAATAATGGTTTCGAGTTCGTTTCTTCGGCTATCTGCTGGGCATTGGCCAACACTTGAGAGGCCTTCACTATACTCAATCCTGGGCCTTGCTGGTTCCATTGTTCCTTGATTTGAGGCCAGGATTTGGATTCAAAATCTTGGCTTTCTACATCATTAAAAAACACATGGGCTTGACCATTAGGGCTAGCAGGAAGTGCTTCGGACTTCTCCAAATAGGCCTTTCTATTTCCCAAAACTTGAGTTGGGCTGTTATCCACATAAAGAATGACTGGAGATGAGGTTCCTTGGCTCAAGGATAATGGCCCCAAAGGATTGGCAAATCCTAGTATCAAAAAAAAGAGGCTAAGTAGTCGCGCCAACAAAAGCCATATTTTCTGTACTTGCTTAAGGCCTTTTCCTTCTTGATGAATCTTTTCAAGCCAACTTAAATCCGAATAATATAGGACCTTGGCTGCCTTTTTTGAGTAAAAATGCATCCAAAGTGGTATGATTAATCCCAATAAGGCCCATAAATACATGGGATGGGCAAAATGAATATTCATATCCCCTAAAATACAAAAAATCCCAATCGAATGATTGGGATTTCAAGATT
This sequence comes from Aquirufa sp. Wall-65K1, assembly GCF_054558475.1. Taxonomy (NCBI): domain Bacteria; kingdom Pseudomonadati; phylum Bacteroidota; class Cytophagia; order Cytophagales; family Flectobacillaceae; genus Aquirufa; species Aquirufa sp. Wall-65K1. The sequence goes on along the minus strand of NZ_JBPXKD010000004.1, from coordinate 181,359 downwards.
TGAAACGATTATCTTAACGAGTAATTGAAATAATTTCAAATTCCAATTTCCCTGCTGGTGCTTGAATTTCTGCCAAATCTCCTACTTTCTTTCCTAATAAACCTTTGCCGAATGGAGAGGATGCTGAAATTTTTCCAGCCCGCAAATCAGCTTCTTCTTCCGAAACGATGGTATAAGTTACCACGGCTCCAGATTTGGTATTTTTAATCTGAACGATGGAATAAATAGAAACCTTGGATAAGTCAATGGTTGACTCATCTAATACTCGAGCGTTGGCCACAATTTCTTCCATTTTTGAAATTTTTAGTTCCAAAAGTCCTTGAGCATCTTTGGCGGCATCGTATTCGGCATTTTCACTTAAATCACCTTTATCACGCGCTTCTGCAATTTGCTTAGCCATATCTGATCTACCTTGAATCTTTAGGTGATGCAATTCCGCCTTTAACTTATCTAGGGCCTCTGCGGTGTAATATTGTAACTTTGCCATATGCTTTGTTAATTATATAGGGTGATAAAAACAAAATAGAACGGCCTCCGACCGTTCTACTTAATTTATTCGTAGTTTTGTTTCGGATTCGTTCCTAAAATAAATATTTTATAAATAACACGTAATTCGGTTTATTTTGCCATGCAAAGGTAATTAAAAAGCTGAGAGATTCCCAAATCATTTCGAATATCCGAATTATTGATCCATTATATATGCGTATTGTCTTTTTTGGTACTCCGGAATTTGCTGTTGCTAGCCTAGAAGCTTTAATTGAAGCTAATTTCACTGTTGTGGCCGTGGTTACAGCCCCTGATAAACCAGCAGGCAGAGGCCAACAAATTCAAGCATCCCCAGTTAAAATTTTTGCTGAAAGTAAAAATTTACCAGTTCTGCAACCACTTAAATTAAAAGACCCTGCTTTTTTAGAAGAATTAAAATCATATCAAGCTGACTTACAAGTAATTGTTGCCTTCCGCATGTTACCTGAAGCTGTTTGGAACATGCCTCCCCTTGGCACCTTTAATCTGCATGCTTCCTTATTACCTAATTATCGCGGTGCAGCACCTATTCATTGGGCGGTGATCAATGGGGAAACGGAAACCGGTGTTACGACCTTTTTCCTACAGCATGAAATCGATACAGGAGATTTATTATTTCAAGAAAAAGAAGTTATTTCTTCCACAGATACTACGGGGGAACTTTACGAGCGTCTTATGAATAAAGGGGCTAAATTGGTCGTTAAAACAGCTCAAGCCATCCAAGAAAACAATATACATCCCACTCCCCAAATCCTAACAGGTGACATGAAGCCAGCACCTAAATTACATCGGTCAACGGGTGAGGTACATTGGTCCAAAACGGGACGAGAAATTATCAATTTAGTGCGTGGTATGCATCCATTCCCTGGCTCCCACACCCAATTTCAAGGGAAAAACTGCAAATTGATTCAAGTAGCATTTCACCCAGAAATCATTCCTGACTTAGGTATTGGAGTTTGGGATTCAGACCAAAAAACCTATTTACGTGTAGGATGCGCAGATGGGTACATCCAGATTTTGGAATGGCAAATGGAGGGAAAAAAACGCATGAAAATAGCCGAATTTTTAAGAGGATATTCTTTTACTTTTTAGCCTGCCGCTGCCACAATCCTAAGCTAAAAAAATATCCCGTGTTACCTCTTTGAACATAGGCCCATTGATCTTTTAAATTAACATGAATTCTCGGTTTGGGATTTAGCTGGTAACTGGCTATCCAGGCATGGGCACTTGCCGGAATGGGTTGTGCCTTTTCACAAAGACAAGCTTGATTCAAGCGAAATTCATTCATAGCTTCCAAAAGGTCTTGGGTATCTTGAACTAAATCTTCTCGACCCACACTGGCCTTTTGAGTATAAACCTGTTCATAATTAGCCTTAAAATGTTCAAATTCAAAGGCTAAATTAGGATGTTGGCGAAGCAGTTCTGCTGAATTTTTAAAGGCTTGAATATGGCCCAAATCTGGGAAACCCACAAAATCTCCTCCCCAAAAAAGCCCAAGGTCTTTGGCGATTGTACCCATTTTCTCATAGATCAACCCGTGTTTCAAATAACGTTTTTTCCGATAAATTGCGACGTCTGCGGCAAGGCTAAAATTATGCATGGATAAAGCAATTTTAGATTTACCTCGTCGCTGTAAAGCTAATTGCTGTTTTAATGAGCGCGTCTCCGAAGAATAGCGCATGGTAAAATATTTGAACTTAAATTTCGCTTGTAAACTATCTTTAAGGGATTTAAACAAACTAATATCATCTTCTAATTCCAATGCCCAAAAAGCGGTTAAATCGGGCTTTTCAATCATAATTCGTTGAGCCAAATATTCATCTACCGACTCATTCATCCGAAAGGTACTATCTGATTGAAAAGTTTTTTCCAAACGTTTTCCTTGACGGTCTTCTAAGATCAAGGTCAATTGAGTATAGGGATTTAAGTCTAGCAAGCTGTCTTGCTGGGCAAACATCCAGACCAAATCTTTAAACTGAAGACTATCTACTTGAAAAGGTTGACAGGTTCTTACTATGGATTGCGAAAAGGCCGTGCAGGAAATAATGCTCAAAAAAAAGAGAATTAGGGCTTTCCGCATGGAATATAATTTAATGTAAAGGGATGATGAGTTGTTCTCCTCGCAGGGTTATATCTTGATCTTTGTGATTAACTTCCATCAAGGATTTTTTAGAAACGCCATATTTAGCGGCTACTACCCGAAGGACATCGCCTGGCCCAACCGTATGTATGGTTTGAATTTTCACATTCAATTTGGTTACTCCTACTTTTATCCCATTGGGATCAACACCCGGATTGAGGGCTTTTAATTGGTCAGGTTTAAGTCCAAATCGATTGGCTATGCCAAAAAATGTCTCTCCTTTTTCGACAGTATAACTATGATTTTTACCAGCCACATTTTTTAAGCTTTCTGCTTCAGGTACTTTTTCGGCTTCCGCTTCTTTTTTCTGGGCTTCTAAGGCTTCTTGCGCTGAAGCAATAGAATCAGTGGAACTATTCACAGAGGAGTTCGGCTCCAAATCTTCTGTTGAATCAATGATGATGGGTGTAGGATCGTCCAACAAAGTTTCATCCTCTTCCATTTTTAGCTTTTCAGCCTTTACTAATTCCTCCGACTTAGGACTCAAAAAATGCTCATATCCCACCATCATTAAGCCTAATAAAGTCGCCAATAAAATCACTAAAGTGATTAATGGAAGTTTGGCAGTAGAACTATCTTTGATGAATGAAAATGGATTTTTCATGAATTATGACAAATTTGATTTAGTTTTTTGGCTCATTTCAGCCACCTTTTCAATTAAATCTTGCTTGTAGGTCACTAATTTTTGAGATAAAGTAGCATCCGAAATGGCTAACATTTGTACCGCTAAAATACCAGCATTTTTAGAGGCATTCAATGCGACCGTGGCTACTGGAACCCCATTGGGCATTTGAAGAATTGATAAGACAGAATCCCAACCATCAATGGAATTAGACGATTTTACAGGAACTCCAATTACTGGTAAAATGGTAGCGGACGCTACCATACCCGGTAAATGGGCTGCACCACCTGCACCGGCAATGATTACCTGTACGCCCCGCTCTTTGGCAGTTTGTGCATACTGAAGCATTTTTACCGGAGTACGATGAGCTGATACAATATCTACCTCATAAGCGACTCCAAATTCCTTGCAGACTTCGATTGCATCTTGCATAACCGAAAGATCTGAACTACTTCCCATGATGATTCCTACCATATCCTTTGATGCTTAACTAATGACACGAATGATTTTTTTTACTTGCTTGGCTTTCTCCTCTACTTCTTCCCTACTGGATCCAATGATACTTACATGACCCATTTTTCTATAGGGCTTGGTGATTTTTTTTCCGTATAAAAATGGATAAACTCCTGGAATAGCTAATGCGTCAGCCAATCCTTCATATTTTACTTTTCCTGCGTAACCTGGCTCTCCCAATAGATTTAACATACCAGCAAAAACATTGGTCGAGGTATCTCCAAGGGGCAAACCAGCGATGGCTCTCAAATGCTGCTCATATTGAGAAGTAGCATTTGCCCGAATGGTCTGGTGTCCAGAATTATGCGGACGTGGGGCTATTTCATTGATTAAGACTTGTCCGTCTTTGGTCAAAAACATTTCCACTGCTAATATTCCCACCATTTTCATTTCTTCAATTAGGCGGGTAGCTATTTCAACTGCCTGAGCCTCAATTTCATTAGAAATAGCTGCTGGCGAAATCAGAAATTCTACTAAATTTTGGATTGGGTGAAAAACCATTTCAACAGTCGGAAAGGCTTTTACTTCCCCATGAATATTTCTTGCTACGATGACTGCCAGTTCTTTTTCAAAATCTACCGCCTTCTCCAATAAACCAGGTGCATCAAAACCTTCGGCAATTTGAGATGCGTCAGCAATCAATTGAACTCCTTTCCCGTCATATCCTCCTTTACCTAACTTTTGATAAGCCGGTAAAAAATCCAGATGTTGATTTATTTCTTCCCGTGATTCAATTAATCGAAAATCGGCTGTAGGAAAACCATATTGTTGGAAAAACTGCTTTTGAGTTCTTTTATCTTGAATCATCCGAAGCAAATGAGGCTGAGGAAAAACTTGTTTGCCTTCTGATGCCAATTTTTCTAGCGCATCAATATTCACATGTTCAATCTCGATACTAATCAAATCTTGCCCTTGACCGAACTGATAGACCTTGTCAAAGTCTTGAAAAGACCCTTGGGTGAATTCATAAGCTAGCCGATGGCAAGGCGCCTCAGGATCTGGATCAAGGCAGGAAATTTGAAAATCCAAATCAATACCTGCTTGCAAAAGCATGCGGCCTAACTGTCCTCCCCCTAATAATCCAATTTTTGGCAAGTCTTGATACATAAATTCCATTCGAATAGATAAAATTACTGCTTTTGTTTTACCTTTGGAAATTATTTTCCCAGTCCAAAATAGATTCTTTCAAATTTTAAGATAATGTCGAAAAGAACGCTTACCCTCATTTGCATTTTATTGCTAGCTGTTGTTAGCCGACTTTTAATATTGGCTGGACCGGCTTGGGCTAATTTTTCTCCCATTACATCCATGGCCTTATTCGCTGGGGCCTATTTTAGCAGTAAATCACAATCCATCTCTTGGACTATATTAAGTATTTGGTTGGCTAACTTGGTATTAAACAATTTGGTTTACCCCCAATATTACCAGGGCTTCTCATGGGGCTTTGCACCTATCCATATGACATTATTCGTAGGTATCTCATTAATCGGAACCTATATGTTGAAAAATAAAATGACAGCGCTGAACTTCTTAACATCCAATTTAGCGGTAGTTATTGGTTTCTTTCTACTTTCTAACTTCGCTGTTTGGTTAAACATTCCGAGCATGGGTGCTGCTATTGTAGGAGATGAACTGGTGTATTCGAAAGATTGGAATGGATTAATGCAGTGTTATGCCATGGGATTACCCTTTTTGAAAAATAGTTTGATTAGCCAATTCTTATTCTCTGGTATATTATTTGGAGGCTTCGAATTGTTAAAAAAACAAGTCCCTGCGTTAAGGTAATTTCTGCTCAATCTGATCAATCTGCTCAATTCGAGTAGATTTGACAACCTTCCAAAGGTTGTCAAATCTAAGTGAAATTCAACAAATATTGATATCCCTAGGAATTAATACCAAGATACTTATACCTCGGAATCTAAGATTTTGTCGACATGCGACCAAAAGCTTGGGTAAGATTTAGCTACTACCCCAGGTTCATGAATAACAATTTCTGTTATTAAACCCAGCGGTGCAAAAGCCATAGCCATACGGTGGTCATCGTAGGTATCAAACTCAGGTACTTGGCTGCTAGCAAGGTTGTTTGGCCCTGATAATTCATATTTTACCCCTTTTTCTACCTCCACTAATTGGCCACCAATCTTCTTTAATTCTTGCTGAAGTGCCAATACGCGGTCTGTTTCTTTAACTTTTAATGACTCAATTCCCGTCAAGGTTAAATGAATATTTTTGGCGGCAGCTACTACACAAATAGTTTGGGCCAAATCAGGACAATCCGTGAAATCCCAAGCTAAACTTGGCTTGGCTTTACTTTTGGTCAACAAAAACCCTCTTCCTGTATAAGTGCTTTTAACTCCCATTTCTGCCATGATGTGCTGTATGGCGGAATCTCCTTGGAGGGAGTTCTCTTTCAAGCCCAATAACTCCAAAGAAGCATCATCAAAGGGAGATAGGGCTACCATGGAATACCAATAACTAGCACCCGACCAGTCTGACTCCACAGCAAATGGATTTACTAGATATTTCTGAGCAGGTATCGAAATAACAGCTCTATTCCAATCTGCCTCGGCTTGTATTCCAAAATGACGCATTTGAGCCAGTGTCATTTCTACATAGGGCTTTGAGCCCAATGAACCTGTAATCGTTAATTCTAAACCCTCTGGCAAGAGAGGTGCAAGCATTAAAATGGCAGAAATAAATTGTGAACTCACATCTCCACGAATGGATAAATGTCTATTTCCTGCATAGGTAAATCCATTGAGTTGCATGGGAGGGTAACCTTCCTGATTCAGGTAGGTAATATCTGCTCCAAGCGTTCTTAATGCATCAACCAAAATCCCGATAGGACGTTCGCACATTCTTGGAGTGCCCGTCATTTTTTTCTTTTGACCTTTGATGGCATAATAAGCCGTCAAAAAACGCATGGTGGTCCCGGCATCTAACACATCCGCCACGTCACCATTCTCTGCCAATAAGCGAATCATGGTTTGAGTATCTCTTGCTTCCGCCAAATTAGATACATTAGACAAGGCTCCTCCCGCTAAAGCATTGATAACCAATGCTCGGTTACTTTCCGATTTAGAAGCCGGCAAAGGAATAATTTCTTGAAAGGATTTGTTTCGTGGGAATAGGCAAATTTGACTCAAAACTAGCTAGCGCTTAGCGCAATTTTAATGTGACAAGTGATATAACAGCTAAAATAATACCCACAATTAGGAAGCGGATAACAATTTTAGCCTCATGGTAATTTTTCTTTTGAAAATGGTGGTGCAAAGGAGACATCAAAAAGACGCGCCTACCTTCACCATATTTTCGTTTGGTATACTTGAAATAAGCCACCTGTATGATGACTGATAGATTTTCCACCAAAAAGATTCCGCATAAAACGGGAATCAACATTTCTTTGCGAATCACAATAGCCAAGGTGGCAATGACTCCACCCAACATCAAACTTCCCGTATCTCCCATAAACACTTGGGCAGGATAGGCATTATACCACAAAAATCCGATGCATGCTCCAACAAAGGCCGCACAAAAGATAGCGAGCTCCCCTGAATTGGGAATAAACATCACATTTAAATACTGGGAGAAAACCTTATTACCAGATACATATGCCAAAATAGCCAAAGTCAAACCGATAATCACGGAAGTACCTGCTGCTAAACCATCCAATCCATCGGTGATGTTTGCGCCGTTTGAAACAGCCGTGATGATAAAAATAACAACCAAAACATAGACCACCCATACATAATGATCAGGGATAAAATCTGGCAAAAGCATGTTATAATCGAACTGATTATTCTTCAAAAATGGCACCGTAGTCATCAAGGATTTATGATCCGTATAGGACTGCAAAGTGGATCCATCAGCTAACACACTTACTTTAGAAAAAAGCCTAACTTTAATATGCTCATTGAAATACATGGTCAAACCCACGATAATCCCTAGACCGATTTGACCTACAATTTTAAAGCGACCAGATAATCCGTCTTTATTCTTTTTAAAGACCTTGATGTAATCATCTGCAAAACCAACTGCACCTAACCAAATAGCAGAGGTTAGTAACAGTACAATATATACGTTGGTAATTTTAGCAAAAAGTAAGGTGGGGATAATTAATGACAAAAGGATAATAAATCCTCCCATGGTGGGCGTGCCCTTCTTTTGCATTTGCCCTTCCAAACCTAAATCCCGTATTTCTTCTCCAATTTGAAGTCTTTGCAAGCGATAAATAACGGCTTTGCCCCAAATAGCTGCTATCCCCAAAGAGGTTATGATAGCCATAAACACGCGAAATGAAATATATTGAAATACCCCTGCTCCCGGAATGTTCCATTGCTTATCTAGGTAATCAAAAAGGTAATACAACATATTTCTGAAATTTGGATTAGATATTAAAAGCAAAAATGCAAAATTTTACAGCGATGTACAAATTAATTCGAGGCTTCAAAAGCTTCTCCAATGACTTGTTTATCGTCGAAATCATATTTTACACCTTGTATTTCTTGGTAGGTTTCATGTCCTTTACCTGCTACTAAAATGATATCTCCTGCTCCCGCTAAATGCTGAATTGCATAAAAAATACCCTCTTTTCGATCAACCAAGCGAGTCATTTTCCCCTTTTCTTCCTCCGTCAATCCAGCTTCCATTTGATCTAAAATATATTCAGGATCTTCCTTTCTAGGATTATCTGATGTCAATACCAATGAATCCGAATATTTAGCAGCCAAAGCCGCCATGATTGGCCTTTTGCCCGCATCACGGTTACCTCCACAACCTACTACGGTGATGATTTTTTGATTTTTTGTACGAATTGCTTGAATGGTTTTTAAAACATTTTCCAAGGCATCAGGTGTATGGGCATAATCCACAATGGCCATTTTTTGTTGACTCCCTGCCATTTGTTCAAATCTTCCCGGAGCTGTTTTTAGGCTGGACAATTGAATCAATACCTCTAAAGGATCCTCTCCCAAAATAATAGCTGTGGAATAAATAGCTAGTAAATTATAGGCATTAAAGGTGCCAATCAATTGAGCATGTAAATGCTGCCCATTGATTTCCAATTGCAATCCCGACAGTCCATTACTAATAATCTTGGCTTTAAAGTCAGCTGCATTCAACAAGCCATAGGTATATTTCTTGGCTTTGGTATTTTGTATCATGACCATCCCGCGCTTATCATCAACGTTGGTCAAAGCAAAGGCCGAAGTACCTAAGGCGTCAAAAAAACCTTTTTTAGCGGCAATATAGGCATCAAAAGTCTCATGAAAATCGAGGTGATCACGAGTAATATTGGAGAATATGGCTCCACAAAACTGAACCCCAAAAATACGTTTTTGTACGACGGCATGAGAACTCACCTCCATGAAAACGTGACTACAACCTTCTTCTTTCATTTCCCTTAGCAAGGCTTGTAAGCTCAAGGCATCGGGTGTCGTATGTGTAGCAGGAATTACTCGATCTTCAATCTTGTTTTGAACCGTAGATATCAAACCACAACGATGTCCTAGTTTTCTAAAAAGCTCAAATAATAAAGTAACAGAAGTCGTTTTTCCATTGGTTCCTGTAATTCCAATTAATTTCAACTCCTTTGAAGGATTGCCATAGAACTCTGCCGAAGCTAAAGCCAAGGCTTCATTGGAATCCTTTACTTGAATACAAATAACATCAGCAGGAATAGCATCGGGTAATTGCTCGACCACCCAAGCGGTACAACCTTGGGCATATACTTGTGGTAAAAACTGGTGACCATCTACTTGTGTGCCTCGCATGGCAAAAAACAAAGATCCTTTCTGTGCCTTTCTTGAATCAAAACACAACATTTCAACCGATTGATCTTCGCCAGCTATTTGTAATGTGGGAATCGATTGAAATAAGGTCTTAACTAATGCCATATTATTGAAGTTGAATTTGTAATAAAAGATTTTTTCGGGTAGGACTTCCCGGGGCTAAAGACTGACTTACTACGGTTCCTAAACCATTGGCTTTAACTTTCAGTCCTCTGTTTTCCAGGGTAAATAAGGCATCTCTTAAATTCATACCTACCACATTAGGTACCGTCTTAGCAGGAAAACTCAATGGAGTATTTTGTACCAATTGCTTATCCATTTTAAACTGTAACCAACTGCCATCTTCCTCTACCTTCGGTAAACCAAAATTGGAATACAATATGGACTGATCCATGGGATGAACCGTATGGCTCAAAGATGCTTTGTTTAAAGAATCTGGTAAGGTCCCGGCCAGTTTGCGCTGAAGTTTCATATCCCGCAAGTAAATATTATCCGAAATTTCCTTGAAAACCGGCGCTGTTACCTGCCGAGCATAGGTTGCTTCTGCATGCCCTTGTGGATTGTCAATGGAAACTAAAATCGTGTATTTAGGCTTTTTCACAGGGAAATAACCAATAAAAGAGGTATAGTATTTACCCGGAATATATCGACCATTGATGATACGCTGGGCGGTTCCAGTTTTTCCTGCAATCCCATAGGTGGTCCCTTTGATATTATTGGCGGTACCTTTAGTCACCACCCCTTCCAACATACTTTTAATTTTTTCTAAAGTCTTGGGAGAGCATAAAGGCTCCTGATCCTTAACCTGACTAGCTCGATAATCAATCACAACTTCATCCGCACGGGTGGCTTTAGTAACAATGATAGGTTGAATCCAATACCCGTTGTTTGCAATAGCATTATAAAAAGAGATCAACTGTAGCGGGGAATATTGAGTGGAATATCCCACGGATGACCAAAGTAATTGAAAGGCATCCCACTTGGCAGGAACAGGAAAATTAGGCCTTGGATTTGGTTGGATTTGAAAATTTAGGGATTCTATTAAATGATACTTTTTTAAATAATCATAAAACTTGGCTGGCTTAGAAGCAAATACCTTTTTCATAAGTACCATAGTGCCCACATTAGAAGAACTTTCTATCACTTGAGCCACCGAAATCGTTCCCATCGGGTGAGAGTCAGACATGGTCCCATTATAATGATGGTATTTTCCATTTCCAGTAGATACAGGCATGTCCAATGGCAAATCGGCCTCCTCTAGCATGGCCATCATGGAAGGTAATTTAAATACCGATCCCGGGTCCCTTGCTTCTCGAATCGCATAATTAAAGCTCTCTGAATAACCTGTGGGTGAATTCGCGTTCTTTGACAAATTTGAAATCGCCTTGATTTCGCCCGTGGCTGTTTCCATCACAATAACCACCCCATAATCACCTTCATAAGTGGTCATGGCTTTCATCAAAGCCGATTCGACAATATCTTGAATATTGATATCCAAGGTAGTATAAATATCTAATCCGGGTTTAGGGACAGATTCTTCTCCTCCTTCCACAGGTCGCCAAGTGTTTTTATCCATTTTCTCAAACAGACCTTTACCTGGTATTCCTTTTAATTCCTTGTTAAAACTACCTTCGATACCTACAGCTACTTTATCTTTTAAATAACCAACGGTACGATAGGCCATTTGACCAAAAGGAGCATAACGAACATTTACTTTATCGAATACAATCCCCGTTTTGGTGGCTTCTCCTAAATTAAATAAAGGGAATTTAGCCACCTTTTTACGTTCTTGAAAATCCAATAATCGGTTATTCAACAAGAGGTAATTTTTACCATTCTTTTTCGCTGACACAATCTTATTCTTGTATTCATCAGCAGTATGATCCTGAAAAAAATTGGCTAAGGCAATGGACAGTTCGTCAATATGTTCTTTGAATTTTTTTTCCGACGCGGCATTTCTATTGTAAACGGAAGGGTCTAAACCTAACCTGTATTTAGGCAAAGAAGTCGCCAATAAACTTCCATCATCCGAGTAAATATTTCCTCGCGTGGCTTCCACACTTCGCTCCTTGATATAGGTATTAAATACATCATTCCGCAAAGTCTCGCCGTTGATGAATACAATTTTGTACAAGTTGATAACTAAGACCAAAAACAACATAACCACCACGATAAAAAAGGCGATGAATCGTTTGGTAATAATTTCTCGAATATTTTGTCTTTTTACTTTTGCCATGAGCTAGTCGTTGTTTTTAGCTTCTTTTGATTGATCATAAACGACTTTAGTAGGCGGTGTCAAGCTTAATTCCAAGGCATATTTCTTCATAGCAATGGCCAAATAACTCTGTTTCCCAATCTTCATGAATTCGGCTTTCTGAGTAGTATAATCAGCCCGAATCTCTTCTAATTCCGCTTTAGTTTTGGCTATTTGATGGATTTTCCCATCTGCTAACATAGAATAATAGATATAAGTCAAAATCAGCAAGGCCACATAAGCAATCCGCAGAACCAGCTTAAAAGGTAATTCTCCACCTGTAAGTGGATCCATGTTAAACAATAAATCCAATATCCCTTCTTTGGGAACGGAAGCTTTAGGAGCTTGCTCAGTATCAGAAACTTGTTTTGCCATGTTACAATTTAGCTGCGATTCTTAATTTAGCACTACGTGAACGCGGGTTTCTTTTCAACTCTTCTTCTGAGGCCGTAATGGGCTTACTGATGACAGATTCCAAGGGTTTATGAACCACGCCGAACAAATCTTTATCTTCTTTACCCTGACAATCACCTGTTCGAATAAAATTTTTCACCAATCGGTCTTCCAATGAATGAAAGGATAAAACAACCAATCTCCCTTCTGGAGCCAATAAATTAGCTGCTTGTTCTAAAAACTCTTCAATAACCGCGAGTTCTTGATTCACCTCAATACGCACTGCCTGAAAAGCTTGCGCAAAGTACTTGAACTCCCGTGATCTTGGAGCTAATTTAGCCAATATTTCTTTGAATTCCGACGTCGTTTTTAAGGCTTTTTGCGTCCTAGCTTGAACTACTGCTTGAGCTAAAGTTCGAGCATTTTTAATCTCCCCATACATGCCAAAAATCTTTTGCAAGCTGTCTGCCGAATAGGAATTCAACACCTCAGCTGCATCGGTGGAAGCAGATGGTCCCATCCGCATATCCAAGGGCCCGTCAAAACGTGTAGAAAAACCGCGCTCTGCAGCATCTAACTGAAAGGATGAGACGCCAAAGTCTGCCAATATTCCATCGACTTGTTTAATCCCATGTATGCGTAGGTACTTTTGAATATGCCTGAAATTGGCTGTAATCAATTCCAATCGACCATCATCAATTTTCTCAGCTTGTCGCCAAGCATCCGGATCCTGGTCAAAGGCAAATAATCGTCCATCTGGCCCTAATTCTTGTAGAATGGCTCGGGAGTGACCTCCACCTCCAAATGTCACATCGACATAAATACCCTCTGGTTTAATGGCTAAGCCATCAATGCATTCATGCAATAAAACAGAGGTATGGTAAGGGTTCTCGATCATAGGTTGTAGTCAAAACAAATTTACAAATTATCCTGCGGTCATTTCATCAATTTTCGAAATTGTCACCATTTTTTTTAATGCCGCCTAGCTTTCTCCTATCTTTGCGGACATGCATCTAAATATCATGAAGAAACGATATCTATTTTGGGTAATGATTACCCTCTTTTTGGCAACTCATGGTTTAGCCCAATCTAACAAAAAACCTCAAATGGGACCTTGGAGAGCGGAACTCAGTTCTCAGGGAGGCGGCTTACCCTTTAATTTACATGTAGCCCCAGGAAAAAAGAAAAATACCTTTTTAATCAAGGTCATCAATGGTTCGGAAAGCTTTCATTTAGGTGAATCCTTTTTTCGGGGAGATTCTTTAGTCATTCCCTTTGATCTATATGATTCTGAGCTGGTAGCCTATCTAGAAAGCCCTCAAAAGATGTCAGGCTTCTGGATTAAGAAAAGGAATGGAAAATTTGTCAACAAACTTCCATTTCAAGCCAAGTTTGGATCCAAAGAAAGATTCACCCAGTTAAAGGCTCCAACGGTTAATATTAGCGGTACCTGGAATGTCGATATTTCCGTGGACGACAAGCACACTCCTAGCGTGGGAGTATTTAAGCAAGTAGGCAATAAAGTAACTGGGTCTATTTTACAGACCTCGGGCGATTACCGCTTTTTACAGGGAAATGTATCAGGCGACAGCCTATTGGTGAGTTATTTTGATGGAAGTTTTGTTTTACTTTTCAAAACCAAAGTCATTGGCAAAGAAATCAAGGGAACATTATTCTCTGGTTTTGCCACGAAAAAGGATGTCAAAGGTACCCTTGACCCCAAGGCAAGCCTACCTGATTTGAAAAAATTAACCTTTTTAAAGCCAGGCTATGATCGTTTAAATTTCAGCTTACCAACTCCCAAAGGGGAAACAATCAGCCTACAAGATGAGCGTTTCAAAAATAAAGTAGTCATTGTCGAAATCATGGGGTCTTGGTGCCCGAATTGCATTGATGAAGCGCGATTTTTAGCCCCTTTTTATACTAAAAACAAAGCAAAAGGTGTGGAGGTCATTGGCGTATCTTTTGAATACTCTCCTGATATGGCCGTCTCTGGACCTAAAATTGAGAATTTCAAAAAGAAAATTGGTATCGATTACCCCCTTGTTTTTGGTGGTGTACCCAATGATGAAACCATCGCACAGGTTTTCCCGATGCTAAATAAATTTTATGGCTACCCGACCACATTTGTCATTGATAAAAAAGGTAAGGTTAGAGAAATTCATACCGGATTCTCGGGACCAGGAACAGGCTTATACTACACGGATTGGGTGCAAGAATTTGAAAAAACCATCCAAAACCTTTTAAAAGAGAAATAATGCCAACTTTAAAATATTGGGCTCTAGTTTGCTTACTGATACTTGGAATAAACGTTTCCTACGGACAAGAGAAAAAAAGCAATAAACTGAAGCCCTGGATAGCCCCCGTGGGTTTAAGTTTGGGTGGATTAGCTTTTTATAACCAAGCAGCCCACGATAGGCAAGTTAGTTGGCATCATGAAAACTACCACGGTTTTCAATCCTCCGCTGATGATTTCTTGCAATATAGCCCCACACTGATTCAAATTGGAGCCCGAATTTTAGGGGCTAATGCAAAGCATAAAGGAAAAGAACAATTAGGAATATTTATGTTGGGAACAGGTATCTATGTGGTCTCTACCCAGGGTTTAAAACGGATAATCAACGAAACGCGGCCCAATGGTGGCGAACATTCCTTCCCATCAGGGCATACAGCCACTGCCTTTTTTGGTGCCACGGTATTAGCCAAAGAACTAGGGAAAGAATATCCTTGGTTAGCCGTAACAGGCTATACTTTAGCCACGGGAACCGCCTATTTACGACTTGCCAATCATGAACATTGGCTAAGTGACGTGCTCGTTGGAGCGGGTATTGGTATCGCATCAGCTGAATTAGCCTATTGTATTTACCCAAAACTAAAACAACATTTCTCTTCCAAACAGGCCTTTCAATGGGAGCCAAAAATTGCTCCGAATTATTATGCCGCTAGCTTTAGCTATCATTTCTAAATAACCTCAAACCATTCTATGAAGGCTAGTAAATTATTTAAAGAATTCTTTGAAAGCGAAAAGTCGAGTGGTATCATATTGATTTTTTGTACCCTATTTTCTCTGTACATTAGCAATTCTGCCTGGGGAGATGCCTACCACCATTTATGGAAAACTGAAATTTTAGGCCACGCTCTTGAGCATTGGATCAATGATGGATTGATGACCATCTTTTTCTTATTAGTTGGGTTAGAATTAGAAAGAGAAATTTACATTGGGGAGCTCTCAAAAATCAAGGAAGCTTCTTTCCCCATCATAGGTGCCTTAGGTGGTATGATAGTACCTGTCCTCATTTATACTCTTTTCAATTTTGGCACCCCCACCATTTCTGGAAGTGCCATTCCTATGTCCACGGATATTGCTTTTGCCTTGGGAGTTTTATCACTTTTAGGTAGTAAAGTACCTCTGTCTTTAAAAATATTTTTGACGGCTTTGGCGGTAATTGATGATTTAGGAGCCATTGTTATCATTGGTACATTTTACTCTAGTGGCTTAGATTGGACTAATTTATGTCTATCATTGGGCACCTTTGCCCTATTGGGAGGATTAAACTTTGCCAAAGTACGTTCCATACCTTTATATTTAATCGGAGGATTAGCCATGTGGTATTTCATGGGGCAATCCGGTGTACATCCAACCATCACGGGAGTATTATTAGCCTTTGCTATACCCTTTGACAAGGGCGACCAGCATTCCATTTCTACTAAAATTCAGCACTTTTTACATAAGCCCGTCAGCTTTGGCATATTACCCATCTTTGCTTTAGCCAATACCGCCATTATCCTAAACACAGATACAACTAGTAAACTCTTAGAATCTTATAGTTTAGGTATTTTTACAGGCCTAAGTTTAGGCAAGCCAATAGGAATATTCCTTTTTTGTTTTCTTGCTTCCAGCCTTGGATTGAGCAAAATACCCAAAGATTTAACATGGGGATCCATCGTGGGTGTAGGATTTTTGGGAGGAATTGGATTTACCATGTCCATATTCATCACCAACTTATCCTTCCATCAAGAATCCATTGTGGATGTATCCAAGTTTAGCATTTTATTGGCCTCCTTGGTATCTGCCATCATAGGATTCAGCATGTTAAGTAAAACGTTAAAGCAGAAATAGTCTAGCAAGGTGACCCTGCAAGAAAAGGCATAAAAAAAGGTTAGCCGTTGAGCTAACCTTTTATCTATATCTTGAAATTTGTTTATTTCAATTTAGCAACGGCATTTTTGATGCGCTCACAAGCTTCTTCCAATTGCTCATCAGCTGCAGCCGTAGAAATACGCATACAATTAGGCGCTCCAAAACCTGATCCAGCTACTGTAGCCACGAAAGCTTCTTGCAATAACCAGTTACAGAAATCATCAGAATCGTTGATGGTTGTTTTACCATCAGATTTTCCGTAGAAAGAAGAAATGTCTGGGAATGCATAAAATGCACCATCTGGCATATTTACCTTAAATCCTTCTATCTCACGTAATTTTCCAACCACTAATTTACGGCGACGGTCATAGGCTGCTTTCATTTCATAAGCATGATCTAAAGTGCCATTGAATGCAGCTACTGCTGCTTTTTGTGCGATAGAATTCGTTCCTGAGGTTACTTGACCTTGTAATTTTTCTACACCATCAGCAATCCATTTAGCTGCTGCAATAAATCCTATTCTCCAACCCGTCATGGCATGACCTTTGGCTACACCATTTACCGTGATGACACGGTCTTTAATTTCAGGAATAGAACCAATAGAGAAATGTCCACCTTGGGTGAAGTTGATGTACTCATATATTTCATCTGCCAATACAAAAATACGCTCATGACGAGCAACGACATTGGCGATGTCACGTAACTCAGATTCTGTATAAACTGACCCTGTAGGGTTGTTTGGAGATGCGAACATCACCATTTTAGTCTTAGGAGTAATAGCTGCCTCAAACTGCTCTGCTGTCACTTTGAAATTATTCTCAAAAGAACCCTGAACAATGACAGATGTTCCCTCGGCTAATTTCACCATTTCTGAATAGGAAACCCAGTATGGAGAGAATATGATTACCTCATCACCTGGATCAATTAATGCAGCAATAGCATTAGCTAATGAATGCTTAGCTCCGGTAGAAACAACGATGTTTTCAGAAGCCCATTCTAAACCATTATCACGCTTAAGTTTGTTGGCAATGGCCATACGCAAATCAGGATAACCTGCTACCGGTGAATATCCGTGGAAACCATCATCAATGGCTTTCTTGGCTGCTTCACAGATATGCGCTGGAGTTTTAAAATCAGGCTCTCCAACCGATAAACTTATAACTTTATGACCTTGGGCGGCTAATTCACGTGCTTTTTTAGTCATTCCCAAGGTGGAAGACTCTTCTAAAGCTTGAATTCGTTGTGCTAATAATGATGATGACATAGTAGATAATCAATGCTAATTTTTACAATTCGAACGCAAAATTACCCTTTTCTAAATGGAATAACTAATCATTTCTTGATAAATCGATTAAGGAATTTATCAAAGGGTAAGATTATTTGGAATGACTTAATTTGGCATAAACGCCCTTAGGATCACGCATTAATTCATCATGAGTTCCTCTTTCCACAATCTTACCTTTTTGAACCACCAAAATTTGGTCTGCATGCTGAATAGTGCTTAAACGGTGTGCAATCACCAATACTGTTCTGTTTTTCATCAGGTTGGTCAAAGCCGCTTGAACCAATTTTTCCGATTCATTATCCAAGGCGCTCGTAGCCTCATCCAAGATTAAAATTGGTGGATTTTTCAAGACTGCTCTGGCAATGGATATCCGCTGCCGCTGCCCACCTGATAATTTAGATCCTCTATCGCCAATATACGCCTGATAGCCTTCGGCTTGGGCCATAATGAAATCATGTGCATTCGCTATTTTGGCGGCTTCCTCAACTTCTTCCTGACTTGCTTCCGTACCAAATGCTATGTTATTGAAAATAGTGTCGTTAAATAAAACGGACTCCTGGGTCACAATACCCATCAGCGATCGTAAATCTTCTAAAGGCACCTGCTTGATAGGCACCTCATCAATCAAAATTTGACCTGAGCTAGGATCGTAAAAACGGGGCAATAAATCTGCCAAAGTAGATTTACCGCCTCCTGAGGGTCCCACCAAGGCAATCGTCTTTCCTTTGGGTATTTCAAAACTAACTTGATCCAATACCCATTTATCCTTTTGATAGGCAAAATTCACTTGATCAAAAACAATTCGATTTTTCAATTCCTTTTTTGGAATAATAGGCTCTTCTGCTACAATGCTTGGTTGGGTATCTAATATTTCAATGATACGGTCTGCACTGGCCACTCCTCGCTGAATTCCACTAAATGCATCAGCTATGGCCTTAGCTGGTCGCATGACTTGTGAAAAAGTCGCAATAAAAGCAATGAACGTAGAAGCACTTAACTCCCCATCACCAGAAATCACGAGTGTTCCTCCATACAGCAATATCCCCGTAACAACCAATACCCCCAAACTCTCCGATACCGGGGAAGTAAGCTCTTGTCGGAACACCATCTTCAATAATGAATGTCGGTATTTACCATTTTCTTGTTGAAAACGCTGATCCATCATGGGCTCTGCCCGAAATGCTTTTACCACGCGCATTGCCCCAAAGGTCTCATCCAACAAGCTAATCAAGCCACTTAAATGTTGCTGTACCTCTCCAGCGGCCCGGCGCAATCTCCTGGTTATCGTGGCTATAACCCCTCCTGAGAGTGGTAAAATCATGAGTGAAAACAAGGTCAATTTTCCAGACATACTGGCCAAAAAGACAAAAAACAACACCAATGAAAAGATTTCTTTGAAGGTGGCAGTAAATGCCCGACCAATGCTGTTTTCTACCTCTTGTACATCTGTAGTTAATCTTGACATTAAGTTTCCCTTCTTCCGCTCGCTGAAATAACTCAAGTCCAATCGTATGGCTTGCTCAAAAACAGCCTGACGCAAGGAAGCAATGGTGTCCGCCTCCACTGTTTTTAAAACCCTTTGTGAAAAATAGCGAAAGATATTCGACAAAATCACGGAAATCATAATAGCCCCACAAGCATATTGCAAAGCGCCTATTCGGCCATATTGCTCCAAGGCCCCATAGAAATAATGATTGAAAGCAAAGGAGAAATAATTGGGTGAGAAAGAAAATTCAGGTAATTGACGGTATAATTCAATATTAGAGGCTGCAGCCTGATTGAATAGCACATTCAAAAGGGGAATCAGCAAGGTGAAATTTAAGATTCCAAATAAGCTAGCCAATAATGAAAAACCAAAATAAGGAAATATATACTTCCGAATGGAAACGGCATAGCTAAGAAGTCGGAGGTAGGTTTTCAATGAGAATCTTTCTTAAATTTAGGCCAAATTACTACAATTTTAATAAACTACTTTAGAATTTATAGCCTTTCAATGCCCTCTATTCAGATTAACAACTTGAATTTTCCATTGATTTCTATCGTCATGGCTTGTTACCAGGGTGAGAAATTTGTGGAAGAACAGATTCAAAGTCACTTGGATCAAGACTATCCTCATCTCGAATTCATATATTTAGATGATGCCTCCACAGACCAAACTTGGGCTATTCTTCAAAAAATGGCTCAAGAAGATACCCGAATAAAGATTTATCAAAATGAAAAAAACCTGGGTTATGTCGGGAGTTTTGAGAAAGTGCTACAACTAGCCCAAGGGGAATGGATAGCCTTATCTGACCAAGACGACCTGTGGGATAAACATAAAATAAGTCGCTTATTCCAAGCAATAGGCACTTTTTCCTTAATCTATTCGGATTCTCAACTCATAGATGACCGAGGAAATAGCCTTTCCAAAAAAATGTCTGATCTAAAAAATCAGATTCCTTATAGCTCTCCACTCATGTACACTTTTGGTGCATGGGCACCTGGTCACAGTATGTTATTCCAAAGGTCTATTTTAGCTCAAGCCTTTCCTTTTCCACGTTTTGTATCACATGACTATTACATTGGTTTTTTAGCTACCTGTTTTCAAGGTATCACCTACCTACCGGAAACCTTAGTTAAATACCGTCAACACGATCAAAATGCTATTGGGGCTAATTTAAAAAAAGCCCCTAAACTTTATCAATCAGGTGAAGAGCGAGATAAACGGATTCAACAGCGGGTGCGACTATTGGCTGAGTTTTGTCCCAATGAAAAGGCCATAGAAAAAAAAGTACTAATGCAACTTGCCCTAGATTTTAGTTCATCCCAGCTGATTTCACGAATTAGGAGAGTCAGCCTAGTCATGAAGTTCCGAGATCTCATGCTGGCCTATAAGAAAAAAGGAGCCTTGGCTAAATGGCTTTACCCTTTTAAACTATTTTTCCGTATCTATTGATTTTTAAAAGCTACACTTATACGGTAATACCAATTTTTGAGATGTACCCAGAATGGTATCCGTCGCTTGCTCAATGGTCCTGTGAATGGTTTACCTCTTTGTAAGTAATAGGTGGAAAAGGTTCCTGAACTCATTCCCCACGTGCGAATAAACTGGTAATAACCTTTGTTTTGTTTAACTCTTTTTACTGAAATGGAGCCAAAATGATATACCCTACTGCGACTTACCCCTTTAAATAATCGAACACCAGCTTGCCATAATTTCATCGAAAAATCAGGGTCAGAATACATCCCTGGAGAAAACTCGACACTATAACCACCTACTAGATCCCATAAATCTTTGTGTACCACATTCGGCGGCCAAGTACTTCCTTGCCAATCGTTTTTCTGCAAATTTTGCCATTCCTTTAAAAGTCTATCCTCCTCAAAAGTCTCCAGAGTAAGTCCAAAATTCTGTTCAATCGAACAATTACTTTGTGCCCTAGGCTCTATCATGGTGGCAGAAATAAAGAAATAGTGATTGGGACAAGCCAATACCTCCTCTTTTAAAATCCCATCCCAATTGGGTAACACATACATGTCGTCGTTCAGGTATAAAAAATAATCCGCTCTGGCCAATGTTCGCATGGCGTTCATGGCATAACAGACTCCAACATTTTCCTCACTGTGAGAATAGGCTATATCGCCCTGCTCTCTAATCCATTCCAAAGACCCATCACTTCCTTCATTAAGGTGAACCACTAATTGATAACTAGTTGTAGAATGTTTTCGAATACTTTGAATACACTGCTGAAGAAAAGCCAAATTGTTCCAGGTGGGGATCAAAATGGAGAAAAAGGGCTTGTCTGATGAAGCCGATTGGGGAAAATAAGATATCTTTTTTTCCATCATCAGATTATTCGATAATTTTTGTATTCTCCAATCCGTTTTCCAGTCCAATCTTCAATCTGCTGCAATATCTTTCTTCTCAAACTCATGCGTTTTCTCAAGGCCTCATTGTCCACATGAAATGGCCAATTTTGTTGAGCTACACGGGCTTGCATGACCTGAGGATGGGTCCCTTCAAAAAGACTTAAACGCTCTGCATTTCCATAATCAAATTGATAATCTGCCGGAACATTCATTTCGAGCCAAGCATCATCGTGATAAAACTGTGTAAAGTTTCTCACTTTATTATTTAGACCTTGCGGAGGCTTAACCCAGCCATAGTGAAAAATATGGGCAGGAATCAACTTTACTTGTAACTTTTTACCTGCTTTTCTAAAGCCTTGAGCATCCTTGTAAGAATGTACATCAGGATGAAATTTCACGACCCGTATTTCACGTCGATACCACCTTCGAGAAACCGCGACATGCTGATAGGACCCATAAAAATGTCGGTAATGAAACAATAACCCCTCAACAGCTGCATCATGTAAATACTGTTCCATGGATTGCTTGATGACAGGCAAATCACTTTCATGCACACATTCATCCCCTTGAATATAAAAGGCCCAATCCGTGTCAGGTGAAATAGCGGCATAGGCTTTGTCTGTTTCCAAAGCAAAAGTCCTTCCACCCTCTCGCTGGGTATCATCCCAAACCGTTTCTATGATTTTAATTTTATGAGAGGGTATAGCCTGAATCAAGGCCAAAGTATCATCTTCTGATTTACCTATGGCCACCACCACCTCATCACAAATGGGAAGAATGGAAGTAATGGCTTCCACGATGGCATAATCATTCTTTATGGCATTCCGAATGAAAGTAAAGCCTGCTATCTTCATTCGATCAATATTTTACTTGAATACCGTGATAGGTATCAGGTTCTTCATAATCTTTTCTCAAAGGATGGCCTTTCCAATCCTCAGGCAGCAAGATTCTTCGTAAATCAGGATGGCCCTTAAATTTCACACCCACCAAATCATAGGCTTCTCTTTCATGCCAATCTGCCGTTTTCCAAATATGCGAAACCGTAGGCACTTCAGGCAAGCTACCATCTTCTAGGAACCGGGGAAGAATAATTTGTATATGAAATGTCAAGTGATTGGGAATGGAATACAAGGTATAAATCAATTCCATCGTACCCTTTTCTGGACCATGATCAATGGCCGTTAAACAGGAAAGAGAATCAAAATAAGCCTCTGGACTCCGCCATAATAAGTCGCAAACAGCTACTAAATCGGCTGCTTCTAAGGTGATTCGATGATTCGCCTCGTCCCAGTGTACACTTTTGCCCACACTTTTTTCCACCAAATCTTTAATATGCAGCACCGAATTCATATATCTATTTTTATGCGATAGCTTCCAAAATACGAGCGGGAACCACCAAACTTTCCTTTTGTATTTTCTCCTGTAATTTAATGATTCCTCCCAACAAAGCTTCTGGTCTTGGAGGGCAACCCGGTACATAAACATCCACGGGAATAATCCGGTCTACTCCTTTCACTACATGGTATCCATGATCCCAATATGGCCCTCCACAATTGGAACAAGAACCCATGGAAATCACATACCTAGGTTCAGGCATTTGCTCATACAAACGGCGGATACGATCCGCCATTTTGAAAGTTACGGTACCAGCCACGATCATCACATCTGATTGACGTGGGGAAGGTCGAGGAAAAACACCAAATCGATCTAAATCATATCCTGAAGCAAAAGCCTGCATCATTTCAATCGCACAACATGCTAAGCCAAAGCTCATAGGCCACAAGGAACTAGCCCTAGCCCAATTAAGTAAATCTTCGACTTGGCTAATGACAAATCCCTCTGACTGAAACTGCTGGTCTAATAAGCTCTTCATATTTTATCTTACAATGGTCAAATTACCATAAATGGTCCCATATTCTTCACTCGGCGTAATGCGGTACATATAGGTTCCTGAGGGCAAATCCTTGCCATTAAATTTCCCTTTAAACGGTTTTTCCTCATATTCGTACCCTGTACTTTCAAAAACAGGCTGCCCCCATCGATCAAAAATCACAATTTGGGCATCTGGGTAATTGTATAAATAATCGATAAACCATTCATCGTTTGTATCATCTGAATTCGGCGTGATGGCATTGTAGGGGTGAATTTTCACTAAAATAACCACATCAATGGTAGCGAAACTTTGACAAGCTAGACCAGTACTGGCATCCTTCCCTACTCCCGTTATAAAATAGGTCAAGGTAAAACTAGTCCCCTCTAAATCTTGATGACTTTGAATGATTTTCTGGATGTCAAAGGTGGTATTTAATTTGGTAGAATCCGTTATACCAATTTCCTGACCTCGGTTTGTGCCTGCTAATGTCCAAGTCCATTTAATATCCGCATTTTGCGCCCCATTCACAGGAATTGGAACTGGATCTGGATAAGGTTCTCCTTTCAAACGATTGGGAGAGAATACCACTACTTTTTTTTCTGTGGCTACCCAAACTGGACATTGTGCCCAAGAAGCGTAGTAGGACCCCATTAAAAATATGAAAAACAATAGAGACTTTACCCGCGTTAAAGAATGGTATTTTAATCTAGAAATTAATAAAGTGTTTGTTAAAAACATAAAGCTTAAAAAATTCTCCCTAAGGTTTTGTAAATATACCTAAATTCACAAAATTTTTATGGAATGCCCATGACCCATTTTTTTGAAACAGATTTAGCCTTATTGCGTGGTATTACACCAGCAAGGCTTAGCTTGCTTCAAACTGAACTAGGTCTTTTTACCTATGGCGACCTAATTCAATATTTCCCCTTTCGTTACGAAGACCGAACCGCCATCTATCCCATTGATCAAATTACCGAACAATTGGAGCATGCACAATTCGTTGGGCGCATCCGTTACAAAGAAAAAATAGGTCAGGGACCCAAGCAGCGACTCGTTGCTCAATGCTGCGATGAATCAGGCTGCATAGAACTCGTCTGGTTTCAAGGCATCAAATGGCTTGAAAAAACCTTAACGCCCGGGATTGATTATTTATTTTATGGCAAGCCTACCAGTTTTAATGGGCAAATTCAAATAACACATCCTGAAATGGAGGTGTATAATGGGAAAGCCAATAATGACACCTTCTTTCATCCGGTTTATTCCCTCACTGAAAAATTAAGAAAAAAATACATCGATAGTAAGGTGATTGCCCAATTGCAAAAAAATGTCTTGCAAGTAGCATTCCCCTACATTCGGGAGACGCTTCCTTCGGAAATCATCCAACAATTTAAACTTATTTCCAAGCAAGAGGCACTTTATCATATTCATCTTCCCCAATCTGAAAATTGGTTACATCAAGCTAAAAGACGCCTAAAATTTGAGGAACTTTTCTACAACCAACTTCGATTAATCAAACAAAATTTAATCAGAAAGACGGCTTTCCCCGGACAAGTCTTCTCTTCAGCCGCCTTGTTAACCAATTTCTATCAAAATCACATGCCCTTTGAATTGACCAATGCCCAGAAAAAGGTGATTCGGGAGATTTTTCAGGATATGAAATCAGGCCAACAAATGAACCGACTTCTTCAAGGGGATGTAGGCTCAGGTAAAACCATTGTGGCCTTTATTGCTATGCTTTTGGCCATAGATAATGGTACCCAAGCCTGCCTGATGGCACCCACAGAAATTTTAGCGGATCAGCATTTTCAGGGTTTAAAGAAATTTGCTGATTTATTGGGTATTCAAATTGCTAAACTAACAGGCTCCACCAAAAAGAAAGATAGAGTGCTCTTGCATGAAGATTTAGCCTCGGGCAAACTACAGATTTTGGTAGGTACCCATGCCATTTTTGAGGATGTCGTACAATTTCACAATTTGGGTTTATGCATCATTGATGAGCAACACCGTTTTGGGGTAGCTCAAAGGGCTAAACTTTGGGATAAAAACAAACAGACCCATCCACATGTGATGGTCATGACTGCCACGCCTATTCCTCGCACTCTTGCCATGACCTTGTATGGCGACTTAGATATATCCATCATTGATGAAATGCCCGCAGGTAGAAAAGCCATACAGACCATACATCGCTATGACAGTCACCGCCTTCAAGTCTTTGGTTTTATTCAAAATGAGTTAAACAAAGGCAGGCAGGTATACATTGTTTATCCCTTGATTGAAGAGTCCGAAAAGATGGATTTTAAAGATTTGATGGATGGATTTGAAAGTATTTCCAGAGCTTTCCCGGACGTACCTTTGGGAATTTTACATGGCAAAATGAAATCGGCCGATAAAGATTTTGAAATGGCCCGCTTTGTTAAAAATGAAACTAAAATCATGGTAGCTACAACGGTGATTGAAGTGGGAGTGAATGTCCCCAATGCCAGTATCATGATTATTGAGAGTGCTGAGAGATTTGGCTTGGCCCAATTACACCAGCTGAGAGGCCGGGTAGGTCGGGGTGCAGAGCAGAGTTATTGTATTTTAATGACGGATTACAAATTAAGTGCGGATACCAAAAAACGCATTGAAACCATGGTCAGAACCAATAATGGTTTTGAAATTGCGGAGGTGGACTTACAATTAAGAGGACCAGGAGATTTGGGGGGAACGCGTCAAAGCGGCGCCATTGATCTCATGATTGCAGACTTGGCCAAGGATGGCGAAATTTTAAAAGTTGCCAGAGAGACTGCCCAAAAAATATTGGATGAAGACCCTCAATTAAACCATCCAAAACATCAAATGATTCGAGAACAGGTCGCACATCAACGTAGAGACACGACCAACTGGGCTAAAATAAGTTAGCCCCAATTTCTCTTTAATTTAAATTCGGATCATCTGGATAGGTAGATAACACACGATAATCCCCTCCTTTATCAAATAATACTTTCCTCCATAAATTCATGGAGGGTTCATCAAATACATATTCCGCATTGGCCGGATGAAGCATCCAGGCATTTGATTTCACTTCGCGTTCTAATTGACCTGCCCCCCAACCGGAGTAACCGATAAAAAATTTAATTTCATCAAAAGCAATTTCTCCTCCAACAACCAATTCAATGGCTTTTTCAAAATCCCCTGACCAAAATATCCCTTCTCCTATCTCTATGCCGTCCGGAATTAAATCAGGCCTGCGATGAATAAATTGCATGATTGTAGGGTCAACGGGTCCACCAGAATAAAGCGGCACATCTTCCATCACCTTTTCATCCATGTAAGAATCCAATACTATTTCTTGTCGTTGATTTAACACCAATCCAAATGAATGAGAGGACGAGTGTTCACATAATAACACGACAGAACGATGAAAAGAGGGATCCTCCAAAAATGGTTCCGAAACCAATAACATACCTGGTTTTAATTTCAATGGAGCATTTTTCTTAGGCATAAAAAAGAAATTTGTAAGTTTGTTAGAAATGAAATTGACCATGGCCACCAACATTTACCTCTCT
Source organism: Aquirufa sp. Wall-65K1 (assembly GCF_054558475.1). Classification (NCBI taxonomy): domain Bacteria; kingdom Pseudomonadati; phylum Bacteroidota; class Cytophagia; order Cytophagales; family Flectobacillaceae; genus Aquirufa; species Aquirufa sp. Wall-65K1. The sequence goes on along the minus strand of NZ_JBPXKD010000004.1, from coordinate 154,430 downwards.
TTAGGAGGCAATCTAGGAAATACCCTCGAAATTTTTAAAAATGTCTATCCAATTCTTGAAAAAAAAATAGGGCCCATTCTTCAATTTTCTTCCATATATCAAACCAAAGCCTGGGGAAATACCCAGCAAGCTGATTTTCTAAACCAAGTGTTGGAATTACGTACTGACCTTGAACCTCAAGCCTTACTCTTAGAAATATTAAGTATTGAATCCGATTTTGGTCGAATTAGAAAGCAACAGTGGGAAGCGAGGATACTGGATCTGGATATCTTATTTTATGGTCAACAAGTGATACAAGAAAGTAATTTGCAAGTCCCTCATCCGTTCTTAGCTCAAAGAAAATTTGTACTTATTCCCTTGGTTGAAATCGCCCCTGACTGGACTCATCCCATCCTAAAGAAAAGCATTCAAAACCTAGTGCAGGAATGCTCCGATGTGTCAGAAGTAAGGAAATTAAATCTATAAATTTTCTTGAACCTTAGACTTATCCATGGTATCCATGGTGCCAAAAACATAGTCCCAAATAGGAGAAGAAACACCAAAAACAGCATTTCCATCCTTGTAATGATGAACGGCATGATTGACCCAAAGCATCTTAAAATAATTCTTTGGAGGTGGATAGGCATGCACGCAATAATGTACTAATAAATAAGAGGCATATCCCCAGATAAAACCTGGGAAAAAGGCAAAAGCATAATGATGCAAGGCAAAATAAGAAATCGTAAAAAGTAAGGCTACTACTAGCACCGCAATCACCGGAGGCATGGCTAAGCGAGATTTATCTTTAGGATATTCATGGTGAACCCCGTGAGCAATGTATTGGAATTTGGCTCTAGCTTCTGTGCTAGGCTCAATGTGGTAAATACTACGGTGAACCCAATATTCAATGAAGGTAAATCCAAAGAATCCTATTGAAAACAAAGTCAGAATGATTAGATTGTCCAAGATAGCATAGGTAAATGCTATGTACAAAAGGACCATACCCGTCAGAAAAAATAATGTTACAGGAATAGCAATGTGAGTTCTGGACAATCTCTCCAATATTGGATTTTCAAACAATTGCTTAGAACCCGAGTGCTTCGGACGTAGATTTTGTTTTTCCATATTTCGAATTTTTAGAAAAAAATCGGAATTGAACGGTTTTAAACTTAGGCATTTACAAAATTAAAAGAATCTATTCGCTATCCAAAAGATTCTGAGTCGGGAATTTCCAACTTTGACTGATGATTCTTTTGTAATAGTTTTCATAGAGAGGCAATATTTTCTCTATATCAAATAATTGAGCTCTTGCCAATGAATTTTCTTTCATTTGTGTCAACAAAGCTTCATCTGAAAGTAGTTTAATGGTATTTTTTGCCATGTCCTCGATATCCCCAATCTCGCTCACAAAGCCAGTTTCTCCATGTATATTCACCTCTGTAATACCGCCTGCATTGGATGAAATGACTGGGACTTCACAAGCCATAGCTTCTAAGGCCGCCAAACCAAAGCTCTCCTTTTCGGAAGTTAAAAAGAATACGTCGGCTAAAGAAAGGGCTTCTTCTATCGTATCCAATTTGCCCAAAAAGCGAACATCTCCTTGTACTCCTAAATCACGGCATAAAGCTTCAATCGCCGAACGCTCTGGCCCGTCTCCTACCAATAATAATTTGGAAGGAATGACTTTACGTACTCTTTCAAAAACATGTATAATGTCTTCGATGCGTTTTACTTTACGGAAGTTTGAGGTATGCATCAATAGCTTTTCTCCATGCGGACAAATGGCTATTTTGAAATGCTCCTTAGCCTGTTTTTTGAATCTTTTTAGATCAATGAAATTGGGAATAACTTCTATGGCACTAAGAATTTCAAATTCTGCATAGGTGTCATTTCGTAAACTTTCAGACACAGCTGTCACCCCATCTGACTCATTGATGGAAAAAGTAACTACCGGCTCAAAGGAAGGATCACGACCCACCAAGGTAATGTCAGTTCCGTGTAATGTAGTAATCACGGGAACGTGAATGCCCTTATATTTCAATATTTGCTTGGCTAAATAGGCCGCTGATGCATGAGGTATAGCATAGTGCACATGCAACAAATCCAACTTTTCATTGATGGTCACATCCACCATTTTACTAGCCAATGCAGACTCATAAGGAAGATATTGAAAGAGTGGATAAGATGCCACACTCACCTCATGATAGAAGATATTTTCGGAAAAGAAATCCAAACGCGGGGGCTGGGTATATGTAATAAAGTGTACCTCATGACCTGCCGAAGCTAGGGCTTTACCTAACTCAGTAGCCACAACCCCACTTCCACCATAAGTTGGATAACAAATGATTCCTATTTTCATGTTCCGATTTTAACCTGAAGAAACAAAACTTCCATTTTTGCCTAAAGGTTCCGCAATATGGCCTAAATTTGTAAGAAAATAATCGTTCAGGCTTGAAAAACATCGTCATTTTTGCTTCCGGATCAGGTTCCAATGCGGAAAAAATCATTCAACATTTACAAGGGTCGACCTTGGCAAAGGTTAGCCATATATTTTGTAATAATCCTGAGGCGGGAGTTATTGAACGTGCCAAACGCTTGCAAATACCTTGCCGAGTTTTCTCTCGAGAAGAATATAAAAACGGCTTAATTTTAAGCGAATTACAAGCCTTAGATACCGATTGGATCGTTTTGGCTGGGTTTTTATGGCTTATCCCAAGTAGCTTTGTACAAGCTTATCCTCAACGGATTATTAATTTACATCCAGCCCTTTTACCGAAGTTTGGAGGTAAAGGAATGTATGGTCATTTCGTGCATGAGGCAGTAATTGAAGCAGGTGAGAAAGAATCTGGCATCACCATTCATTATGTGAATGAACATTATGATGAAGGGGCTATTATTCATCAAAGTTCATTCATCATTGAACATGGCGACAGCCCAGAGGATGTCGCCAGAAAAGGTCAAATACTAGAACACCGCGATTTTCCGGTGGTCATTGAAAACCTAATTAAACAATCCAACTGATTACCAGCCACCTCCCAAAACGCGGTATAGTTGAATCGCGTGAATCCAGCGTTTTCTCGAAAGTTCTAATAATTCCAATTCCGAACGAAGGGCATTTTGTTGGGCTGTAAGCACCTCCAAATAGTTAGCTTTTGCGGTGGTAAATAAAGTCCCTACCGTACCTATCGCTCCTTTGGTTAACATCACTTCTCGTTCTTTCAACTGACTTTGACGTTGTAAAAAACTGAGCGACTTAACCTGTGTATCCCATTCCAAATACCCCTGAACCAAAGCATTTTGATACGCTAAATCCTGTACCTTCCATTGAGCATCTGAACGTAATATGTCAGAGGTAATAGCCGAACGATTTAACCAGGGTGTCGTAATTCCCCCTATTAATTGATATGCCATAGATGCCGGCAATTGAAACAAATAGGCCGGTTGAAAACCTTGAACACCTAAAATTCCGGATAGAACGACCGATGGCTTCAAGGCCAACTTAGCGCTTTCTTTTGTTTCAAATGCAGCAGATAAAGCTAACTTGGCTGCACGGATATCTGGACGTCGCTCCAATTGGTCAATCCGTATTTGGGCAAATAGACTACTATCCAAAGCACAGTTAAATGGATAGGTGGTACGTTTAATTTTCGAACCTGGCTTATTCAAGTAGTATCGAATCTGATTTTCTAATTCTGTAATTTTTTGTAAAACATCACCTTCCTGCGAGCGAGAATTTAATAATTGAGCCTCAAGTTGTTGAACCGCTGTTTCATTCACCATTCCAGCTTCTTTCTGTACCTGTACTAGTTCAAATGCCTTACGCTGAATGGCAATATTTGTTTTTAAAATATCCAATTCCTGATCTAAGGCAACTAATTGGCCATAAGCACTAGCCACTTCTGCCACCAAGGTAGTAATTAACCATTGCTGACCTGACTCAGTAGCCAAATAACGTAGCGCGCTAGCCTTTTTTCTTTTAGCTAATTTTCCCCATATATCCCATTCCCAACTCGACTGGACTCCCATTTGCAAATCAGGCAAGTTCTCGGGTATAATTTGCTCTTTTGTTATATTGGTTGAAAATTGGGTATCAAAATTACCTACTCCATCCATGGTGTACTTACCAAAACGCCTTAAACTAGGCTGAATCACTCCAGCTACTGTTGGTTTACGCAAGCCGCGTTGATACGCAAATTCCGAGCGAGAAATGGCCATCTGTAGAAAACCAATTTTTATATCATTGCTCCGCACTAAGACCGAATCAATTAACTCAACTAGGAGACTGTCCTTCTTCCAACACGCCTGTACATCTGAAACTGAGGTCAGATCCTTTGCCTGACGATAAGCCTCCAAATCAGCATCCACGCTTTTTTGATCGCGAAATATGGCTTGCTGGCAACCACCCAATCCTAACCCTAAAATTACTATCCAAAACTTATTTTTCATTTTTTGACCATTTAGCCGAAAGCGTTGCGAACACCACATACAATCCCGGAATCACTAATAAACCACCCACTGTTCCTAAAATCATGCCCCCAGCAGATGCCGTACCAATCGTTTGATTTCCGATGGCACCCGCACCAGAAGCAAGCATTAGCGGAATCAAACCTGCAACAAAAGCAAATGAAGTCATCAAAATAGGACGTAAACGAGAAAAAGCTCCTTCTTTAGCCGCCTCAATGATTGACGCTCCTTCCTTCTGTTTAGCAATGGCAAACTCAACAATTAAGATGGCATTCTTGCCTAATAATCCGATCAACATGACCAAGGCCACTTGGGCATATATATTGTTTTGCAATCCAAATAAATACAAGAAGGCATAGGTTCCCATCGCCCCCATTGGTAAAAATAGCAATACAGGAAATGGTAATAAGAAAGATTCATATTGAGCAGCAAGTAATAAGTATACAAAAAGCAAACAAATGGCAAAGATGAAAATCGCTTGATTACCAGCGAGATCCTCCTCTCGCGTCATTCCCGACCACTCAAGTGTATATCCACGGGGAAGACTTTTCAAGGCTTGAGCCCGTATAATATCCAATACCGCACCAGAACTAAAACCTGGTGCAGGTTCCCCGTTTACCATCGCCGATGTAAACATATTATATCGTGTAAATTGCTCTGGTCCATATACCCGTTTCATCTTAACAAAGGAAGAATAGGGCACCATTTCGCCAGATTTATTTTTAGCATAAAACTTCAAGACGTCATCTGGATGTGCTCGATATCGGGGATCAACTTGAACCATGACTTTATACATTTGACCAAATCGAATAAAATTTGTCGCATAAAAACTACCTAATAACGTTTGTAAGTTATCCATGGCAGGTAAGACATTCACTCCTTTTTGAGCCGCAGCTTCTTGATCCACCTCCAACATGTATTGGGGAAAGCTTGGGTCGAAACTCGAAAAGGTATTTTGAATCTCGGGTGATTCATTTAGCTTCTTAGCGAAGTCATTTGAAACAGCAGCCAATTTTTGTAAATCCCCCGAACCACTTCGATCCTGAATACGAAATTCAAAACCTGACGCATTTCCAAAGCCAGGAACAGCTGGAGGTGGAAAGAATTGAATACTAGCATCTTTGATACCATTCGTTTTAGCCCGAATAATTTCTGTTAATTCATTGACAGTTTCTTTTCGTTCCTCCCAAGGCTTAAGTGTTATAATACCTGTTCCATACGAAGCCCCTGATCCGTCCGTTAATAAACTAAATCCTGCTAGCGTGGAAAATGACTCAATCGCATCAATACCCTTGATTGACTTAAATACCTGATCCATTACACTTTCCGTTCTTTCTAAAGTTGCGCCGGCTGGAGTGGTAGCATTTACGTATAAAGTTCCTTGATCCTCTGAGGGAATAAAACCACTAGGGACAATGCCAGATAAGATCACAGTACCGACGACAGAACCGAGTAAAATCATCCACATCAGCAAGCGCTTTTTAATTAAAGAGCCTACTAAAATCAAATATTTTTGGGCGATTTGATCGTATCGATGGTTAAAAGCATGAAAGAATTTGCCCAGCCAATTTTTTTGATTGTGTTCTGGTTTTTTTAAGAGTAATACGCAAAGTGCAGGAGTTAAGGTTAGAGCAGTTAATCCCGACAATGCAATCGAAATAGCCATCGTCACAGAGAACTGCCTAAAAAATACGCCGATAGGTCCCGAAAGAAATGCCACTGGCACAAATACAGCACCCATAACAAGCGTAATCGCCAAAATAGCACCCGAAATTTCATGCATCGCCTCTTGCGTTGCGGCTAGAACAGGCATATCCTTCTCTTCCATTTTGGCATGTACAGCTTCTACGACCACGATCGCATTATCAACTACAATACCAATGGCCAATACCAAAGAAAATAAAGTCAACAGGTTTATAGAAAATCCAAATGCTAGCATAAAAGTAAAAGTCCCCACCAATGATACGGGAACCGCTATAATGGGTACTAGCGTGGCACGCCAATCTTGTAAGAAAATAAACACCACCAGGGCTACCAATAAAAAAGCCTCTAATAATGTTTTAATTACTTCATGAATAGAGGCATCCAAAAAACGAGAAACGTCATACGAAATCGTAAAACCCATACCCGGAGGAAAAGTGCTCGTTTTCAATTCGGCCAATCGTTTTTTGACATTATCAATTACTTCAGCTGCATTGGAACCCGGACGTTGTTTTAACAAAATTGCAGCAGATGGCCTGCCATTTTCTTTCGAAAGCACATCGTAATCCAACGATCCAAATTCCACATCTGCCAAATCTTTCAATCGCAAAATCTGACCTGTTTCAGTTGCCTTAATTACCAAATTTTCATACTCGGTCACTTGAGTAAATTTCCCCGTATACCGCATTACATATTGTAAAGCTTGCGGATTTTTTCCAGAGCTCTCCCCAATTTTACCAGGTGCGGCCTCTACATTTTGATTGCGCAAGGCCTGAATAACATCTTCCGCTGACAATTTATATGCAAACAAGCGATCTGGATGCAACCATATTCGCATCGCATATTCGCGTTGTCCCATGATATCAGCGAATCCAACACCATCAATTCGCTTTAATTCAGGTAGTACATTGATATCGGCAAAATTAAATATAAACTTCTCATCGATATCAGTGTCTTCACTCAAAAGATTAACGTACAATAGCATACTATTCACTTCTTTCTCCGTGATTACCCCTGCTTTAATAACCTCTTCAGGCAATTCATCCAAAACAGTTTGCACGCGTGTTTGTACATTGACTGCTGCAACATCAGGATCTGTACCCACTTGAAAATAAACTTGAATGATACTGGTGCCATCATTTCCAGAAACAGATGTCATATAAGTCATCCCGGCCACCCCATTAATTGCTCTTTCGAGAGGGGTTACCACGGCCTTGGCGCATACTTCCGCATTTGCCCCTGTATACTTGGTAGTCACGGTAACGGCAGGGGGAACAATATCTGGAAATTGTGTAATAGGCAATTGCTTCATAGCAATAACCCCTAAAATCACAATAAAGATCGATACAACGATCGATAATACTGGTCGTGTTATGAATTGTTGAACCATCTTATAGTGCTTTATAATCGGTTAATAATTGGCGCATCGGCTTATAAATCGACTTAATTCTTTGACCTTGCTTCACCAATTGGATTCCCTCGATTAAGACAGTATCCTTGCTTGAAAATCCACTTTTCACTAAGTAAAAATGGGGGATCCGAAGATCTGAAATAATACTTTTCATTTTTACAATTCCAGATGCATCTTTGACAAATACATAACTCTTCTCTTGAATTTCAAATACGGCTTTTTGCGGGATAAACCAATAGCCACTCACCTTTTTCGGCATTTGAACTCGTCCAGATGAACCATGTTTCAATAGTTTTTCTGGATTATCAAATCTTGCACGAAAGGCAATATTACCGGTGTTCTTATCAAACTCACCTTCAATGGTTTCAACCTTGCCAGCATGTGGATACAAATCTCCATTAGCCAATAATAAACTAACGGAGGTATTATGCTTAAAGCCTTCTCCCAATTCAGCAAAAGCCAAATATTCCTTTTCAGAGACATTGAAATAAGCAAATACATTTTTGGTATCCGATAAGGTGGTTAATAAAGTACCTTCGTCCACTAAGCTACCCGACTTGAATGGCAATCGATCAACGACACCATCAAAAGGAGCCCGAATAGAAGAATATTCAACGCGTAATTGAGCAGCCTTCACATGAGCTTCTGCCTCCTCTTTTTTCGCCTTTAAGCCTTCTATTTTAGCTAGTGCTATGGCTAATTGGTTTTTCGCAATTACATTTTTTTCTACCAATAATCGGGTATTGATTAATTCCAATTCCTCAGCTTTGATATCAGCCATGGTTTGGTTCAATACAGATTTGGCACGCATCACTTCAGCCAAATATTCCAAATTATTGATGGTAAATAAAACTTGCCCTTTACGAACAGCTTTTCCTTCATCTACATGTATTTTATCTAGATACCCTTTTACCCTCGCACGTATTTCTACGTTGTTGATGGCATTAATATCTGCCACAAACTCTTGAGAAATGGTGGTATCCATTTTGATGGGTACACTGACTTCTAGACTGGATATTTCCTGACTATTGATTTCATTTTTTGTACCACATGCCTGCAGAAGGAGAATCCCCATACATAACACTAGCTTAGACGCTCGATTCATTTTAATTTATTTAGGTTGGGCTATTGCCTGTTGTTTATAAGAACTACGCTCTAATCCTTTGCTTACATCTACGTTTTGTTCGATTAAGGTTTCTCTCTTTTGATATTTAGGTGTCTCTTTACTCACTTGATTCGAATATCCTTTTTCGATTACTTGAATAACTTTAGCTTCAGATTTAACATTTTTATTTAACTGGGCTTTATAGTTAGCCGGTATTTGGCTAACTCCAAGGTGCGCGCAGCAAACACCAAGGAATAACATGAAATATTTCATATAATTCAAATCCATGGATACATAAAAGCTTTAACAGCCCCTAGGCATCCGGTACAAGAAATGTTTTTGAAAAGTTTTGTTTCTACTTAATTGTGCGGGTTTAAACCGACAATTGGGGAGGGGGAGAAATCATGTCCAAAGAAACATCCTGGTATGGATTTTCTTCTAATGGAACAACTAATTCATGTTTAGTACCTTGGAATAAGATGAATTGGGCAGTAGGCTGTGAAAGAAATACAAAGCCTTCTTCTTCCATATCTTGAACTTCATCGGAAGATGATTGACCTGCCATATTGATGTCAGAGAACTGCTCTACGCTATTTTTAGAAACCTCCTTAGTATGCTGAATGGTGCTTAATATCAAACTGTCATTGATTATCAAGACAGCTAGCAAGAAAAAACACCACGTTAATAAATTCCTCATTTAGGCAAAAAATTCAGCTAATTTTATTCAGGTTTATATGGGGTTAACCAAAAAACTACAAAATCGTTTAAAAATCCTGGGCAATTTACTCTTTAATTTCTTCAAATGGTACATAATCTCCGTCATCTACTTTCGTGGAACGGGGTTTAGACTTAGCTTGAGGCGGGACATAATCAACATCTATGCTTCCTTCCCTCTTTGCCTCCTTTTGTCGATAAGCCTGTTCAGATTGCTGTCTGTGAACTTGAGTGATGATATAACTCTTAAACAGCAATTTGAACAATGGCCTAATAACGTAAATAAACAAGAAAATAAGACCGAGAATCTTTAACATATTTTTATTTTTTGTCTATTAACGACTTAAATATAAATTTCGTTCCCCATACACCTTTCTAAAAAACTCATCTTTCAAATCATCAATGAAATAAATGGCTTCTCCGGTAGACTTCATCTCGGGACCTAATTCCATGTTGACATTTGGGAATTTATTGAAAGAAAATACAGGAATTTTGATAGCGTATCCTTTTTTAACGGGTTTGAAGTCAAAATCCTTTACTTTTTTATCTCCCAACATCACCTTAGTCGCATAATTGACATAAGGCTCTTGGTATGCTTTACAAATGAAAGGTACAGTTCTGGAGGCCCTTGGATTGGCTTCAATGATGTAGACTATTTCATTTTTTACAGCAAATTGAATATTTAACAAGCCTTTCGTTTTTAAAGCCACGGCTATTTTCTTCGTATGATCCTCTATTTGCTTGAGAACATGCTCCGATAAATCAAATGGAGGTAATACAGAGTGGGAGTCTCCCGAGTGAATTCCTGCTGGCTCAATATGTTCCATAACACCAATGATGTATACATCTTCACCATCACAAATAGCATCCGCCTCCGCTTCAATCGCATTCTCAAGGAAGTGATCTAATAAAATTTTATTGCCTGGAATATCGCGTAAAATATCCACCACATGTTGTTCCAACTCTTGCTCGTTGATGACAATCTTCATGGATTGACCTCCCAAAACATAACTTGGACGAACCAACAAGGGGTATCCTAACTCACGACCTAAAAGCACAGCATTATCAGCATCTTCACATACCCCAAACTTAGGATAAGGAATATCCAAGTCTTTCAAAAGACTAGAGAATGCACCACGATCCTCAGCCAAATCCAAGGCTTCAAATGAGGTACCTAAGATTTTAATTCCGTATTTCGATAATTTCTCTGCTAATTTCAAAGCCGTTTGTCCACCCAATTGCACAATCACCCCTTCTGGCTTTTCGTGCTGAATGATGTCATAAACATGCTCCCAGAATACAGGTTCAAAGTATAATTTATCCGCAATATCAAAATCCGTAGAAACTGTTTCCGGATTAGAATTGATCATGATCGTTTCATAACCCGCTTCTTTAGCTGCTAAAACACCGTGCACACAAGAATAATCAAACTCGATACCCTGTCCAATACGGTTAGGGCCTGATCCTAAGACAACGACTTTCTTACGGTCAGATGACTTAGACTCATTATCCATGGATTCCGTACTTTGTCCAAAAGTAGAATAGTAATATGGCGTTTTCGCTTCAAACTCCGCTGCGCAGGTATCCACACACTTGTATAGTCGCTTGATGCCAAGGTTATTACGCTTATCATACACTTCTGATTCTAGGCAACGCATCGCATGGGCAATCTGACGGTCAGCAAAACCCTTATGCTTCGCTTCTTCCAATAAATCCGTTGGAATGGTCGCCAAAGTATATCGTTCAATTTCCTTTTCTACACGAACTAAATCTTCGATTTGGTATAAGAACCATTTATCAATTTTGGTCAATTGCTGAATGGTTTTGAAAGAAATACCCATTTTAAAGGCATCATACACATGGAACAAACGGTTCCAAGATGGATTGGCCAATGAATGCATGATGGCATCCTGATCTCTCAATTCTTTTCCATCCGCACCTAAACCATTACGCTTAATTTCAAGTGATTGACAAGCTTTTTGTAAGGCTTCCTGGAAATTACGACCAATTCCCATGGTCTCACCTACTGACTTCATTTGAAGGCCCAATGAACGATCTGCGCCCTTAAATTTATCAAAATTCCAACGAGGAACTTTCACAATTACATAGTCTAAAGCAGGCTCAAAATAAGCCGAGGTAGTACCAGTAATGGCGTTGGTCAACTCATCTAAGTTATAACCGATTGCCATTTTAGCGGCAATTTTTGCAATAGGATAACCCGTTGCTTTAGATGCTAGAGCAGAAGAACGAGAAACACGTGGATTGATTTCAATAGCGATGATTTCATCCGTCTCTGGGTTCAATGCAAACTGTACGTTGCAACCTCCTGCAAATTTACCAATGGCGTTCATCATCATGATGGCCATATCACGCATGCGCTGGTATATGGTATCTGGTAAAGTCATGGCAGGAGCCACCGTGATGGAGTCTCCCGTATGAATACCCATAGGGTCAAAATTCTCAATCGAGCAAATGATGATAACGTTTCCTAAATTGTCACGTAATAGCTCCAATTCATATTCCTTCCAGCCCATGATGGACTGTTCTACTAAAACCTCGTGCGTAGGAGACGCATGCAAACCTTTATTCAAAGCAGCATCAAAATCTTTGGGATCATTCACGAAACCACCCCCTGTTCCACCTAAGGTGAAAGAAGGACGAATAACTAATGGAAAACCTGTTTCTTGAGCAATCTCTTTACCCTCCAGGAAAGAACGGGCTGTTCTACCTTTACACACTCCCACACCCAATTCCAACATTTTCAAACGGAATTTCTCGCGATCTTCTGTTGTCTCAATGGCCTTGATGTCAACCCCAATAATTTTTACTCCATATTTTTGCCAAACTCCTGCTTCTTCACAGTCTATCGCCAAGTTCAAAGCAGTTTGTCCACCCATGGTAGGTAATACAGCATCTATTTGATGCCTCTCCAAAATGTGAATGATGGAAGCTCTATCTAATGGCTTCAAATACACATGATCGGCATTCATAGGATCCGTCATGATGGTAGCAGGGTTGGAATTGATCAGAATCACTTCGATTCCTTCTTCTCGTAATGAACGAGCTGCTTGAGAACCAGAATAATCAAACTCACAGGCTTGACCAATTACAATAGGACCAGAACCGATAATCAGGACGGAACGGATAGATAAATCTTTTGGCACGGGATGAATTTATTTTGTATCAATAGAAAACAAATTTTTTGACCTTTACACTTAGGCTCAAAAATTGTACAAAGTTAGCAGTTGAAGCCCGAATTGGGAAACGTTCTTGAAAATAAAAATCAGGAATTTTAAGCTTATAGAGCTTTTCACTCATTTGATTTCATTTCGTCCCATTATTTCCCGTAATTTTGATAAAAATTCAAATCCCGTGATCAAGATAATCGTGGCTTGTGATGAAAAAAACGTCATCGGCAAAAATAATCAACTCATTTGGCACCTTCCGGCCGACTTGAAACATTTCAAAAATTTGACCTCGGGACATTCCATCATCATGGGAAGAAAAACGTTTGATTCGATTGGAAAAGCCTTACCCAACCGAAATAATTTGGTGGTTAGTCGGCAAAGTAAATTAAATGCCGAAGGGATTATTCTATGTCAGTCCTTGGATGAAGCTATCTTGAAAGCCCAGAGTTTATCCAGAAGTGATGTTTTCATTATTGGAGGAGCCGAAATATACAAGCAAGCCATGGAAAGGGCAGACCAAATCATCCTCACTCGATTACATGATTATTTTGACGGAGACACCTATTTTCCTGAAATTACAAGCCAAGATTGGGAAATCATTCAAACAGAAAGAGGAATAACAGATGAAAAAAATCCCTATCAGTATAGTTTTTTAACATACCAACGAAAAGTTTAAGATGGAAAGAAAAGTGGCATTATTGGATCAAGCTATCCGATTGGATGAATTTTATCCTTTTCTACAAGACGATGTAGCTGGAGGAATTTGCTTATTCATTGGTACCATTCGAAATAAAAATCAAAATAAAGAAGTGAAATCATTGGATATGGAGGCTTATCCTCCCATGGCAGTGAAACAAATCAACCTGCTGATTGATCAAGCAGGAAGCCAGTGGCCCATCCAAAAAGTAGTTATGGCTCACCGAACGGGTCCTTTGCAAATTGGTGACATAGCCGTTTTGATTGGAGTTACTTGTGTGCACCGAGCAGAAGCCTTTCAAGCTTGCCAGTGGTTGATTGACCGCCTAAAAGAAGAAGTTCCTATTTGGAAAAATGAGTTTTATGAGGATGGTTCCTCTTGGCTTGTTCCCCATCCTTGAGCCAACATAAGGTTACAACCCCTTTGTTCCGAATTATCAAAACGGCCCAGCACTTTAAACCTTACACCATCAGGCTCCAACGAACCTAGATCTTTTGTTTCAATAAAAGAACAAGAATCAATATTAGCCAAATCAATTACTTTAATACCTCCCACTCTACCCGCCTGAGTTACTTGTCCAAAGGGGTCATTTACTTCCCTCAATAATACACGCATACTAATTCCGGGAGTAAACACGCCAGCTTTATCGGCATAGGCTTGAGAGAACAATTCTGTCATTCCGTATTCAGAAGCTACCTGTGTCAAATGCATTTTCTCTTGAAGAAAAGCATGGACCTCTTCGCGTAACCATTCTGTTCTACGACCTTTCATACCTCCAGTTTCCATGACCATGATTCTTCCTGAGGCAACGGCTTCCTTCCAAAATGAAAAATCTTGACCTGAATCCACCCAATCCAATAAGCCAAAAGTAACGCCCATCAACCATATCTTCCTGTGAGTTTTTAAAGCAGCCTTAACATTCTCCACCAAAGCATCGTATTGGTTAAGATAAAAACCAGCTACGTTAGATTGAGACTCTTTAATGAAATAGTCCATCATGAACACCAAGGAAGATGTACTTCTTTCTAAATAGGAAGGCAAAAGCGCAAAAATATGGTAGTCTTTTAATGACCCATAATTTGCTTCAAATATCTTTTTAGCTTGATTTTGATAAAATGATGGATCACAAACAATGTGTTTAGAGGGAATTTGACCTGTGGTACCTGAACTTTCAAACTGAAATAAAATGGGGGCAAAACCTGTTTGAACAAGGTGGTTTTTAAATAATTCAATGGGTAAAAAAGGAATATCCCTGATTGAGGTGATACCTTCAGCATCTACCCCCAATAAACTCAAGTATAATTGGTAAAGGGGATTGTGCGTAGATTGATAGCGAAAAACGTCCAAAGCGAGTGTGTCAAAATCAGCATTCTCCATCTGACTTACTCGTTTTTTTAAGCTCAAAGAAAGGCTTTCCCAATCTTCGTTTCCTCGCTGCATAGCTTTTTTTGAAATTATGCACAAAATTAATGCAAATCATTAACTTTACGCTTCTAATTACCACCGAATCTTCATGATTAAACTAGGTAGTCTCATCACACTCTTTGTATTATGCGCTTGGGCGTTCATTGCCTGCGTACAAGAACCGGATTATAGCACTACGCCTAGCATTGAATTTGAATCCATCAAGAAGATTACTAAAATCAGCAATGACGGTTTTGGAGGTAAAGCCAAAATAGATTCGGTCGTGATGACCATCAAGTTTCAAGATGGAGATGGGGATTTAGGCATTACTACGGCGGAGAAAAATTCAGATCCTAAATACAAAGATTACCGCAACTTTGAGGTAGATGTGCTATTAAGGAAAAATGGACGTTTTATTCCCGTAACATTTAGCCCCAAATTAGGAGGTCTGATGAATTTCCCATTCAAACCTGATCAAAAACCAGGACCCATCGAGGGATCTATTTCCTATTCCACCCAATTTGTGTATGCATTTTACAAGGGTTATTCCCCTGAATTCACCGAGAAAAACGACACATTGGCTTTCCGTATTTCCATTAAAGACAAAGCATTTCATCAAAGTAACACGATTGAGACAAGTCCGATCGTGATTTTTCAAGACTAAACATACCTATGATTCTACGTTATTACCGCACCTTCAGCTTGGCTGTTCTATTTCTATTGGCTCATGTGAGCTTAGCTCAAAAAAGTGTTAGTTTAGAAGATGTTTGGCAAAATTATACCTTCCGCCAAAGAAGCATTCAGAACTTAAATTGGACCAAAGATGGGCAACATTATACCGAATTAAAAGAAGGCAAAATCATTAAATACTCGGTGGTAGATCCTAAAAACTCAGAAGTGCTTTTTGATGAAGAAATACATCGAGTGGGAGGTAAAAAAATCAATGTCCAATCATTTAGTCTTTCTTCCGATGAACTAAAAATCTTAATTTCTACCGAGTCGGAACAAATCTATCGACGCAGTTCAAAAGAGAATAATTTCATTTTTGATCGCCAAAATAAATCGATTGTTCCTTTATCTAAATCGGGTAAACAGATGCATGCTAGTTTTTCCCCCGATGGAAAAAAAGTAGCTTTTGTCAGAGACAATAACCTTTTCTTAGTGGATTTAACTACCGGCAAAGAGAAGGCAATTACCACATCTGGGAAATTTAATCACATCATTCATGGTGCTTGTGATTGGGTGTATGAAGAGGAATTTTCTTTTGCTAAAGCCTTCCAATGGTCTCCAGATAGCAAAAAAATAGCCTATTATACCTTTGACGAAACAAAGGTTCCGGAATACAATATGCAAATGTGGGGCGAATTATACCCGAAAGATTATCGCTTTAAATACCCTAAAGCAGGGGAAGCTAATTCCATAGTTAGCCTTAGTGTATATTCGTTGACAAGTCAAAAAAACATCGCCATCCAAGTTGGAAAAGATAAGGACCAATACATTCCTAGAATGAAGTGGACAGCTAGTTCCGATTGGGTTTCTTTCATTCGTTTAAATCGCTTACAAAATCACATGGAAATCCTACATGCCTCCGCCAAGGATGGTAGCTCCCAATTGATTTATGAAGAAAGAAGTAACACTTCTTTAGAAATTGAGGCCATTGGAAACGATATCACCTATTTATCTGACCAAAAGCGGTTTATTTTATCCTCAGAAAAATCGGGTTTCAAACATTTGTACATTGCCGATATCGCGACCAGAAAAGTGGAACCCATCACCAAAGGGAATTGGGACGTAGATGATTTTTATGGATTTGATGAAAAAAGTCAAACACTTTATTTCAACGCCGCTGCTAAATCAGCCATTCAAAGAGAAGTGTATAAAATTCAATTGGATGGTTCTAACTTCCAAATGATTTCTCAGCATGCGGGTACCAATACGGCCAACTTTAGCCCTGATTTTTCCTTTTACATGCTGTATTTTAGTTCCGCGAAAGAACCTTTACAAATCAGCTTAAAGAGTAGTCAAGGAACCTTGATTCGTGTATTGGAAGAAAATAATAAGTTAAAGCAACAGTTAAAAGACTATGGCATAGCTACCCGTGAGTTTTTCCAAGTTCCTTTAGCTAATGGGGAAAATTTAAACGCCTATACCATCAAGCCTAAAAACTTTGACCCCAACAAAAAATACCCGGTGTTAATGCATGTCTATGGTGGCCCAGGAAGCCAACAAGTATTGGATGCTTATCCGGTTAGTAATGATTTTTATTGGTATCAAACATTATTAGACAAGGGATATTTAATCTATTGTGTGGATAATCGTGGTACGGGTGCGCGAGGAGTAGATTTCAAAAAAATCACTTACCAGAATTTGGGAAAAATCGAAGTGCAAGATCAAATTTACTCAGCCCAATATTTAGCAAAATCACCTTATGTAGATGCCTCGCGTATCGGAATATGGGGATGGAGCTATGGCGGATTTATGTCGTCCAACTGCTTAATGCAAGGAGCCGACGTGTTTAAAGCAGCTATTTCGGTAGCCCCGGTGACTAACTGGCGTTTTTATGATAGCATTTATACGGAGCGATACCAAAGAACTCCTCAAGAAAATGCGAAGGGCTATGATGATAATTCACCAGTAAATCATGTCAATAAATTGAAAGGAAATCTCCTACTGGTTCATGGAACTGGCGATGATAATGTGCATTTTCAAAATGCCGTGGCTTTGCAAGAGGCTTTAATCAAGGCAAATAAACAATTCCAAAGTTTCTATTATCCCAATAGGAACCACAGCATTGCAGGAGGAAACACCCGTTATCATTTATATCAAATGATGACCAATTTTCTTTTGAAGAATTTATAATGATTTGAGAATTTGATAAACATCTGAATTTAACCGGTAGGTATACATACGTTGATCTTTCTCATCGGTATGTACATCTAAGATCTGGTCCTTCCCTAGTAGAAGACGCAGTGTTTTTGTCAAATTCTCAAACATTTTGGCTCTAAATTGACGTTGCGACTCAGGCGAACTTTTATGTTTGCCGAAAAACGCGATGATTTGATGACCAGAAACAAATCCGGTGGAATAATTCAAAAGCAGAAAATCCAAAAGCATTTTTTCATTTTCTCCCAACATGATTTTTAAGTGCTTAGCCAATTTTCTTTTTTTCCATTTTTGGAATAAAAAGATAACTAGAACGATAAAACCGAGGGCTAATAATATATAAGACCCCTCGATAATGGACTGATACCAAGGAACTTGATTTAGTTTACCTAAATATTCCGATTCCCGAAGTACCTCATTCACCATCATCCGATAATTTTTAATATTATTTGGAGAGGATTGGTAAGATAAATTGGTCCAAATCAAAGTATCTCCATTAATATGCAATGCCTTGTCAAAATTTCCGCTATTGGGGCCTTCTATAACCAAGCGTTTACTATTTTTCCAACTATAGGTTTTAAAGTCATCTAGGACATCAATGATGTAGATGGCATCATAGTTCTTATCTCCACCAGCTTTATCTAATAAAATGAAATAACGACCATTGAATAAATAATGTCGAGTTATATCCTTTTCCAGAAAGGATTTAATTTCCTCCAATTCAATGCTCCCCTTGATGACAAATTCACTATTTTCAAAATTGTACTCATAGATGTCCCAATCAACCAAATCATTGTGCTTGGTGTCCGTATCATTGATTAAGTGGTTTGCCATGGTTATAAACCTGTCCCGACTTGGAACATAAGCCGTCAAGCCCATGGTGATGGCAGCAGGGACGTCCCCCTTGGCTTGAATGCTCAACCATTCTTTTCCATCCGCGTTATATTTGGTCAGTATATTGGTGGAGGTCCAAAATCCATATCCTCCAAAAGAATATAGAATTCCGTTTCGGTAAAATGAATGGCTTAAGCAATTAGCTCCTCGATAATAGGTATTGTCTATTCGCTTAAGTATTAGTTGTTTTTTATTAATTTGATATACTTGGTTGGTACAATAAATTAATAAATATGCCCAGTCAGAATTTTCAATTTTAAATTCTTTAACCGCATAATTCGCCGAAATCAAATCTGCTCTTTCAACATTTTCAAGGGATATTACTCCTAGATTCGACCAAGGAAGCCCATTTTTAATTCTTAATAAGTGATTACTTTCAAAATCAATTTTATAAAAATATCCTGTACTTGGACTAAACCATTCCAATGCTTGAGCTAAAACATTTACTTGTATCAATAAAAAAAGAGCTAAAATGTAATAGCGTATTCGCATGTTTAAGTTAATATGGATGATAAAAATGCAATTTTTTCAAGCAAAATTGTCACATTCTTAGGAATAGATTGAATGGCAATGCCCAATTTTTCAACAAAAATGGCTAATTTTACGCATTAAAGTTTAGTCCATCCATTGGATTAAACCATATAAATCGCTTATGACCCTACACAGAGAAGGAAAAACTATCTTATTGACAGCCATCATTATCGTTTTAGCTATAAATGCTTTAGTGGCTTATTTTCTACCAGAACAAGTTTACATAAGGGAAGCGGTGGTTGTCATAACTGCCATCTTTTACTTGCTTTTGCTACAATTTTTCCGAGTTCCCAAACGTGTTACTAACATCAACCCTCAAGATATTATTGCCCCAGCTGATGGTAAAGTGGTAGTTATAGAAGAGGCTGTTGAGACCGAATATTTCAAAGATAAACGCAGACAGGTGTCCATTTTCATGTCACCAATTAACGTACATATCAACTTTAATCCGATTTCTGGTATCGTTTCTTATTTCAAATACCATCCAGGTAAATACCTGGTTGCTTGGCATCCTAAATCCAGTACTGAAAATGAGCGTACTACCTATGTGGTTAAGCATGAAAACGGAACAGAGGTATTATTCAGACAAATTGCAGGGGCATTAGCCAAAAGAATTTGTTGGTATGCCAAAGAAGGAGATGCAGTTATCCAAGGCACCGAATTCGGCTTCATTAAATTCGGAAGTCGAATTGACATCTACCTTCCGCTAGATGCGGAAATCTGTGTCAAATTAGACGATAAGCCTGTAGGAGGTGAAACCGTCATTGCTAGATTAAAATAACCCCATTCATCATCTTTAGTTAATTCTACCTAGGAAGATTCCTTCCCTTGGCTTAATTTAGTAAAAATCGACAGCCATGTTTAGAAAATTAACGGATTTTTATCGTGCTTGGACCTATGAATCTGAAAGCACCATTAAGATGTTTCAAGCCATGAAGGCAGGGGAATTCTTAGATAATCCTAGTGAAAACTTCAGAAGTATAGCCCGTTTATCCTGGCATATTACAGAATCCATTGCTGAGTTATTACATCAGGCAGGATTAAAAGAAGTAGATGGGATCGTGGATGCGACTAAGGAAAAGAATGATTTAAACCAATTAATTACTGAATACCAAAAATCATCTGATTCTTTACTCCTAGCATTAAAAAATCACTGGACCGATGAAATGCTTAGCGAGCAAGTTCCTATGTATGGAGAGCAGTGGACAAGAGGTGCGGTATTGAGTATTTTGATTCGTCATCAAACTCACCATCGTGGACAATTAAGTGTATTGATAAGACAAGAAGGTCTCAGTGTACCAGGCATGTATGGCCCATCAAAAGAAGAATGGATTGCCATGGGAATGAAACCGCTAAGCTAAGGGTTTACACCCAGGTCGAATAATTTTTTTCGATTAGATCAATAATGGCTTGTAAACCTTCTCGGTCTATTTCACTAAAATCATCCAATAGGTCTGAATCCACATCTAGAACCATCAGCACTTCCCCTGCTGAATCCATGACCGGCAATACAATTTCCGATTTAGATGCAGAGGCACAAGCAATATGGCCTGGAAATTCATCCACATTGGGAACGATAATACTTTCTTGAGTACGATAGGCATGCCCACAAACGCCTTTGTGATAGGGAATTCGGGTACAAGCCACAGGCCCCTGAAAAGGTCCTAAAACCAATTGATCCTGCTTATTCAAATAAAAGCCTACCCAGAAAAAACCAAAATACGCATGGATTGCTGCCGCAATATTGGCGAGGTTGGCATATAAATCCGTTTCCCCTTGGATAAGCGCTTCCACTTGAGGAATTAGCGCCTGATATTTATCCGCTCGGCTACCTTCAACTATGTGTAAATCTTCCGCCATAGCACTAAACGAATTTCTCTACAAAATACTTTTTAAGCCAAGAATCCTTTGCACTAACTGGCCATTGGGTTCGATATTCGCCTAAATCTTTAACTTGAGGAACAGCAATTAATGAATCGGGAGTGATTTGACCCTCAGCTACGGCTTGTTTAATTCCCAATAATGGAAATAACCTGAGCGTCTCTCCTTGGACCAATGCCACTGATCGATCGAAGAAATCAATACCTAACTGAAAGGCCAAATCTTTAAACCAGCCAGTAGAAGCATCAATAGAACAGCCCGAAGCCGCATGGTGCTGCTCATCTACGGCAATCACGATGATTTGATGATAACGAATTTGAAAGGAGCCCGACAAGGGTACTCCATGTGCATTCCAATCAAGTACAGCTTGCTTCAAATAGGATTGAACAAAAGCATATTCATGTTCATTGAAAGCTCTATTTGCTTGGTAAATCCAAACTCGTGCATGGTTGGGTAATTCTTGAAATTCTATGTTCATATTTTTATATCATGGTTTGCTGAACCAATTCAGCCAAATCAACTACTTGTATTTCTTTATCTTTTCCGTGTTTGTTCAATCCATCTTGAATCATGACCATACAAAAAGGACAAGCTAGCGCTACCTTTTGCACACCCGAATCAATGATTTCTTGAGAACGCTTAGTTTGAATGTCGATACTCCCCTCCTCTGGCTCCTTAAATAATTGTGCTCCCCCAGCGCCACAACATAAACCTTTAGTTCTACAACTTTTCAGTTCTTTTAGTTCCTTTTTTAAGCCTTGAATTATTTCCCGAGGTGCTTCATAAATTCCATTTCCTCGTCCAAGGTAACAGGAATCATGGAAGGCTACCGCTTCTTTCTCTTCCTCTTTCAATTGGATTTTACCTGCAGCTAATAATTCCGCCAATAATTGGCTATGATGTATCACCTCATAAGTACCACCTAATTCAGGATATTCATTTTTTAAGGTATTGAAGCAATGAGGGCATGCTGTGACAATTTTTTTTACCCCATACATATTCAGCACCTCAATGTTGGACATAGCCTGCATTTGGAATAAAAATTCATTGCCACTTCTACGAGCAGGGTCTCCAGTGCAAGACTCTTCGGTTCCCAGCACCGCAAAGGAGATTTCTAGGCTTTGTAATATTTCACAAAATGCTCTAGTTACTTTTTTATGACGATCATCAAATGAACCTGCACAACCCACCCAAAATAAAAATTCTGGGCTTTCTCCTTTAGCGGCCCATTCAGCCATTGTACTAATCTTCAGTTCCTTGCTCATCTTTTTTTAACTTATTTTGTTGACGCATTTGTTCTACGGTTAATCTAGAACCGTCCGGACTCCATCCTGGAGGACCTACCACATAATTCCAAGCAGTTTTAAGGTTATTTGCATGAAAAATATCTTTGATTATTTGTACCCATTCAAAAAACGCAATCTTAGCCGGATTATAACTTTCAATCTGTTTCGTTAAGCCATAATGCGGCCTTTGATTTTCTGCTTGAAAAGAGCCAAACATTCGGTCCCAAATTATTAAAACACCAGCATAATTAGTATCTAGGTAGTCCAAATCAGTTCCATGATGCACCCGGTGGTGCGATGGGGTGTTAAAAATATATTCATACCATGCTGGCATTTTTTTGATCAATTCGGTATGTATCCAATATTGATATAATAAACTGATTTGTTGAAAAAAGAATACGATAAAAGGATGAACCCCAACTAAAAGTATCCAGGTATAAAATAAAAATGCCCCAGATAAATTCCCCGTCCAGGTTTGTCGAAGTGCAGCCGCTAAATTATACTTTGGAGAGGAATGATGCACCATGTGAGATGCCCAAAAATAGCGTACCTCATGGGATATTCGATGGAACCAATAATAAGTAAAATCATCTGCAAAAAAAGCAAAGACCCAAACCCACCACCAAGAAATGGAAAGGTCAAATAGCCTCCAATGATCGTATACATAAAAATAACAAACATAGATGACCGACTTCGTCAGTAAACCTATGAAAAGATTACCCAGACCGAGTCCTATGGAGGTCAATGAATCTTTAGTTTCTACAAAATCCCGATGTTGTTTAAACACCACATAGGATTCCAAGATGACCGTAATCAAAAAGAATGGGACCGCATAGAGAATTAAATTGGGTGTCATAAATTAAGGTAAGTGAACTATTTCTTTCAAAAATTGAATACTAGCATTCAAAGGCAAATCTGTTCTTTTCGCTAAAATATCAGAAGTAATTACGTGATTTTCAGATAAAGGAAATGCCATTTCTTTTTTCTGGTTTGGTGTTGTCCCTAAAAAAGGAAACATGTGGCGCATAGCTTTTACCGAAACAACGGGATCTTGATGGGCCTCATCTTGGTAATAGTATCCCATGAAGACAGGACATTTGACCTTTTCAAATACCTCATCCGTCATTTGATTTGTCAAAAAGTTTTGCAATTCCACCGCACCTTCTAAACGGTAATGTAGGTTCCAATATTGATCATGGGCTGGATTTTGTGCAGGAATATCCCGGTAATCACTACCCACAACCTTTCTTGCCAATTGGAGTCCCCATGGGTTATCAATCAAAATAGCCGCTGGGTCGGCAATGGCAATGCAAGGACTATAAAGCAATAATGCCTTGATCTCAGGATGTCGAGAGGCCAATGAAAGCGATAAAGACCCTCCAAATGAAGTCCCCAATACAATTACATGGTCCCCCATTTTCTTGGCTATGGCCAATTGATTTTCCACACTTTCATAAAAATCATCTGCAGTCACCTGCTTAAAAACACTATCAGATGTCGCAAAACCATGACCTGCCACTCGAGTCAAAAGTAAATTAGCCCCAAAAGTTTTAGCAATTTGACGATGTACGGGATTTCCTTCCATGTGCGAGGCAGAAAAACCATGCACGTACATAAACACCCATTTCGTTTTTTTAGGACGAAGCGAATCAGCCCAAACAATTTTGGCCTCATTGTTCTTTTTTATTTGAGGAAAAGCCGACTCCTTATCATGTAAATATTGAGATAAGGCAGTAAGGGAATCTGGGATATTTTTCCAGGTTACGCCCCTAGATAAAGTAGGTTCCTGCGGACTGGGGCCAAGTGTAAAAAATAAGATTAGGCCAAGTACGATGGGTATAAAAACTTTCTTCATAAGATTAGGATTTAGCCCAGTTTAAACGGTCCCCTGGATTAAATTTCCACGGTGCTTGATTGGTTTCTATATTAGAAAACATACTATTCCAAGCGGCAGGAGCGTCAGACTGTTCCATGATTTGATAACCGCGAAGTGCCAAGATGATATTCAAGGGTGATAATTCCATAGGGCAAGCTTCAACGCAGGCCTGACAGGTAGTACAAGCTCTTAGTTCCTCCGCTGAAATATAGTCCCCTAATAAGGACTTCCCATCATCCACCCATTGACCCTTATTTTTGGCCAAAACACTGCCTACCTCCTCTAAACGATCACGAGTATCCATCATGATCTTCCTTGGCGACAGCGCCCTTCCCGTTTGATTGGCAGGGCATTGTTCGGTACAACGGCCACATTCGGTACAAGAATAGGCATCCAAAGCATTTTTCCAATTCAAATCCATGACATCCTTCGCACCAAAACGCAATTGATCAGGGCTTGTGGTATTTTCCTCAACAGGTTGACCTAGCATCAATTTTACCTCATGGGTAACTGAAGGCATAGGACTCATTTTGCTATGGGGTTCTAAGCTTGAAAAATAAGCAGCAGGAAATGCAAAGAAAATATGCAAGTGCTTGGAATAGGTCACGTATAAAGCAAAACTCAAAATCCCTACAATGTGAAACCACCAGGCCACACGTTCAATAACCAATAAAGTTGGGGTAGAAAATTGAGTGAATAGAGGAATGAAATGCTCAGACACCACAAATGCTCCCACGGGCTCAAAATGCTCAATTTGCCTAGCTTGTAAGACTGCATCACTGGCATTCATGGTCCAAAGGGCTAACATAAGTATACATTCAATGGCCAAAATGATGTAGGCATCCTTGATGGGAAATCCTCTTAATTCCCGATGGGAATCCGATCGAAGACGCTGCACTTGACCTAATCCACGACGAAGGAAAAAAACGACACAAGCGATAAACACCCCGAATGAAAGAAGTTCGAAAAAATTCAATAAAATGGGATAAAAAGAACCTAAATAAGGGGCAAATACCCGGTGAGTTCCTAGAATTCCATCGATGACAATTTCCAATATTTCAATATTTATCAAAACAAACCCGATGTATATTAAAAAGTGAAATATTCCCACCAAGGGTTTTTGAAACATTTTCTTTTGACCAAAAGCTAAGAGAAATACGCGTTTCCATCGATCAGCAGGACGATCTTGCAACTCAATGGATTTAGCCAACCGTACCGTGGCTATAATAAGCTTAAAGCGTTGCGCTACCAAATAACCTAAGCCAGATAGCACTAAAATAAAAAGAACTTGGAGAAAAATATGCATGATTGATGAGTGTTTTGCTGAATCTTTTTCCCTTAACGCTGTCAAGGTTTCAAACCTTGACAGCGTTGTTGAAATGCCAATAAAGCTAAGTTTTTTTACTCAAAGTTTTCATCACATTTCTGATATTTTTTACCAATTATTTTAGATTAACATTCTAGCTAATTCATGACATTTGTCTCCTCACCTTAAACCACTTACATCATGAAGAAAAACACAGAAGCTATGGTACCAGATCAATTGTACCATGTATTTAACCGGGGAATCAACAAAACTAAAATTTTCAAAGAATATAGAAACTACCGATTCTTTAAGAGAAAATATCAAAAATACATTTCACCCATCGCTGATACGTATGCCTATTGTTTATTGGGCAACCACTTTCATTTCCTTCTACGAATAAAATCCGCACAAGAAATTTTTGAGTTCAAAAAAATTAAAACTGAACAAAGAAATCAAATTGATATTTCTAGACTTATTTCCCTTCAATTTGCCACTTTATTTAATTGTTATGCCCAAGCATTTAATAAAACCAATGAACGAACTGGAGGACTATTTGAAAACCCATTTAGAAGAATTGCGGTAGAGGATGAAATTTATTTTAACCAACTTATTAAATACCTCCATTTTAATCCAGAGAATCATGGCATTGTACATGATTTCAAACAATATAAAAACTCTTCATTTTATGATATTGCTACCATGAAAAAGAGCTTTATTGACAAGGAATCTGTTCTAGAATATTTTGGTGGAATAGATGAATTCCTTCAATTTCATGAAACTAAATTGGATGAAAAAAACATTATCAGTTTACTGTTAGAATAATTCTAAAATTAATTCGTTTTCGCAACGCTGTCAAGGTTTCGAACCTTGACAGCGTTAGGAAAAAAATCATCCTAAGTTCAGCTCTTTCAAGAGAAATCTTCCCGTATGGCTTCCCTTAACTTTGGCCACTTCTTCCGGTGTACCAAAGGCCACAATTTGCCCTCCAGCAAGTCCACCTTCGGGACCTAAATCAATCACATGATCAGAAACTTTGATGACGTCTAAATTATGCTCAATTATCAAAACAGTGTTTCCCCTATCCACCAATTTCTGAAGAACTTCCAATAATAATTTCACATCTTGAAAATGTAAACCCGTAGTGGGCTCATCCAATACATATAAAGTTTTACCTGTATCTTTTTTAGACAATTCCTCAGCCAGTTTCACTCGCTGGGCCTCACCCCCAGATAAGGTAGTGGCATGCTGACCTAAGGTAATATAGCCCAAACCTACCTCTAATAAGGTTTTAACCTTCCTGTAAATTTTGGGTTGATGTTCAAAAAACTCCAGTGCCTGCTCCACTGTCATATCCAATACATCCGAAATGGATTTGCCCTTGAAACGAACTTCCAGTGTCTCCCGATTAAATCGTTTGCCTTTGCAGGACTCACATTCCACCAAAACATCTGGCAAAAATTCCATTTCAATTTTCTTTCTACCAGCTCCTTCGCAGCTTTCACAGCGCCCACCTTTGACATTAAAACTAAAACGCCCTGCTTTATATCCTCGAATTTTAGATTCAGGTAATTCACAATATAAGGTGCGAATATCACTGTACATATTGGTATAGGTAGCAGGGTTGGAACGAGGTGTTCTTCCAATGGGCGACTGATCTACTTCAATCACTTTATCAATCAATTCCAAACCTTCAATACCCTTAAAATCCTTTGGATCCCGCTTTGTTCTATCAAAATGCTGCTTCAATTTCAATACCAAAGTATCATGAATTAAGGTCGATTTACCCGACCCCGATACACCCGTTACAGAAATCATTTTTCCTAAAGGAATACTGACTGTCACGTGCTTCAAATTATTCCCGGAAGCACCTATTAATTTAATCTCCTTTTCTGAGCCTTTTCTGCGTTTTTTAGGTATTTCAATAGCCAGTTGACCGTTTAAGTATTGAGCTGTAGGTGTCTGTAATTTCAAAAATTCAGCCGGGGTTCCTTGACCAACAATATGACCACCATGCCTGCCTGCGCCTGGTCCAATATCCAATAAATAATCCGACTCCAGCATCATGTCCTTGTCATGCTCCACCACTAATACACTATTCCCCAAATCACGCAAATCCTTCAATGCTTGGATTAATTTTTCATTATCCCTTTGATGCAGACCGATACTTGGCTCATCCATGATGTATAAAACTCCTACCAGTTGAGTACCAATCTGGGTTGCTAAACGAATGCGCTGTGCCTCTCCTCCTGATAAACTTTTCATAGGTCTATCCAAGGTCAAATAGTTTAATCCTATTTGAGTCAAAAATCCAATCCGTTTTTGAATCTCTTTCAACACTTCCACACCAATATGTTGCTGCCTTTCAGAAAGCCTTAAAAATAATCCTTCAAACCAATGCTCCAAATCTGAAATATCCATTTGGGCTAACTCCCCAATATGTTTATCGTCTATTTTAAAACAAAGTGCCTCTTTCTTTAAACGGTAACCTTGACAATCTGGGCAGGTTTTCACTTCTAAAAAGTCCTTTAACCAATCTTGCGTTTTCTCCGACCCACTCTCTTGTTGTCTTTTCAAGAAATGAATAATCCCATCGTATTTGGTCGTCCATTCTGTCCCTACATATTTTTTAGATGGCACAGGAACAGGCTCATCCGTTCCATACAACATCATTTCAACAGCTTTTCTTGGGAACTTAGCAATGGGCGTAGATAAGCCTACCTGATAGGGCTTCAGTAATACCTCCAACTGTTTGAATATCCACAAATCGCGGTATTCGCCTATGGGAGCAATGGCCCCGCGTATAATACTCAATTCTGGATCTGGGATAACAGACTCTTCCGTGATTTCTTCGATTTGCCCCAAACCATTACAGGTAGGACAGGCCCCATATGGACTGTTGAAAGAAAAGGTATTAGGGGCAGGTTCATCATAGGATAAACCTGTTTTAGGGTCCATTAAGGTTTGAGAAAAATAATGCAGCTTCCCTTTTTCATCCAGAATAAAAACCTGGCCTTTACCCAAGTTCATGGCTGTTTGTAAACTTTGGGATATTCTAAATCGATCATCCTCTTTCACCACCAATCGATCTACGACAATCTCGATGTCATGTACCTTGAATCGATCAACTTGCATTTTAGGCTCTACCTCCACAATTTCGCCATCTACCCGAACTTTAGTATAACCCCATTTGGCAATTTGAACGAATAATTCGCGGTAATGACCCTTGCGACCTTTAACCACAGGAGCTAATAACTGAACTTTCCCCCCTTGAAATTGCTGTAAAAGAGTACTGATAATTTGATCAACCGACTGCTTGACCATTTTTTCTCCCGACAAATAGCTGAATGCTTCGGAGGCACGCGCATAAAGCAAACGCAAGAAATCGTAAATTTCTGTGGTAGTACCAACCGTCGAACGTGGATTTTTGGAAGTGGTTTTTTGTTCAATCGAAATAACTGGTGAAAGTCCTTCAATTTTATCCACATCCGGCCTTTCCATATTACCTAAAAAGCTTCTCGCATAAGCTGAAAAACTTTCCATGTAGCGTCTTTGACCCTCGGCATAAATCGTATCAAAAGCTAGACTGGACTTACCTGAACCGGAAATTCCGGTGATAACGACTAATTGATTCCTAGGAATTTGAACGTCGATGTTCTTTAAATTATGCTCACGAGCACCTAAAACTTCAATGTGAGAAAACCCTGTTAAATCTTTAGGTGGCTGCATATTTAGCTTACAAATCAATCACCAAAGGTACAAAAAAAAGAGGCTGCCCTGGTAGGACAGCCTCAATAAAAATTATGAATCTTATTTATTCAATAACTCATCAAAAGTAATGCTAACATAATAGATACTACCTACTGTAGGATTACCCCATCCTGTCGTATAAGCTTCTCCTAATAAGTTAGATGCTCCTACCTTGACAATAGATTTGATACTTGCTACTTTCTTGCTTATTTGGGCATCTAATGTACTGAATGAAGGGATAATACTTTGCTGAGTTTGGTTTAAGATTTGGTTAACAAAACTTGACTGCCAAACATATTCATCTTGGTATCTCCAAACAGTACTGAAGCCCCAACCTGAACCACCAATATTGCGGTTAGCCAAAGTGATGTTGGTACGATAAGCCGGTGTATTATAGGCTAATTGATAATTGCTCAAACCACCGTTGTCATTAACCGTATTGTACGAAACATTTCCTCCTAAGGTCCAATTTGA
Source organism: Aquirufa sp. Wall-65K1 (assembly GCF_054558475.1). NCBI lineage: Bacteria > Pseudomonadati > Bacteroidota > Cytophagia > Cytophagales > Flectobacillaceae > Aquirufa > Aquirufa sp. Wall-65K1. Next base: position 124,889 of record NZ_JBPXKD010000004.1, on the reverse strand, counting down.
TGGAAGTCTATAATCTAAACTTAATCCCCAACCACTTGTTTTAACCAAATTGTCTACGTTAGAAGGGAATGAGAATACTTTATTTCCAACCACCGTATTATCTCTATGTTGTTGAGGTAGTTGAACTACAACTTGACCAGCCGAGAAGTTGGTAAATGTACTTTGATAATAATAGAAATCAGCTAATAAATTATTACCTAAGTTTCCTTTGTAACCAACCTCAAAGGTACGAACCTGCTCAGGCTTCCAAGCTTTGGCAGTGTACACCTCTGGCTTACCTGATAATACAGATTGTAGAGTAAATGAATTACCAGACAACTTATAACGATCTTGTACCACCGGAAGACCTCCTAATAAACGAGCAGAAGGAGTATTTAAATCAATGTATTGATCTTGCGTGGTAGGAATACGGAAACCTGTTTGGTACGACGCTCTAAAATTAGATTGACCTACGGTATAAACCCCTGATAATCTTGGGCTATACTGACCTTCGAAATTCTCGTTCTTATCATAACGCATCGAACCTGTCAACTTAAATTTATCCTGGAACATTTTCTTAGCTAGCTGTAAGTAACCACCGTACTCATTGATCGAGAATTCTTGACCATTATCCTGACGCGCAAACAATGTACCTTCTGAATTCAAGGCATAAATTCGGTAATTAGCCCCAACAATCATTTCCAATTTATTATTTAAAGCCTCAGTGAAGTTGTACATACCTTCATAATGGTATAAGGCTGATTTGTCTAAGAAACGGGCTCCTTGAGGAAGAGGTCTACCTTTGATAGTCTCCACAGCTGAATTAAATGCTGCGGTTCCTGGAATCAAACGGTTGGCATCTGCTACCGCACGGGCATTGTTATGATAGGTATTAAATGCGGCTTGCGTAGTAGCAATCGCGTTACCAACCGCCAAGGTTGGATTTCCTGTTTGTGCTAACGTAGTTCCTAACACGGTACCAAAGTTGGTCAATGCTTGGGTAGCAAATGCACCAAAGTATTGTGGATACCAAGTAGTACTTGGCTTAGCAGCCTCATTCACTATTTGACCTAAAGTTCCAGTAGCATAAGCATCACCTGAGTTTTCTTGTGTAGTATAAGCTCTTAAGAAGAAATTAGAACCCTTTAACTCAGCTTTGTACTGACCCATGCTAAAGTTTTTGATCGAATAACGATCCGCTCCAGTATATACGGTGGTACCCTGACCATAAGAACCTTGTAAAACTAACTCCACTTTATCATTGAAACGATAATGTAAGGCTGCATTAAATTTCATGTTGCGGTTGGCATACGAAGCTAAATCACGCTCCGCATATCCTTCACGTGAAATGTTTACATTAGGTACAATATATCCCAAAATAGCCGAAGGAGATAATAAACCACCTGTTGCTCTTGAAATCTGATTAATACCAGCAGTCAAAGGATTCGTAGGGTCACCCAAAACTGGAGTCAAAGAACTCAACATATTCACATTGGTCTCATCTCCATAAATATTAACACCATTGTAGGCTAAGTTCGTAGAACGACCACCTAGACCTAATGTTCTTCCATTTAATAAACTTTGATCACGGTAATCAGAGGCCTGCCAATCTTCTGCACTTAAAGTATTGAAATTCAATTTGAAAGCTACCTTATTATTGAAAGCCTTCGCATAGCGAATAGAAATATCACTGTAAGGTGTATTTTGAACAGTACGATTAGGAGCATCCATGAATCCTCCCTTGATTTGGGCACTTAAACCTTGATATAAAAATGGACTCTTTGAGTTCATTAACACAATTCCATTCATGGCATTAGGGCCATATAAAGCAGAAGATGCCCCTGGCAATACTTCCACATTTTCTAAGTCTAATTCAGAAATACCGACAATATTACCCACAGAGAAGTTCAAACCTGGAGCTTGGTTATCCATGCCGTCAATCATTTGAACCACACGTACGTTACCATTACTACCAAATCCTCTCATGTTGATAGAAGAAAAAGAAACCGACTGAGTGACCATTTCAACCCCCTTCATGTTACGAAGCGCATCATAAAACGATGCAGCTGGAGTTTCTCTAATACTTCTGATGTCCATTTTCTCAACCGAAACTGGCGACTTCATGACACTTTCTTCTACCCTACTGGCAGAAACAACCACATCTTGACCAAGCACTGATTGCTCTTTAAGATTTATTTTAAGGTCCGTTTTATTTCCGGTAATACTAATTTCTTGTCTTTCATAACCCACCATTGAAACAACAATGGTAAAAGGAGTTGGAGTAGATGTACTCAAAGAGAAATTACCCTTAGCATCCGTTATTGTTCCAATAACTTTGCCTTTAACAGCGATACTCACACCGATTAAAGCTTCTTTAGAGGATGCATCTGATACTTGACCTCCCACTTTCGTTTGAGCAAGCACAGAAAAACTCATCAAAAACATCACTAAAATAGCGGGTAGGAATTTGGTAGATAGTCTTTTCATGTTGATAAATTTAGATAACAATTTAAATATGGCACTTGACCACAAACAAATCTAAGGAAGAAAATAGAATTGCGCACTCATTTTATCAAAAAATTACCAATTTTTCAATAAATACTTAAATATTAGCCTTTGGCTTAGATTCCAAAAAATAGGCCAAGGCCAAAGAACTTTAAATCCAAGGAAATTCTTGTTAGCTTTGAAATGAAATTCAGAAAAATCAATACAAATTTGTTGATTTTGAATGAATACGAATATGCCAATTAGGAATGAGGGGCTTATATTGAGGTAAATTCCTAGGAAGATTCGTTCATTTGATTGAACGTTTATACGTATGAAAGACAATTTCCTTATCATCATGGCTGGCGGAATAGGCACTCGCTTTTGGCCAATTAGCAGAAGTGCAAATCCAAAGCAGTTTCACGATGTTTTAGGAGTTGGTAAAACCATGCTTCAGCAAACCGCTGAACGTTTTCAAGGTATCATTCCGCAAGAAAACATCTATGTGGTCACGAGTGAAGAATTTGCGAACCTAGTAGAAGAGCAATTACCTTTTTTAAGTAAAGAGCAAATTTTAAAGGAACCTCAACGGAAGAATACGGCGCCTTGTATCGCCTATGCTACCTATAAAATCTCTAAAAAGAATAAAAAGGCAAAATTCATTGTAGCGCCTGCGGATCATGTTATTCTAAAAGAACAAATTTTTCAGGAAAACATTCGAACAGCCTTAGCAGTAGCCGATGAAAATGTATTTGTAACCTTGGGCATCATTCCCACCAGGCCTGATACAGGATATGGCTACATTCAATATGTACCCAACGAACATAAAGCCCAAAAAGTAAAAACTTTTACCGAAAAGCCTAACCTGGAATTAGCCCAAGCTTTTTTAGAAAGTGGCGATTACGTATGGAATGCAGGGATTTTTGTCTTCAAATTAGCCACCTTCAAAAAAGAGCTAGAAAAGCATCAATCTCGAATGGCTGAGCAATTTGAGGAAGGTTTAAGTCATTATTATACCCAAGAAGAAGAGAGCTTTATTAAAAAGGTTTACGGGGTATGTAAAAATATCTCCATGGATGTAGGCATCATGGAAAAGGCACAAGAGGTAAAAGTCATACTTTCTGATATTGGTTGGTCAGATTTAGGTACCTGGCAATCATTGTATGAAATCAATGAAAAAGATGCCGATCAAAATGTAATTGAAGGTAATGTGATGACTTACGATACACAAAATTGCATCATTAAAACGCCAGTAGAAAAGTTAGTGGTCATTCAAGGATTAAAAGGCTTCATCGTGGCCGAACATGGAAATGCCCTAATGATTTGCCCCAAAGATCAAGAACAAGAGGTAAAGAAATTTGTGGAAGATGCCACAGCCAAAGATCCTCAGTTTAGTTAGCGTTCGCTAAATCAATTAAATCTTGAAAACTCGTTAAGACTTGAATTTTATCAGGGATTTCATGACCAAACATTAATAATTGATAACCTGTCAATAGAATATTGGTATTGGGTATTTTTTCTACCAATTGCTCTAAATAAGTCGGCATGTCATCCGGATTAGGCTGAGAAGTGAATACACTCAAGATATAATCGGGTTGATGAATCTCATGTGCGATGATCAATTCTTCGAATGGTAGCGATTGTCCTAGGTAAACGACTTGATGTTTTCTAGAACGTAAAATATAATTAGCAAAAAGTAAACCTATTTCATGCAATTCACTTTCTGGCAAATACAATAGAAACTTTTTGGCATTAGGTTTGATGCTTAAATCCAATTGGTCAATGGCCGCAATCACTTTTTGACGAATCAAATGGCTGATAAAATGTTCTTGAGCAGGACCTACCGAGCCAGACAACCAAAGGGTTCCCAGGCGCAGCATGAAAGGATGAATAATTTGGATGAGGTAATCCTCAAATCCATGCTTTTGAACAATGTTCTTAGTCAGCTGCTGAAACATCGCCTCATTCAACTCCAGCATGGAGATGGTTAAAGCTTGTATCTGATCAGGAAAATGAAGTGTTTCTTCGGATAAGCGAAGTAAATTGGCAGAGCGCTCGCTATCGCTCATTTTAGCTATTTCAGAGATTTTAAAATCCCCCCTACTTTGCAAAATGGCAATATTCAAGACCAACTTTAATTCTTCATCTCCATAGGTACGAATGTTGGTATCCGTCCTCTCAGGATTAAGAATACCATACCTTTGCTCCCAAATCCGTAAAGTATGAGCTTTTATGCCACTAAGATGTTCTAAATCTTTAATTGAATAAATACTCATGAGCTAGTTTATCTATACAGTGACTAACCTGATATGTCTAAAAATTGTTTTCAAGTTTTAAATTAAGCTTGTAAAATTATCCAATGGCCTAAGAAAAACATAAACTGTAAGAGCATTATCCACCGAAATAAGGAGGATTTACTGGTAAATTCCCCAGATTGAAAAACCCAATGAAAAAAGAAACTAGCAATCCACCAGGCACCAAAGTTTTGAACTGGAATTTGTCCACCGGACCATTGCCAAAAATCAAAGTGAATAGCTACGGGCTCAATCAATAAATCCAAAGCTGTCATTAAGCCCGCTCCTAAAGCTGCTCTTCCTATTTTTCCTCCTACGTTCCACTCTTCTACAACCGCACTAGACCCTAATACTAATATCAACCAGTTGATACCTATGGTAATGGGAACTTCCATTACCTTAAAACCCAAGGTTTCTCCATAATGGTAAACCCCAAATATTTTCCCAGTTCTTACCCCAACCACTTCCAAAAACCATGCAGCTACAACAATTCCACCCATGGTCAGGTAGGCCGACATGCTTGGTTTAGGAAAGTAAAACAAACAGATAAAGCCCGTAAACCACAAGGTTAATGGAACTAAAGAGATAAATAATTCCCGCGTAGCAGGAAGGTTCATGCCCACTAAACCTGCGGCATATAAAACAATAAGAAACCTTTTTAAAAAAACGCCAGACATATTACCTAAACCAAATTTAAATTTAAGCCCATTCTTCAGGCTTTTCTAAAACATAACCATCTTCCTTCCGTACATGCAAAGGAAACTGATTTTCTACTAATTTCTTTCTTCCTATCATTTGAAATGCTCTTGCTACAGCCACCACTGACTCATTTCTTCTCAAAGGAGGAAAAAAGACCACTACTGATTTATCTAAAAAATGTTCATTAACACTTTGAATACAAGGTACAAAATCACTATCTCCAGAAACGACAATGGCTATATCATATTGATCTTGAAAAGCATCCATCAATAAATGAGTAGCTAAATTAACGTCTGTCATTTTTTCATTGGGGATAATCCAACTATTACCACATTTTCTACAATCGGTAAATTTCGCTTGATAAGAGCCATAAATAATATTTACACCTGTGGATTCTAAGGCTTCCAAATACGTGGTTTGCCTTTTTTGCTTCGGGGGATTATGGGTAATCCGACTCGTAAAATATTTAATCTCCACCAGTTCTTGATTTGAACGTAAAAAACTTCGAATAAGCTTCTCGACATTCAGCCACTTGCAATTTCTAAAACCAGCATCCATCATCCCAAAATATAAATTGGAACCATCGATGTAGGCCTTAACCCGATATTTTTTATCCTTCATGAACTTTTTTCTACAATGAATTGTATCTTTGTGCAAGAACTTCTCCAAAGATAGCATCTTTGGAATGATGCCCCACCTAGGTGGGGCATTTACTTTTTATGGACATCCCTATTCTTGGTATTTAAATCAAATAATTGCTTAATATCGTTGAATGAATCATTCCACGATGAAACGCTATCCCTACTTTTATCTTCTCATCAGTACCTTACTTTCATTCAGTTGCCTAGCCCAAATAGCCAGAACAGCTGAGCAGGATAGTATTTTAGCTGACCGACAAAGAAAAACACAAGCCGATTATGAGCAAATGTTACAACAATTAAGCATTACTCACATAAGACCTGGAGTCAATGGAAGTAATCCTAAGGCAGCTAATGCGGCCAATTATGACGAATCCAAAGCCACCATTTATCCAGTCCTGCCTGCCGTTTTACAGATGAAAGATGGGAAAAGCGTGGATACCAAAAGAGCGTGGTACTACCATAGAAAACCTGAAATTATAGAAGATTTTGAAAGGGAAATTTATGGCCGTGTACCCGATAATATCCCCCCTATTTCTTGGAAAATTATAGCTAAGGAAAACAAAATCATGGCGGGCTTTCCAGTTGAAATCCAGAAATTGATTGGAACTGTCGACAACAAACGCTTCCCTTCTATTTCTGTTCAAATGGAAGTAACCATAGGATTTAGAAAAGATATCAAAAAGGCCATGCCTGCCATGATGGAGTTGGCCTGGGTATTTCCTCCTGGGATGAACCGACCAGCACCTACCAACAACGAAATCCCTTGGACAGAACAAGTCATTGCCAAGGGTTGGGCTTTTGTTCAGTTAAATCCTTTGACGGTTCAAGCCGACCATGGGGCTGGACTAAAATCAGGGATCATAGGTTTAATGAATCGAGCTGAATATAGAAAGCCGGATGATTGGGGCTCCCTGAGAGCTTGGGCTTGGGGAGCTAGCAAGGTATTGGATTATTTGGAAACCATGCCAAATATAAAATATACCTCAGTGGGCATAACAGGGCACTCTCGATATGGGAAAGCAGCTGCAGTGGCTATGGCATTTGACTCCCGCTTTGCCATCGGGTATATCTGTTCTTCAGGGGCGGGTGGACTAAAAATTTACCGAAGAAATTATGGAGAATTAATTGAAAATGTAGCCGCTAAAAATGAATACCATTGGATGGCAGGTAATTTCTTAAAATATGCCGGTCCGCTTTCATGGAATGATTTACCCATTGATGCGCATGAATTGATAGCACTTTGTGCACCTAGACCCATGTACATTGGCGTAGGAGGAAATGGCGACAGCTGGGCAGATCCCTATGGCATGTACTTAGCAGGGAAAGAGGCTAGCCCTGTCTATGAATTGCTAGGCAAAAAAGGATTAATTTCTGATAGCGCACCCATCATCAATGAAGCCAAGACTCAGGGTGAAATTGGCTTTCGGATGCATGATAAAGGACATGTTACAGGTCCCAATTGGCCCAACTTCATTGAATTTGCTTCAAAATACTTGAAGTAATTGGTAAATGATAAATTGTGAATGAGCAATAGTCATTGGATTGGGTGCCATTCTACATTCCCAATTCTACATTCCTAATTCTACATTCATAATTCTACATTCTACATTCCCAATTCTACATTCTTCATGAAGAAAAGGGTCTAAAACAAAAAAAGTCCCAGTATGAATACTGAGACTTTTTGGGCGGATGATGGGATTCGAACCCACTACCCCTGGTACCACAAACCAGTGCTCTAACCGAGTGAGCTACAACCGCCATTTGGGATTGCAAAAATACACAAATCAAGGTACATCGCAAATCCGAAGTGAAAAAAAATGGGGATAAAACCGAAATTTTATCCCCTTCTTTTATTTCTGAGCTGCCAAATATCTTTTTTCAGCTGCATTCCAATCAATTACATTCCAAAATGCATCCACATAATCAGGGCGCTTATTTTGGAATTTCAAATAATATGCGTGCTCCCAAACGTCTAAACCAATTACCGGGAAGCCTTTAACCTCAGCCACATCCATCAATGGATTGTCTTGGTTTGGTGTAGATGAAACAGCGATAGATCCGTCTTTTTGAGCTACTAACCAAGCCCAACCTGAACCAAAACGCGTAATACCCGCTTTTTTAAATTCTTCTTTGAAGGCATCAAAAGAACCAAATTTAGCATCAATGGCTTTAGCCAAAGTACCTACTGGAGCACCACCACCATTGGGTGATAAAATATTCCAGAACAAATCGTGGTTATAATGTCCACCGCCATTATTACGGATAGCCGGGCTCAAGCTTGAAATATGACTGAATAATTCCTCTAAAGATTTTCCTTCAGACGGACTACCAGCTACAGCTGCATTCAAATTAGTCACATAAGCATTGTGGTGACGATCATGGTGGATTTCCATGGTTAATGCATCAAAATGCGGTTCTAAAGCATTGTTTGCATAAGGTAGGGGTGCTAGTTCAAAAGCCATAATATAGGTTTTATTAATATGTAAATGTTATCTTAAATTTAATCCTATTTCTAGGATGCATAGGTCTTAAACAAGTAAACCAAGGTTTCGGTTCAACGACGCATCGAAAAAAATTCTTTTAACAAGGATTCAGATTCTTCTGCTCTTACTCCTCCCAGAATTTCAGTTTTTGGATGCAAGACCGATTGCCCTACTCGCTCAAAACCTCGTTTTTCTTCTTTGGCACCAAATACCAATCTTCCCAATTGCGACCAATATAAAGCTCCGGCACACATGAGGCAGGGCTCCAACGTCACGTACATGGTACAATCTTTCAAATATTTAGCCCCAATGGTTTGAGCTGCAGAGGTAATCGCAATCATTTCTGCATGAGCCGTCACGTCGGTTAATACTTCTGTTTGATTGTATGCCTTAGCTACAATTCTGCCTTGACATACCACTACGGCTCCAACGGGAATCTCCTCTTCCTCCAAGGCTTTTTGAGCTTGCATTAATGCCAAACCCATGTAGTATTCATCTTCCTGACTAAACATTAAGCGGGCATTTGAATTACTCGATTTCTCATGTAAAAATCCAAGATCACGATGGCTGCCATGGCCTCCACAATAGGAACAGCTCTAGGAACTACACAAGGATCATGACGCCCTTTACCCGAAACGGTTATCTTGTCGCCTTTTTCATTGATACTATCCTGATCCTGCATGATGGTCGCAACGGGCTTGAAAGCCACGCGAAAATAGATCGGCTCTCCATTGGAAATACCTCCCTGAATACCACCTGAATGGTTGGTCAGGGTACGCACCGTTCCATCCGCTTCCTTGACAATCACATCATTATGTTCGGAACCTTTCTTCTCCACACCATCAAAACCACTACCATATTCAAAGCCTTTAACGGCATTGATACTTAACATGGCTTTACCTAATTCAGCATGTAATTTATCAAAAACGGGTTCTCCTAGACCTACTGGACAGCCTGTAATATAGGCCGCAACAACACCGCCCACGGAGTCTCCTTGCTTACGGATTTCATCAATGTATTGAAACATTTGATCAGCCATCGCCGTATCAGGGCAACGCACGGCATTGGTTTCAGTTAAACTCAAATCCAATTGCTCAACAGGTGTCCCCAACTTTATCGTACCCACTTGTGAAACATAAGCTGTAATTTTTACGCCTAATTGGGCTAAAACCAATTTCGCCAAAGCTCCAGCTGCCACGCGGGCTACTGTTTCTCTAGCTGAACTACGTCCACCTCCCCGATAATCCCTTAAACCATATTTAGCAAAATACGTGTAATCTGCATGCGAAGGTCTAAACTGATCAGAGATGTGAGAATAATCTTTAGAGCGCTGGTCGCCATTCCAAACCAACATAGCTATTGGTGTGCCTGTGGTTTTGCCTTCAAATACCCCGGAAAGCACCTCTATACTATCTGCCTCTTTTCTTTGGGTCGTAATTCTAGATTGGCCAGGCTTTCTTCTGTCCAATTCTGACTGAATGAATGCTAGATCAAATGAAATTCCTGCAGGGCAACCTTGTACCACCACACCTACTGCCGCACCATGTGACTCCCCAAAGGTACTAATCTGAAATATTTTCCCGTAAATACTCCCCATATCGCTTTATTTTTTTGTTTTCCAAACCAGGAAAACTAAGACTACAAAAATTGAAAAAATGGTCAAATTCGCCAATTGACGCCAATTTACCCACCGATTCCACACCACATCATCCGAGTTTAAATTCTCTAATCCACGGTATAAACCTTCCATTTCCCGACTGGTATTTAAACGCGTGTCGGAGGGTTGACCTTGAATTTCTACATTGATTTTGGATCTTAATGTATCAAACTTTTCCGTTCGTGTGTTAAAATAAATCCAGTAAAAATACTGCTTTAATGCAAATTTACCCGGTTGTTTGGGAATAATCTGAATAATTTCTGATTTATCTCCCAACATTTTATCCATGGAAGGATACACGGAACTCTGGGTAGAGAGTCGATTAAAATCGATAAAATAATCTGATTCTAGGCCTTTTGAATCCCACAAAATACCATTTCCATCACCAATGATACTGGAACTATACAATAACTGTTCCCCCGTTTTAGCTTGATTTTTAGAAATGGATTCTCTTAACTCATAAGCACCCACGGGCACTTTACCCGCTAAGGGGTGATTAGGCAAAGACCTAGGTTGTATCAACAAGGCTGGAGATTTAAAAACTATGGGTAAGGATTTCATCTCTCCACCCACTTTTTCTTTCTTTAAAATCTGTAAACTCAAGGAAGGAATTTGAATGGGGCGATTATTTAAGGCAAAATATGTTGCCTGAAAAAACCGGTATTCCGTATATTTTTTTTGATTGATTTCTACTTTTGACACCTTCTCTACCTGTAATCCAAAACTCTCCTCCCAACAATTCCTAGGCCTTAATTGTTGAATCAACTTGGGTATTTGAATATCATTTCTGTCAAAAGCAAGGTCCTGCGTATTGTTCTCGGGAACAAACAAGGAGAACTTCAGGGTAAACCCTTGTCCAACAAAAGGTCGAATATGATTACTAGCTACTAATAAAAAGGGTTGATTCGCCTTAGCTAAAACCTCATCTGCAATAGAGACTTCATCTGGGTTATTTTCCACCACGTTTCCATTACTCGGACTCACAGAAATATAAAATGGTTCAAACTTTTGAGATTGTTGATTCACGCTCACCTCATCGGTGGGAATGTAAAACTGCCCAACACCCAGCGGTTGATAATGCTGGGAATATATAATTCGCTGTTCTATTTGTCCATTTTGGAAATTAGATGATTTACCCCGACTAATTCCGAGTTTTTGAAAATTGGCTAATTCAGGAAATTTATATTGGATGGCTTCGGAAGAATTTCCCGTGGCAGGAACCGTGATAGAAATAACAAAGGTCTCATCTTGGTTAATATTTTTATCCCCTATTTGTATAGCAAAGTCCACTTTACTTTGAGCTACCAAAGCCTGAAGACCTAACAGAAAATAAAGAAATACGCCCGTAAAGACAATCCGTGAATTCATTCCGGCAATTTAAGCAATTGTCTTAAGGTCTTTAGGCTTGTATCTAAAAAACTTTGAAACGGAAGGATAATCCCAAAGCAGCATACCAAGTATTATCTATCTGCAGGCTTCGACCTGCGGAAACATCTAATTTTACATCATCAGAGATATAATAAGCCATTCCACCGTCTACCCATTGGTCTGTTTGGCTGGAAGAAGGCATCCTTCCAAAAACCTCGACATAAGCATATCCTCTTTTACCGATATTCATATTGGGGGCAAAACGGTATATCGCTTCCACCGTTCCATTGCTATGAACTTCTGCGCCTAGGTTATAGCCTAAACCAAAACCCTTGGGAAAATCATGTTGAATGGTAAAAACAAAATCACCGACTGAGTGGCGCTCATTATTTCGTTCACTTTCATCTCGCTTTTGATCATTGACCCGATAGTGCGCAATCAACGATACTCGAGCAAAGGACTTTTCTGGGAATAGAATTGCATACTTAAAACCTACGGCATCTGACTGATAACTAGACTGGCCTCCTTCTTGACCCCAAACGGAAGTATATCGAGCTTCCCAGCGTTTCCCTAATCCAATTTTCATCAATGAGGTGGGATAGGTTAAGGAAAGATCCCCCGATTCGATTTGTCGATTAAAACCCCATTCCATTTGAATATACCCTTTTTTGACAATAAAAGGGCATTCTGTTTGATCTGGACGGTCTGTTTCTATCCTGCCTTCCTGCTGTGCAAAAAGTGAAAAACTGGATAGGAAAAATAAGATGTAAAAGTATTTAGCTCGCAACATAGTGCGAGTTTACAAATTTTTAGTTTAATCTAAAAATTTATTTAGCCTTTCCTATTGAAAAACCGAGGGCCGCATAAAATTCACCAAACCAAATAGTCTGGGAAGCATGATCTACCGAACGCCCTGTCGTATGAACATCCCACAAATTGGTATACCCCCCTTTAAACGTGGTTTCAAAAAATAAAAGCTTGGTTAAATTCAAACGCAAACCTGTTTTGGCAGAGACTCCAGCACCGGCAAGGTTCCAAAAATTATTGGTTCCAACCGTAAATAAACGTACATCAGAACGGGGAATCACAGCCCCAATACCCAAACCTTTGATCCAATCCAATTGCAACTTAGACTTCGCTTTCTTCCAAATAGGCTGGTAATTTTCAATTTCGAGAGCCGCATAATTATAGCCATCGGTATGCTCATATTGTAGAAAATCTTTAGACTGAATAACAAATGGACTATGTTGATATTGGCCGACATAGGCTGGGTTTACCTCTATCTGTGGATTAGACACTTGTGCTTGAATTTGACCAGTAATATGTGATTCCTGATCAGGTGTGACCACATATTTCATATGATCCCAACCCAAACTGATTGACCAATTATCATGAAAAAAATAGCCTCCGTGTAAATTGAACTGAGGAATGGAAAATAAAGATGGGTTAAAGTACGTTTGAAAACCATCAAATTGGGTAGGTGCATCGCTGGCTTTGACAGCCTCCAAGGTAAAGTCATAGCCTGGACCTTGAAAACGGATATCGGAAGTAGGATAAGCCGAGCGATTATATCCCCAAAAGACAAAATAAGTACCTTTTCGATGTAAATAGTCGGTTTGTGATGAGGCAAAAAATGGAATAAAAAAAAGAAAGAATAGGATGTACTTAGGCATGAACGATGGTATAAATTGATAATAAAATGAAAGGCAGTTTACTTGGAGCCAAAAAAGCTTACAAAGCTGCTATTTTTTCCACAAAGTATGCTCATTTTATCATGATTTTCATCAGAAAATTAGGATGGAATAATCAAATTTTAGTAACATTGACGTAACTTGCATGTTCAAATTTATAATTAGAGTACCAATACTAAGCGAGAAACAAAACGCGCAAAATTGGCCATAGAATATGAAAAAATCATCACCAAAGTTTGAATACAAAACGTTTACTTTAGGTAGTGAGATAACTCAGGAGCAGAAAGAATACTTTACCAAATTTGGAGTTATTCAGTTCAAGGGTTTCATTACTGATGAAACAGCGCAGTTATTTATCCAAGAATTAGCTCAAATTGAGAAAAAATGGTTGGATGAAAAGGTGGAGAAAATCAATGGTATTCCATTAAAATTCGGTAAAGATCCACAAGGTAACGACATGATTCAGCGTATGTGTTTTACCAATAAATACAGTCCAGTTTTAGGTGAATTCCTAAAAGATCCTCGCTTTCAGCTATTAACTGAATTTTTGGCTCCTTATGATGGCCGTATCAGCGAAGATGAAAAGGATGGATTAGTATTTAATCATTATGTCAATCAACCCAATTCCAAATTCACTCAAATGGGCTGGCATACCGATAGCCCTAGAGATTTGTTTTTAGGTCAAAAGATTTTACCTATGTTAAATGTAGGTATACATTTAGATAATTGCCCATCTGCCAACGGAGGTTTGCGCGTCATTCCAGGTACACAAAACCAGAGTGTCCTTAAATTATTGTTTGGCAAGAAACAATTCATAGATCACCGCCCGGATCCGCGTGAGGTAGCTTTTGAAATTGAGCGTGGCGACTTAACCATTCATGACGGCCGTTTGTGGCACCGCGTGGAGGTATCTCCTAATTTTGGGGAGAAATCTAGAAGACGTGTGATGTACGTTCCGATCATCACAGGTAAGTTTAAACCGAAATCTGAAAATAGTAAAACCCCATTCTACCATCGCTTTGCGAAAGTAGTTCAGAAATAAAAAAAGCCCTCGAAATTGAGGGCTTTTTTTATTCTATCTTGATTCCATATAAGACTGCAAAATGATCGTCGCTGAAACGCGGTCAACCGTAGCTTTAACCCGACGGTCTTTCTTGGACATCCCTCCAGCAATCATAGCCTTCATGGCCATTTGAGAGGTAAATCTTTCATCGTGCAAATGCAATGGAATAGCAGGAAATTTCTTTTGAATCTGCTTGATGATATTCCTCACAGCTTGCGTAGAATCGGTATCAGTATTATCTAGGTTCTTAGGCATACCTATCACCATTTCATCTACTGCTTCTTTCGCCATATATGCTGACAAAAATGTCAATAACTGGTGAGAAGGTACCGTCTCCAATCCATTAGCAATGATTTGCAAAGGATCCGTGACAGCAATTCCTGTACGCTTTAAGCCATAGTCAATGGCCAATATTCTTCCCATGCTGGATGATTCCTAAGAATCGTTTTATGACAATAAACCTTTGTCGCGCAAAATCTTATCCAATAATTTACGATCGTTATCGCTCGTCAACACATTAAATGGAAGGTGAATAAACTGGTATTTACCCATGGTAAACACATATGCGTCTTTATCCTTATACACACTATTTATCATATCCCACTTAATCATCCCACCTTCTTTATCTGAGATTTTCATGAAAATCTGTCGACTGTCTATTTCATAGCGATACTTATCAAACAATTGTTTGTACTGGGCCAATTGTGTAATTCCTGTAAATTGAATCAACCAAAATAAGATATAACCAATCACACCAACGGCGATGAAAATATAAATCCAATAGTTTTTATACACAGCAGTCAGATTCAATGCCACGTTTCCAATAATCAAGGCCAATGGCAAAAAAGACCATTTCCACTGATTAGAGAAGAGTTGACGCATACACAAGCCGATGTATTTATTCTTTTCAAGAGAAAATTTCTTCGTCTTAATTGCTAAAGGGTTACTGGGTGCTTGCTGAACTCGCTGCTGAGCCCCATACATTTTGGCCATATATCTATTATTTTAATCGCTAAATAAGTCGCAAAGGTACAAAATTTGAATACTTTTTGGTAATTTCAGAGGCTATTTTGAATGAATCCCATTAGCATGAATTCCAAACAAATACTTGACGGTCCTGCTTTACTTCAAAAAATTCGCCGAATTGCCTTTCAGATTTTTGAAAACAATTTTGAAGAAAAAGAAATTATCATCGCTGGGATTGTAGGCGAAGGCTATTCTTTAGCTCAACTACTTTGTCAAAACATCTTGGAAATCTCCTCCATCAAAGCACAGGCTGTTGTTATTCAATTAAATAAGGATGTGCCTTATGAAAGTCCTGTTCAGTTTGATTGCGATAAAAACATTTTTGAAGACAAGGTCATCATCGTCGTGGATGATGTGCTTAATACAGGAAGAACTTTTTCTTATAGTTTAGCGCCCTTTCTCAGTATGCACGTGAAAAAGATCCAAGTAGCCGTGGTGGTAGACCGCAATTACCGTAAGTTTCCCATTTCAGCGGATTACATTGGATACCAAATGTCGACCACTCTTTCTGAGCACGTAGAGGTAGTTTTATCTGACAAAAGCAGATTAGGCGTTTACCTACGTTAGGAATTCCAAATCTCCCAGGCTTTGTCGGCCTGCCCATGTAGCATTTCTAACCCTTCATAAATCCCTCCTACCCCTTGGGCAAGTCCTTTCTCTAAAAAAGCAGTGCGTAATGGATTGTATACGATATCGTATAAAAAATGTTGACCACGTAATAAGCTATAATCCAAAGGAGGAAAAGACTCAATTTTAGGATACATCCCTAAAGGAGTTGTATTCACGATTAAGCCAACCTCATCCATGATATTTGCCAAGCTTTCATAGGAAATCTGACCTTTTTCAGGAGTTCTGGATACTTTACAAATCTCCATACCCAAATCTTCTAAGGCCGCAATAATGGCCTTTGCCGCTCCACCTTGTCCTAATACCACGGCTTTCTTCGACTTAAATTGGGCTAAGGCATCCCAAGACTCAATCGTTTGGCGAAAGCCCCAATAGTCCGTATTAAAGCCCTTTGTCTTACCATCTGGATATATTTTAATGGTATTAACAGCACCAATTTTAGCCGCGGCGGGGTCAATTTCATCCAACAAGGGCATAACTTGCTGTTTGTAAGGAATGGTTACATTTAAACCTTTTAGTATGTCTTTCTTGGCTGATGTAAGAGTCAAAAAATCTTCAATTTGTGGAATCTCAAATTGTTCATAACAATGACTTTCGGATAAACCCAATTTGACAAACTTTTCCGTAAAGTACTTTTTAGAAAAAGAATGACCTAATGGGTACCCAAGCAAACCGTACAAGTGGGAAATGGACATATTACTTTGATGAGAATTTTTGCTTAAGAATACCCAAGATAATTGGCAAAACGGAAACGCCAACTATCCCCAACACCACTTTTTCAAAGTTGGATTTTACCCATTCATTATCGCCTAAAAAATAACCCGCTAAAGTGATGCTTGTCACCCAAAGGCAAGCTCCAAGAAAACCAAATAACAAATAAACGGAATAGGACATCCGGCCAGCACCCGCCACAAAAGGCGCTACAGTACGAACTATAGGCACAAAACGAGCGATAATGACTGTTTTGACTCCATATTTCTCATAAAACTTTTCTGTTTCCTCAAAATGAGACCGTTTCAAAAACAAGATTTTATCCTTGGAGCGAACATAAGCACTAAAATATTTTCCCATGAAATAATTGACCTGATCTCCACTTAAAGCAGCTAAAATCAACATGGGAATAACAATGGCAATAGAAAGCTGACCACTGGCCGCTGCAATTAATCCAACTGAGAATAATAATGAATCACCGGGTAATAAAGGCGTAACGACTAGGCCTGTCTCCATAAATACGATGGCAAACAATAAGGCATAAGTCAATGAACCGTGGGCTGCGATAAACTCCGTCAAGAAATGCAATGGATCTTTTAATAGATCTAAGGCTTGCTGTATCATGTTTGTTTCAATTAGATAACATAAAAAACCCCGAATATTCGGGGCTTAACTTTATTTGGTTAAGAAATGGTCAAAGGTGTCTCCCCGTAGTCCAAGTCGGATGGTTTCTAATGAAACAACCTCATTAGGAGCAATATTTCCTACGTTGACATTGGCACCAACCAGTTTAACAAACCATACTTGTTGTGATTTTTGAGGTGCCTCCCAAATGATACTTTCTTCCGGAATTTCCGTTAATATTTCTTCCACTAAACCTTGACGAACCTCTCCCGATGAACGGAATAGTCCCACATTTCCTCCTTCTCTAGCTTCTCCAATTACCTTCCAAGCACCCGCTTCCAATTCCATGCGCATTAATTTAATCCACTTATAAGGAGGAATAATTTTTGCCTCATCTTTAGAACCCACTTCAGAAAGTACAGTCACCTGCTGAGAAAGTTGACGTATATACTCACACTTAACATCTGAATTCATTTCGACGGAACCGTCTGAAATCTCTGCATATTCCATGCCATATTGATCTAACACACGGCGGTATTCATCTACCTGCCCACGGATGTAAAATGCTTCAAATAAGGTTCCACCGAAATAAACGGGGATACCTGCCGACTTATAAATAGCTAATTTCTCTTTTAAATTAGGGGTAACATAAGAAGTCGCCCAACCTAATTTGACTAAATCCGTATAACTTCCCGCTACTTCTAAAAAATCTTCAACTTGTCGAAGGCTAAGCCCTTTGTCCATGACCATGGTCAAGCCCTTCTGACGCGGCTTATCAAATCTTTCAGGTATTTGCGATAAATTATAGTTCATATAGAAACAAGCATTAGGTTATTTGTTGACTGTTATTTTCCTGCTATCCTACAAAAATAAGCATAACATCTGATTGAGCCAAACCTCTAATAATCCAATTCTCCTGAAAGCTCAAAAGAAGATATCCTTTTGTATATTTGCAAAAAAAATAAGAAATGAAAAAATCGTTTTTGCTTTTGATTTTTAGTAGTCTTTTTATGTCCATGAGTATGGCTGAACCACCAAGTGATGTCATTTTAGGGGATTGGATATCTCAACTAAAAGATGGCAAAATCACGGTGTATAAACAAGGGGATAAATATTACGGAAAGATTTCTTGGAGTAAAACTCCTGGAAAAAAAGATGTAAAAAATCCAAATGAAGCCCTAAGAAATAGGGATTTACTTGGATCTGTCATTTTAAAAGATTTCACATTTACTGGTTCAGCTTGGGAAAACGGAACTATTTATGATCCGCATTCAGGGAAAACCTATGACTGCATTTTAAAAGTTAAAGATAATAATAAGACCCTCGATATTAGGGGATTTGTGGGCGTGGCTATGTTTGGAAGAACTAGCACTTGGACCCGTCCTTAATAAAAATTATATATCACCGCCTATCCAAATATCCATATGAAAGCAAATGATAAAGCCATTGCATTTTTGTCTCAGTACATTGGCAAAAAAATGGCACATGAAAATCCGAATCCCATTACACGTTATTTAGATGGAATTTTAAAATCGGTCTCCGCGGGTTCCATGACGGCTGAATTTGAGGTTAGGGAAGACCAATGCAATCATGCCGGGGTATTACATGGTGGAGTTATATCCATGCTATTGGATGAAATGATGGGGACTACGCTAATCACCTGTGATATAGAACATTTGTATGTCACCATCAACTTGAGCATAGATTTTCTGTATGGAGCTAAAGCCGGAGAAAAAATCACGGTAGTTTCAGAAGTGTTCCGAGTGGGTAAAAAAGTAGCCAATGTGGAAGCCAAAATGTTCAATGCCGAAGGCAAATTATTGGCCAAAGGATCTAGCAATTTAGCTGCCACATCCATTCCATTTAAAATGTAATTAGGATAAAATTTGGTATACCAAAAACGCGGCTAAATAAGCCAAAGTGGTCATGTAACCGAACTGAATTAAGGGGTATTTCCAAGATTTCGTTTCACGGTAGGTAGTAGCTAAGGTACTCATGCATTGCATAGCAAAGGCATAGAATATCAAAAGCGAGAAGCCTAAAGCAGCATCGTACATAGGTTTTCCTGTATCAGGATTAATTTCAGCACGCATCCTATTTTTGATGGTAGCATTCTCGTCATCTACTTCGCCGCCCAGGCTGTATATCGTTGACATTGTACCAACAAAAACTTCACGTGCTGCAAATGAGGTGATCAAGGCAATACCGATTTTCCAATCATATCCCAATGGTTTGATGGCGGGTTCAATCAATTTACCAAAATGGCCTGCGTAAGAATTCTCCAATTTCTCCGAAGCAATCTTATTGCTTAAATCTACTCCGCTCAGGCTTGGGTTGTTCAATCGAACTTGCTCTTCAATTTTGGACATACTATCACCCGGGCCATAACTAGCAAATACCCATAAAACAATGGAAATAGCCACAATGATTTTTCCTGCTTCGAATACAAATGCTCGAACAGAATTATAAATAGAAATAGCTACGTGCTTAAAACGAGGACCTTTGTAAGTCGGCAATTCCATGATGAAATAACTTCTTTCTTTGGCTCTCAAAATTTTCTTCAGCACCCAAGCAGAAAGTAAGGCCATAAAAAAGCCTAATAAATATAAACCAAACAAGGCTACTCCTTGCAGATTAAACACTCCAAAAAGAGTGTTTTTCTCGGGCACAACCAAAGCAATTAAAACCGTATAAATAGGTAGCCTAGCTGAACAAGACATCAAAGGTGTAACCAAAATGGTGATCAAACGATCTTTCCAAGAACCAATGGATCGGGTACTCATGATGGCAGGCACTGCACAGGCTATACCTGATATTAAGGGTACTACCGATTTGCCATTTAATCCAAAACGTCGCATCATTTTGTCCATGATGAACATCACGCGCGACATATATCCGGTTTCTTCCAACATGGAAATGAAGAAGAACAAAAAGGCAATTTGAGGTACAAATATCAATACTCCACCAACTCCAGCAATCAAACCGTCGGTCAATAAACCCGTTAAAGGAGATTCAGGTAATATTCCTTTTAACCAATCATTCAACTGGGCCACCCCTCCATCAATCAAATCCATGGGATAGGTTGCCCATGTAAATACCGCTTGGAACATCACAAATAGAATGGCCAAGAATATCACATATCCCCAGAATGAATGAATAAATGCTTTATCTAGGCGATCGGTCCAAGTCTTAACTGGTTCAGCATCCCATTGGCGATTCAGATTGATCACACAACGCTCCACGACCTCGGAAATCTGCTCATAGCGCTTAACCGTTTCTGCTGATTTGTATTTCTTTGGTTCAAAATGATGTTTCTCCATCAAATGATCAAAAGATTCCCGCTGTGCTTGATCAAACATTTTCATTCGATCATGCTCCATCAACCATAAAAGTGATCGATAAGGATCCGCTTCTCCAAACTGTTTTTGCACATCTTCAATCAGAGCTTCCTCCACAGGTAAGGGCAAGGCATCATTGGAAGCATATCGATGTTTCAAGGTTTTGACAACCGCAAGCTTCAAGCCACCCACACCAATTCCTTTTTTGGCATTGATTTCTGCCACTTCCACATTCAACTCACGAGCGAGCTTCAACGAATTAATCACAAATCCCTGATTTTCAGCTACATCTATCATATTCAAGGCCAAGACTGTCGGGATACCGAGATCTCTTACTTGAGAAAACAACAATAAATTACGCTTTAAATTGGAAGCATCCGCCACCACGATTGCCATATCAGGATAATCTGGATGATTGGGATTAGCTAAAATATTGATGACTAATTCTTCATCAATTGATTTAGGATAAATGCTGTATATGCCTGGTAAGTCCAGAATTTCGATATTTCGGCCTGGTTCTAATTCCCAAACACCGGTTAACTTATCCATGGTTACCCCTGGAAAGTTCCCTGTTTTTTGGTTCAATCCTGTCAACGTGTTGAACAAAGAGGATTTCCCAGCATTTGGATTACCAATAAGCGCTATTCTGGTTACGTTAGCCAATGTAATTTTATTTTCGTTTGATTTGAATGGTAGCCGCTTCTTCTCTTCTCATGGTTAAGGTATAACCAGAAACTTTTAAGGCAATCGGGTCACCAAATGGTGCATGATGCGTTAATATCACTTCGGTACCTGGCAAGCAACCCATTTCTAAAAGCTTTAATGAGAGAATTTCGTCTGTAAACCCTGTAATTTCCCCATGTTCTCCTATCCGTAAATCCGCCAGTGTTAGCATAAACAAACCTCCATTCTTATTTAGAATAATTCAAAATTAGGCACAAATGTACTAAGTATTTCCGAGCTAAAAAATGATAATTCTTAGTTTTAAATAATTTGATTTTAATTCCCCAAAATACTCCTTGGAATATTCATCAAAGCCAACTTTCTGTCGTAAATTGCAGGTCCTTTAAAATATTGACATTGATAATGCTTCAGGAGATCAAGGTTTTGTTTCAAAAAGAGTTACAAATGGAATGGCGTCAAAAATATGCCGTTTACGGTTTGTTGCTTTACTTGGCCTCTACCATTTTCGTTTGTTATTTAGCTTTCAAGGCCAAGCAAGAATCCATTAGTCCGATTACCTGGAATGTCCTTTTTTGGGTTATTTTGCTCTTTATTGCCATCAATGCTATCGGTAAAAGTTTTACACAAGAATCATCACAGCGGGGTCTGTTTTATTATACATTAGTAAAACCGGAATCCGTTATATTTTCCAAAATCCTCTATAATTCCATCCTAATGATGGGCATATCGTTGATAGGAATCTTTATGTACTCTTGGGTAATGGGAAACCCTGTAGGCAACATGTCGCTGTATGTCATTACCCTGTTACTAGGATCTATTGGATTTGCTTCAACCCTTTCCTTGGTTGGTGGGATTGCTGCACAAGCTGAAAATACGTCTACCCTGATGGCGGTATTAAGCTTCCCCATCATCATACCCTTATTGTTATTTTTGTTAAAACTTTCCAAAAGTGCTTTAGATGGGATTTCAATCTCAGAAAACTGGGATGAAATTGCGGTTTTAGCTTCACTTGATGTGATTGTCATCGTTTTATCTGGTATACTTTTCCCTTATATATGGAGACATTAAAAAAACAGTATTGGAAATGGGCCGGCATGCTATTGCTGGTTTACACCATGTACATGGGTTTTGCAGGGCAGGTGCCCCGCCAAGCTATTTTGAATGAAACTGTTCGTAATCTATACTTCCACGTAACCATGTGGTTTAGTATGATTGCCCTCTTAGGCGTGTCCGTGTTTCATTCCATCCAATATTTACGCAAATCTGACCCTTTGGATGATTTAAAGTCGAATGCCTATGTCATTACAGGACTTGTATTTGCCACTTTGGGCTTAATTACGGGCAGCATTTGGGCTAAATTTACATGGGGAGATTGGTGGACGAATGACCCAAAACTAAACTCGGTAGCCATTGGGATGTTAATTTATTTAGCCTATGGTTTGGTTCGTTCTTCTTTACCGGATGAACAACAAAAAGCGAGAATATCATCTGTTTACAATATTTTTGCATTCATCATTTTCATGGTCCTGATTTGGATACTTCCCCGCATGACGGATTCCTTACATCCGGGAAATGGAGGAAATCCTGGTTTTAATTCCATGGATTTGGACAATCGAATGAGGATGGTATTTTATCCGGCCATTATAGGTTGGATGTGCCTAGGTTTTTGGTATGCTCAATTACGAATCAGAATCCGAAAAATTGAAGTTTTATTAGAAGAAAAAGAACAAGCATGAAAAAATATAGTTTAACCTTATTGTTCAGTTTAACCTGTTTTCTTGGTTTAGCTCAAAGCGACATTGAAATGGCGGATAACTTTCGCGCTGATGGCAAAATCTACGTGGTGATTGCCGTAGTTCTCGTTATTCTCTTGGGATTATTCATTTACCTGATAAGTCTCGATAAAAAGATTAGTAAGCTCGAAAAGCAAGTCAATAAATAAAAATATGAAAAAGACACATATCATTGGTCTGATTCTAATTGCAGTGGCTATTGGAATTATTTTGATTACCACAGGAGATGCCAGTACCTATGTGGGTTTTGATGAGGCAGAGCGTATATCACAAAATGACCCCAATCAAAAAGTCCATGTGGTAGGTACCTTAAAAAAAGATTCCCAAGGAAAGATTGTTGGGATGCATTTTGACCCCGCAGTGGATGCTAATCGCTTGGAATTCATTGTTCAAGATAGTTTAGGAAGAGAAAACCAAGTGGTTTATGCTGCTCCCAAGCCTCAGGATTTTGAACGTTCAGAGAAAATCGTTTTGGTGGGAAGTATGAAGTCTGACAAGATTTTTTATTGCGATAAAATTTTATTGAAATGCCCTTCTAAATATCAGGAAGGTAAAATTTCGGCTGATTCAACAGCCACATATGAAGCAAAAAAACAATTATGATACACGAGACAATCGGATCAGTTGGTCACCTATTAGTCATCATATCCTTTGTAACTGCCCTTTTGGCAACTTTCTCCTATTTCAAAGCCACTCAAACGGCTGATGAATTAGCCGCCAAAGATTGGGTAAAATTAGCCAGAGGCATTTTTATCCTTCACCTCCTAGCGGTGATTGGTGTAGCATCTAGCCTATTTGTCATTATTTACAACCATTATTTCGAATACCATTACGCCTTCTCCCATTCATCTAAGGCTTTACCAATGGCATTCATGATTTCATGCTATTGGGAAGGACAAGAGGGCAGTTTCTTGCTTTGGATATTCTGGCAAGCGATTTTGGGCGTGATTTTGATGGTCAAAAACCCCAAATGGGAAGCACCCGTAATGACGGTATTTGCCCTAGTTCAAACCTTTTTGACTTCCATGATTTTGGGCGTCATTCTTCCTTACATTGATCTAAAAATTGGCTCATCGCCCTTTTTATTATTGCGTGAAGCCCAGCCAGATCTTCCGGTTTGGAGCATGCAACCGAATTTCATTCCGAAAGACGGACGTGGATTAAACCCTTTATTGCAGAATTATTGGATGGTGATTCACCCTCCTACCTTGTTCTTGGGCTTTGCTTTAACCTTAGTTCCTTTCGCTTATTTGATAGCTGGTCTATGGAAAAAGCAATTAACAGAATGGATTAAGCCGGCCTTGCCTTGGGCTCTCTTTGGAGCAGGAATCTTGGGTATTGGTATCATGATGGGGGCATATTGGGCCTATGAAACCTTGAACTTCGGAGGGTATTGGAACTGGGACCCGGTAGAAAATGCCTCTTTTGTGCCATGGTTGGTGCTTATTGGTGCTATTCACACCATGATTGCCTACAAGCATTCTAGTGCAGCCTTAAAAACCTCCATCATCTTGGTGATTGCCACCTTTATCTTAGTCTTATATTCTACCTTCCTAAATCGCTCAGGTATTTTAGGAAATGCGTCTGTTCACTCATTTACAGACCTGGGATTATCTGGACAGTTGCTCATCTACATGTTAACTTTCTTGTTTGTTGCTATATTCTTTGCTGTCAAGCGATGGAAAGAATTACCAGTAGACGAAAAAGAGCTAGGAGTTTACTCCCGTGAATTCTGGATTTTTGTAGGGGCTTCCATTTTAGGACTTTCTGCATTCCAATTAATTTTCACCACCTCCATCCCGGTATACAATAAAATTGCGGAAGCTTTTGGCATCGTATCAAATATTGCATTACCAGCTGATCAAGTAGAGCATTACAGTAAAATTCAAATTTGGATCTTCATTGCGATTGCTGCTTTAAGTGCGGTAGGACAATACATCTGGTGGGGAAAATTGAAAGAATCCACCTCATTTAAGCCGCTTACAAACTCGGCTTTGGTAGCTACATTATTTACTGTACTTTTTGTCAACCTAGGCAAGGTCTACACGATTTCCTATATCTTCTTATTGTGGACCAGTTTATTCTCGGTCATCGCTAATTTCAACATACTGATATTCTTAATTCGCCAGCGTTTCAATTTGGTAGGAGGAGCTATGGCTCACGTGGGTCTTGCAGTAATGTTGATTGGTATCTTATTTTCATCTGGATATTCCAAAGTCGTTTCACTGAACCGTTCAGGTTTCGCTATTTCCAATAAAGTGGAGCAGTTTACGAAAGATGACAACAAGGAGAACAAGGAAAATCTTCCACTTTGGTTAGGCCAAGGGGCTCAAATGCAAGATTATTTGGTTACCTACAAAGGCCGCATGATTGAGCTAAGAGGAAAGCCAGGATATTACCCTAGAAAGGATTTTGAAATCATTGAGGGTGATTTCCATGCAGTAGCTCTACGTAATGTAGAAAAAGATGGCCAATTGATTGCCAAAAAAGGGGATACTTTAACCGTAGAACCAGAGAATACCTATTATGAATTAGAATTTAAAAATGCCGAAGGGAAATCTGTTTCATTATTCCCGCGCTGGCAAGTAAATCCTAAAATGGGTACAGCCATTTCTCCCGACGTGAAACACGCCTTGAGCCACGACATCTATACTTACGTTTCGCTTGATCCTAGATTAGCAGCAGAAGCAGGAGAAGAAAAACAATGGAGTCAAACGGTGAACTCCACGGTTAGTATTGGCGATACTTTGTTCCTAAATGATTTTGTAGCTGTATTGCAAGATGTTTCTCGTGTTAATACGGTGGAAGATATGACTTTAGGTCCGAATGATGCCGCTGTGAAAGCACAATTCCTGGTCCTTGGAAAAAACTTCCAGCAATTCTCCCTAGCTCCACTTTTCATCATTAAAGGTGGAATGGTGGCCATGCCGGCATTTGAGAGCGAAGAAACGGGAATTAAAATTAAATTCACGGCCATAAATCCTAAAACCCAACAGTTTAGTTTTGCGGTAAACACGACCCAACAAGATTTGATTATCATCAAAGCCTTAGAAAAACCCTACATTAATTTGGTATGGGTAGGATCTATTTTGATCTTTATGGGATTATTTGTGGCCATGTACCGTAGAATGCAACAACCAAAAGTAGCATAATCACATGACTAGGAAAGAGATTATCATATTGTCAGCTGGCATAGGTTTTTTTATCATTTGGATCATAGACTTAAATGCTCCAACACCTGTTGAAATCAAAGGAAATTTTTGGTTAGAGATTTACTTTCATTATGTTTGGCTTATGTTTGCTCTAGGTTCACTCCTTTACTTTCAATATTCCAAGAATTTGCGCCTCAAGGAAGAAGAAAAAAAAGCGGGAGAGTCCAAACAAGATATCCGTAGCCGAGCTATGAAAAGTAACAAGCGCAAAAACTAATTTAAATGGACCCAGATCCCGGATTATATACCACTCAAGTAGCTGGAATAATCATTTCAATGATATTCTCTGCCTTCTTTTCTGGCGTAGAAATGGCCTTCGTTTCCTGTAATAAATTATACTTTGAGCTCAAAGCGAAGCAAAATATCCTGAGCGCCAAAATCATTTCCAATTTTAACCAATCACCCTCTAGATTCATAGGAACTATGTTGATTGGTAATACTTTGTCCCTTGTGGCCTATGGTATTTTTATGGAGGAGTTTTTGCACCATCAAATTTTACATTACATCCCATTACTTCAAAATGAAATCCTGGCACGTTTATTAGCTTCCATTGTTGCCACCATTCTCATTCTCATAACTTCCGAATTTACCCCAAAAAGTATTTTCCTCATTAACCCAGACGTCATATTGGAGTTTTTGGCTATCATCATTTGGATTGTATATGCTTTAATGTTCCCTTTAGTCTGGGTGACAGTTGGTTTATCTAAATGGTTTATTACCCGAGTTTTACGACTAAACTATTCGGAAGAAAAACCCGCTTTCGGTCTGACAGACCTAAATAACTATTTACAAAATTTAAATCGCAAGGTTTCAACGGAAGAGGAGGCGGAGGTCGATACCAAAATCTTTCATAATGCCCTGGAGTTTAAACAAGTAAAAGTGCGTGATTGCATGATTCCGAGAACAGAAATCACCGCCATAGATTTAGAAGAAGGAATAGAGGGTCTCAAACAAGTATTTATTGAATCAGGGCATTCCAAAGTATTGGTCTATAAAGAGAGTTTAGAAGATGTCTTGGGCTATTGCCATTCATTAGCCCTATTTAAAAAACCCAAGGATATTCAATCGATTCTTACCAGCATATTGATCGTTCCAGAGGCTATGCCAGCCAACGACCTGATGCTGAAGTTTTCCAAAGACAGAAAATCGCTGGCCTTGGTGGTGGATGAGTTTGGAAGCACATCGGGCCTAGTCAGTATGGAAGATGTCATGGAAAAGATTTTTGGAGAAATTCAGGATGAATACGATGATTCGGAAGATTGGGTAGAAAAGAAATTGGATGAAAATACCTACCTACTATCAGGAAGGCACGAGATAGATTACCTCAATGAGAAATATGATTGGAACCTTCCTGAAGGCGACTATGAAACCTTAGGAGGCATGCTAATCAGTTTGTATGAAGATATTCCGCAAGCCAATGAAATCATTACCTTGAATCCTTTTCAATTTCAGATTTTAACGTCCACTGAAACAAGAATTGACACGGTAAAATTGACCATAGTCGGTAAGATTTCTCCGAAAGAAGAATCAAAAATTAAACACTAATTTTCTAGTACCCGCTGTAAAGTTTGGCATTTCATCACCGTTTCCTGCCATTCCTTTTCTGGATCGGAGTCTTCCGTTATACCACAACCGGCAAAATAGGTAGCCCGACTTTTTCCTTCTACTTGTTCTACTTTAAGGGTTCTTAAGTTAACAAATAGGTGAATTTCATCTCCTAAATTGACTGGGCCTAGGTATCCAGAATATAATTCACGAGCATGGTTCTCCGCTTCTGAAATCCATTCAATTGCTTCCTGTTTCGGAGTCCCACATACCGCAGAAGTAGGATGCAACAGCGACAATAATATACCCGGCAATTGTGAGAAGTGTAAGGCCTTGGTATCTACTTTAAACTCGGTTTTTAAATGTAGGAGATTTCCTGCCAAAATCGTTTTAGGACCAATCTCTTCATATTCCCTCAAACGGATTTTCTTAAAACATTCGATGATGTAGCGACAAACATAAGCTTGTTCCTCGATTTCCTTTTGAGACCAACGTGCATTTTGAGGAGGAATTATTTGTCCACTAGGGTCTAAGGCAGATTGGGTACCTGCCAATGCGATGGTACGAAAAATCCCTTTTGCATCTTGCTCCACCAAAGTTTCTGGTGTAGCGCATAGCCAAGTACTTCCCAATTCAGGTATATATAAGGCGCAAACAAAGGCATTGGGATAGGCTTGGCATAATTGCCCAAAAGCCTTTAATGTGGAAAAGTCTCCCTGAAATTCAACCTCATCGGTTCGAGAAAGTACTACTTTTTGAAAATGCCCAGATTGAATTTCTTTGATGGATTCACTGACCCAATGGGTAAAATGCTGATGTTTTCGATCATTTTCCTCCGAATTATGTTGGGGTTTCCAAGTGGAACCAAGCACTTCATCCGACTCAATAGACTCCTCAAGCAATATGTCCGATTTAAGAAAATAAGGCAAACCAATGAAAGGAGCTACTAAAAAACCTGCCGGAAAAGATTCTAAGTCTAAAGAACCGAGCTTCTCTCCTCCCGAAGAATCAACTAAAAAATACCGTTTATCGCTCTTGGGTAATCTCCAAACAGCCATGCCTCCACGCTTTTGTTGCGTATCCTGCCACAATTGTTCCCAATCGAGCAAAGAGGTCATCGTTTTTGGAATTGCGTTAGGCATATATTGGGGTATCGAATTTCAAAGTTAATCAAATAGCTAATTTGATTCCGAATTGGATAAGAATTTTACAAAATTCAACTAATGATACACTCAAAAGGTTTTAATACAACATTTACCTCAGAGAGTGCTTGTTTCAAAATGGTATAGGATTTCTTTTTCTTCTCCCCATCAAAAATATAGGTTGCCACCATTAATTCATCAATGCCCGTTTCTTCAATAAAATCCCCTAATTTTTCTTGTAAAGTTTCTTGACTTCCATAAAAACTACATGCCAACATTCTATCGGCCATGGTTCTTATTTCTGGAATTTGATACGCTTCTGGTAATGGGCCCGGAGGGGCTAAAGGCACGCGACGGTTTGTGATGATGCCCACAAACATACGAATCAAACTACTACGAAGGAAAGATGCCTCCTCATCAGTATCGGCACCCACGACATTCACACAAGCCATGACATAGGGTTTATCCAATAGGGCAGAAGGAATAAAATTCTTTCTGTAAATATCGATAGCCGTACGGAATTGGGCAGGAGCAAAATGAGCCGCAAAAGCATAAGGTAATCCCATTTTCGCAGCCAAATAAGCGGAATCAGTACTTGAACCTAAAATCCAGATAGGTACATCGATTCCTTCGGCAGGGAATGCCCTAACTTGCGCTAAGCTATTTTCTTCACTGAAATACATTTGTAATTGCTCCACATCTTTTGGGAAATGGTAGGCCGTATCCATATTATCCCTTCTTAGCACTCGAGCAGTTTGTTGGTCCGTTCCTGGAGCACGCCCCAGTCCTAAATCAATCCGATGTGGATAGATGGATGCCAGGGTGCCGAACTGTTCGGCAATGACTAAAGGACTATGATTGGGCAACATGATACCACCGGAACCTACCCGAATCTGGGATGTTTTTCCCGCCACATGACCGATTAAAACAGAGGTAGCCGAACTAGCGATGAACTCCATATTATGATGTTCTGCTAACCATATTCGTTTATATCCCAATGCCTCCGCATGCTGAGCTATTTCCACCGTTCTATCGATGGCCGTTGCAGCTGTTCCTCCTTGTGGGATAGGAGCAAGTTCCAAGACAGAAATGGGTATTTGGCGCATTTTCAAATAATTTACAATAAAGGATTAAAACGATATGCTTCCAGATTATGTTCCCTTGGTTTACTATAATTTCACCTGCCGACTATAATATAGGTCATCAACTTTTCCGTCAAGGTCGAAATCTTCTATTCCCCAAAATTCAACCTGCTTTTTCTTGATTTTCAGTTTGAATTTATAGGTGATACGCTTTGGAATGGTGTCCTGAATGATCAAAGTATCTTGCTTAATGGTCCAAGTTCCCGCAGGATCATAGGTTGTTTTTCCTTGTAGGTTTCGGTGCAAAGAATGATACCGCCCATCGGCTGAATAGGTGGTTTGAATATTTTTCGCCTTCATTTTTGCCTCCCAATCTTTGGCCAGCACTTCCATCTGAAAAGTAGAATCCGTGTTTTTATAGGTAGGCATGGATATTTTTAAATGAGCTATCTCCCAAGTACCAATGATGGCTTTGGATGTGGGTTGACTGCAGGAAAAGGTCAGTAGGCTAACAAGTACGATGAAAGCTCCAAAAAGGTTTTCATGTGTTTTCATCTAGATTTGGTCTAACACAAATTACCAATATTTACGCCGACAATATCGCCACGGTCAAACGGCTCACACAGACTAAGTCGCCCTGCTCATTATGAATTTTAATATCATATACGTGCATGCTCCTGCCTATCCGAATGGGGCTGCAGGTACCTATCACCCAACCCTCTCGAACTGATTTCAAGTGATTGGCATTGATTTCTACCCCCACAGCTTTCATGCTTGCAGGATCCTTAGCCACCAACATGGTGGCAATACTGCCCATGGTTTCTGCCAAAACTACGGACGCTCCACCGTGCAATAGACCAAATGGTTGCTTTGTCCGATGATCTACTGGCATACGAGCTGTGAAATAATCCGGGTGAATTTCTAAAAATTCAATTCCTAGATGTTCAATCATATTGCCCTGGCTGAAGCTATTCAGTTGTTCTATCGTGATGGATGTATTAAACATATATTTCGTATTTTTGTGCCTAAAATTCGCAATAATTTACTAATTCCAATCCCAATTCGCCTTTTTTATGCACCCTATCAAAGACATTTACTTAATTCGCCACGGAGAAACTGATTATAATAGAATGGGGGTGGTGCAAGGAAGCGGCATTGACGCACATTTGAATGAATTAGGCCGTCGACAAGCACAGGCTTTTTTTGATCATTACGGTGATTTATACTTAGACAAGATTTATACCTCTGCTTTAGTCCGTACCCACCAGTCGGTAGATGGCTTTATCAAGAAGGGAATTGCTTGGGAACAACACCCCGGATTGAACGAAATTTATTGGGGAAATAAGGAAGGGAAGTCGCCCAACACGGAAGACGACCTTTACTATAAAAATTTAACCAGAACTTGGCGAGAAGGGAACATTCATGTACCTTCGGAGGAGGGAGAGAGCCCGGTGGAGGTTTTGGAAAGACAAAAACCCGTAGTTGATTTAATCCTATCTAGACAAGAAGAGCAGGCCATTTTAATTGCGATGCATGGTCGAGCGATGCGGGTTTTATTGACACATTTGTTTGAACAGCCTCTACATAAAATGGATGATTTTGCACATAGCAATCTCTGCTTATACCATTTACAATACTCTTATCCCGATCGTGCTTTTAAATTGGTAAAAGGTCCATTAACGGAACATTTAAAGCACTTGCCAGATTCTATGTAAATATGAAGAGACAAAAGCTGTATTGGGTATTACAATTTTCCGGCTGGTTTGCCTGGACACTCAATGAGGCTTTGTTGTACACCATGCAATATGGCTGGCGTTGGGCTTGGCTTTATGCCTTTGTGGGCAATATTTCTTTGGCTATTTTACTGACACATCAATACAAACAGATTACTCAAAAATACCAATGGCAGAATTTTCCGCTATTTAAATTATTGAGGAGGAATTTACAGGCGCTTTTGACCATGGCCTCCATCCTTTTAGCCTTTAATTTACCTCTCGATTTCGCCTTATTGCAAGAAAACTATGAAGTCAAATTGAATACCTTCATCATTCTACAATACCTATTTAACTTCATGAAACCGCTGGCCATTTGGCAGTTAATTTATTTCTTCTTTCAATACTCCCAAAGAAAACTGGAAATCGAAAGGCAAAATGACCAACTGGAGAGAACCATACAGGAGACAGAAGGCAAAGTCCTTCGGGCTCAAATGAACCCTCACTTTGTGTTCAATGCCCTCAATAGTATCCGAGCATTAATTACAGAGGATCCCAATAAAGCCAAGAGAGGAATTAATCAATTGTCGAAATTATTACGAAGTTCCTTACTGACTGAAAGGAAAAAAACGATTCCCCTAGCAGAAGAAATAGAAACCATTGTGGATTACCTTTCCCTGGAAAAAATACGGTATGAAGATCGCCTTTTCTGGGATGTTCAGATTCCCAAGGAGGATTTAAAAGCGGAGGTTCCTCCCATGATTTTACAAACATTGGTAGAGAATGCCATCAAACATGGAATTTCTCATTCAGTCAAAGGAGGTACCATTCTTATCCAAGCCTACAAGGAAGGAAATTTATTGCATGCCCATGTCATTAACCCCGGAAGCATTAAAACCAAAGAAAGCGAAACTGGCGTAGGAATGAAAAATTCCATTTCTAGATTGAAAATTTTGTTTGGTGAGACCGCTCAACTAAGACTTAAGCCATTCGACAAAAATCAAGTGATTGCCGAATTAATAATACCTTATCTTGTGCCTTAAATTTCTGTGTTTATATAAAAAAGCCCTATTATGAATGCTATAATCATCGACGACGAACGTTTAGCTAGAAATGAACTAAAACGTTTATTAGAAAATTTTCCTCATATCCATGTCATTGGAGAAGCTGCTAATACAGATGAGGCGGGGGCATTAATTGAAGAATTACATCCTGATGTTATTTTCTTGGACATTCAAATGCCTGGCAAAACTGGTTTTGAGTGGTTGGAAGAATGGGACGGATATTTACCAGAGGTAATTTTCACCACTGCCTTTGATGAATATGCCTTGAAGGCATTTGAAGTCAATGCACTTGATTATGTACTAAAGCCTATTGAACTAAGTCGATTGAGTGAAAGTGTTCAAAAACTGGAAAAACAAATTGCAAATAAGGTAAAATCCCATCCAGAACAAGTTTCGGTAGTGCCTCAACATTTTTTGACTGCGCAAGATCAAATTTTTGTAAAAGATGGAGAGAAATGCTGGTTTGTACGTTTAGATAAAGTCCGTTTATGTGAATCTATGGGCAATTATGTACGTTTATTTTTTGATGACCAAAAGCCTTTGGTATTGAAATCTTTAAATGCCTTAGAGGACCGTTTAGACCCTAAAGTCTTTTTTAGAGCGAATCGAAAACACATCATCAACCTCAATTTTATTGAAAAGATTGAACCTTGGTTTTCAGGTGGGTTACAAGTAACCTTACAGGGGAAAGGCGAGAAAATTGAAATCTCTAGAAGACAGTCGATTCGCTTCAAAGAATTACTCTCCCTCTAAATTTTCTTCTTTTACTATTTCTTCTTTCTTTTTGCGAGAGGGTGCTTCACCAAGCACATAGCCATAAGCGTGCAAGGACGGTACATAGTCAAATATCACTTTGACTATGGCTGTCAATGGCAAGGCCAATATCAAGCCCGGAATTCCCCAAATCATTTCACCTAATAGTAGGGCTAGCATAGCCACCATCGGATTAACACTTACTTTAGAACCAATCACCAAGGGCGTAATGAAGTTGGCCTCAATGAATTGAACTGCAGCAACCCAAGCAATTACCCCAAGGGCATGAGAAGGGCTCAATACTATCAAACTAAGGACAATTGGGCCACTGGCACCCATCCAAATACCCACGTAAGGAATCAGCAATAGTAAACCTGTTAAGATGCCAAAAAAGTAAGGGTAATCTACTCCAATCCACCAGAAACCGATGGTATTTAATATGGAAACGATGAGCATGACGACCATCAGTCCAACCAAATAGGCTTGTACAACTTGCCCTGTTTTACTCATGATGCCTTTTAATACATGTGATTCCGTATTGGGAAAGACCATTTCCAAAAATTTGGCAAAAAAGCTGCGGTAATACAGGAAAAAGAAAACGAAAATGGGTATTAAAATAATGGTGGTAATGGAATGAATAATGGTTCCGAAGGTGGTCGTTAAAATGGTCCCTGAATTCTTAAGAAGATTAATGGTTTGATTACTGATTTCCACCATTTGTTTTTTGCGAGAGATATTGAGATTCCTCGATAAAAAGCTCTGTAAACTAGCAATATAGGATTCTGCCTTCTTGATAAAAATAGGCCAATCTGAGGCAAATTCAACCATTTGAACCGTCAAAATAGCCAAAATGCCGACTATGGCAGCTACCGTAATCAAGAGGCAAATCGTAATAGAAACGGAGCGAGGTAAACCTTTCTTTTCCAGCCAAGAGGTTAGGGGAAGTAAGAGGAGGGCCAGAATTAAAGATGCTGCTAGGAGGATCAATAAATCCTGCAAAAAGTATAATCCCAAAACCAAGAGCGTAATGGAAATCAAAACAGCTGCTAAACGGACAATATAGGAAGATTCTTTCGCCATAAACCAAAGCTAATGATTAAATTTAGTCGAAAAAAATTAATAATTTAGTAACATAGCCCTCTCTATATTTGCAGCAAGTTTTAAAAACACTTCCCTAAATTCATCTTATGAGCCAGGCAGCAGCCAATTCGACAAAAATTCTTTTGGTAGATGATGATCCTGATATTTTAGAATTATTGGAATACAATTTAGCCAAAGAAGGTTTTGTGTTAGCGAAAGCAAGTGATGGGAAAGAGGCCATTGCGATGGCACAGGAATTCAATCCTCAATTAGTGATATTGGATGTGATGATGCCGGCTATGGACGGTATTGAAACCGCTCGCCGCATGAAATCCATGCCTGAGTTAAAAGATGCACTCATTCTTTTTTTAACCGCCCGGGGTGAAGAATATACCGAAGTAGCCGCTTTTGATGCCGGGGCCCATGATTACATCATTAAACCCATTAAACCGAGGGCTTTGGTGAGTCGAATCAAAGCGATGCTCAAGCGAGAAACGGTCGAGGATAATCAAGATATTATTGAAATTGGGGGCTTGCTCATCAACCGCACTCAATATGCCGCCACCTTTGAGGGAAAAGCATTGGTACTTCCTAAAAAAGAATTTGAATTACTTTCATTCTTAGCCAAAAACCCGAATAAGGTCTTTAACCGGGATGAGTTATTGGAGAAAGTTTGGGGTTCAGATGTGTACGTGGTAGAAAGAACCATTGATGTACATATTCGAAAATTAAGGGAAAAAATTCCTGAATATTACATCAAAACATTAAAAGGTGTTGGTTATTTATTTTCGATTGAAAAGAACTAATCGTAGAAAATTTCCATCATTTATCGGTAAATTGCGCCCTCAATGAGGGGTTCTTATTTAATTCTAGCACTATATTTTTTGATCCATTCCTTGGCGGCTCAAAGCCCCAAGCGAGAATTGCGTGGCGTTTGGGTAGCAACTGTCCAAAACATCGATTGGCCATCTGCGAGAAATTATAATAGCATTAAACAAAGGGAAGAATTCATAGACCTGATCAATTCTCACCATAAAACGGGCATGAATGCCATTTTTGTACAGGTTCGCTGTGCGGCAGATGCGCTTTATGCCAAAAGTACAGAACCTTGGTCGGCTTATTTATCTGGCTTTCAAGGACAAGCTCCAAGTCCCTACTACGATCCCATGGAGTTTATGATTGAGCAAAGTCATGAGCGAGGTTTGGAATTTCATGCTTGGTTAAATTTGAATCGAGCTACCATGTCTTCCAAAACCATTCTGAGTTCAGATCACCTGGCTCGCCGACATCCTGATTGGTTGTTTTCTTATAATGGTCAATTGATTTTAAATTTTGGTATACCTCAAGTCCGGCATTATATAGCGGAATTAGTTAAAAATTTAGTTAAAAATTACGACGTGGATGGGGTCCATTTTGATGATTACTTTTACCCCTACCCTGTTAAGGGAGCAAATATTGCTGATGAAAAAACCTACCAGCAATATAAATTTCCTGAGGAAAGTTTGGCGGATTGGAGAAGAAGAAATGTCAATATGCTCATTCAAGAAATTGCTGAAACGATTAAATCCACCAAGCCAAAAGTGAAGTTTGGCATTAGTCCTTTCGGGATTTGGAGGCACCAAAGTATTGACCAAGAAGATGGCTCACCCACCCGTGCAGGTTTACAATCTTATGATGATTTATTTGCCGACACAGAATTATGGATTAGAAAAGGTTGGGTAGATTATTTAGCCCCTCAATTATACTGGGGCACAACGCACCGGGTGGCACCTTACAAGGCATTGGCTACTTGGTGGAATGAGCATAGCTTTGATCGACCTATTTACATTGGGCATGCGGCATACCATTTAAGTGATTTGTGGGCACCCAATGAATTGGCAAAACAATTGAACATTTCAAGAAGTTTACCTAAAGTTCAAGGAGCCATTTATTTTAGCTCCCGACAAATCAGCCAAAATACCAAAGGTTGGAGAGATAGTTTACGTTCGAAGCATTTTGAGCATGTTGCCTTGATTCCCCCTATGTTATGGTTGGATAGCATTGCACCCACTGCACCGCACCAAGTTAATTTAAGTAAACAAAAAGACCAATGGGTCTTACGCTGGAAAGAGGGTGAACCCAGTTTGGATAATGATCCGCCTCTGTATTATGTGGTGTATCGGATTCAAAAAGATGAAATTGAGCCTTTGGACAAGGCGGAAAATATCATTTATAAAGGAAGTGATAAACAAATAATAATTGACACGAAATGGATCAAATCGGGCACCGGGTTTGTTGTAACAGCTTTGGACCGATTACATAATGAATCTATTCCTGGGACAATCCAATGGATAGTCCCCAATGTGGTTGAATAAATTGATGAACATGAAATTCTTGCATTTATCTGTTAAAGAAATTACCGAAGAAACGAAAGATACCAAAACGATACATTTTTGGCATCCGATACATGAGGCATTAAGCTATCATTCAGGACAATTTTTAACTGTGATTCCTGTAATTAATGGGAATAAGGTACGCCGAAGCTATTCCTTATCTTCCTCTCCCTTAATTGACCATTCTCCCGCCATTACGGTAAAGCGCATCCCTGGCGGAGTGGTATCCAATTATTTATGTGATCAAATTAAGGTTGGAGATAGCCTTGAGGTGATTGAGCCAATGGGCAACTTTTTTGTTGAACCGCAGGCAGACGCTGCTAAAACCTATGTATTCATGGGAGCTGGGTCAGGTATTACGCCATTGATTTCCATGATTAAGACAATACTGAAGTCGGAACCTCAATCCAAAGTACATTTGATTTATGGATCTCGACATGAGGATCAAATAATATTCAAGAAAGAATTGGAACATTTGGAAAAGTCACATGTTGGGCGCTTCCTTGTTTTACATGTAATTAGTCAACCGTCAGCGAATTGGCCTGGGCTAAAAGGACGAATCAATAAAGCTTCAACGGTATATTATTTGAAACAAGAATTTGGCCTAAATATAGCAGAGGCCCATTACTATTTATGTGGTCCAGTTGGCATGATGGATGAGATCCAGGAAGCCTTAGGCATGTTTGACGTACCTTCTACACATATTCATCGGGAATTATTTCACGCTAATACTCCTGCAGAAGAAACCCCGGAAGATGATGGTAGCTTAAAAGAGCAGGAAATCACCATTATTTATGAAGGTAAGGAGCATCGAGTTACCGTAAAGCCTCATGAGACCATTTTAGAGGCGGCCCTTTCAGCCGATGTTGATGTGCCTTATTCATGTCAGGCAGGAATGTGTACGGCTTGCATGGGCCTATGTAAAAGTGGCAAGGTTATGATGGATGAAGAAGATGGTTTGACAGACAATGAAATCAAAAAAGGCTATGTACTTACCTGCGTGGCTCATCCTTTGTCGAGTGGTGTGGTTATTGACCTAGATTAATATATCAATTTATTGATTCAATAAAAAAATCGTTTTTTCGTTAACCTTGACAGCGTTTCAAACGCTGTCAAGGTTTAAAAAATCAAAAAAAATCTCTTGGATCCCACGCTACTCGCGTATTGTCATACAGCAGATTTAGCTTTTGCATATCATCAGGTGCAATACTAAAATCAAAGACCTCCATATTCTCTTGAATCCTTGCTTTTTTAACTGATTTTGGAATAGTTACAGCACCTAATTCAATGTTCCATCGAACCAATAATTGAAAGGTACTTTTCCCATATTTTTCCGCAATTTCGTTTAAGGTAACATCGTCTTTTTTCCAACCACGAACTAAAGGAGCATAGCCTTCTACTTGAATATTGTTACTTTGATTAAAAGCAAGTTCATCTGGCATATAACAAAATGGACTCAATTCAAATTGATTCACTGCTGGACAAACATGGGCACTCACAAAAAGTTCTTCTAGGTGTTTTTGATAATAATTTGAAACACCAATGGAGCGACATAATTTTTGTTCATGCAAAGTCTCTAGGGCCTTCCATGTTTCTTTTCTGGCATTATCCTTGGGCCAATGAATCAAGTAGAGATCTAGGTATTCTACATCTAGGTCCTTTAAAGTTTTATCAAAGGCCCTCAGTGTAGAATCATAACCCATATCATCCATCCAGACTTTACTTGTTATAAATAGCTCGCTTCTAGGTATACCGGACTCATTTATTCCTTGTCCAACTTCTTGCTCATTCCCGTATATGGCCGCTGAATCTATCAAGCGAATACCCAAATCTAAGGCATCCAATACGGATTGTTTGATTTCATTTTGCTGTTTTGGAGCATATAATCCAAGGCCCAATTGGGGCATTTTTATGCCATTATTTAATGTTACGAAAGGTATGTTCATGTTAGAATTTTCTTGCTTTTCACCTCCTAGATTTGTCAACTTTTGAAAAGTTGACAAATCTAAAAAAAAATCATTTCAAAAATAGTGCCCATTTTATCAATCAATTGATTTATACCAATCAAGAAACCTATTTTTTCATCTGCAAAAGCCAAATACCTTGTGTATTTTTGTAAAAAATTATTCGCATGAGTAGAACGATTGGCTTAGAAGCGCCCAAAAGAAGTTTTCTTCCTTCTGATTTCCAGTTAAGCACTTGGGAAAGTGTATTACCCTATTTTGAAAAACTAAGTTCTTTGTCCATTCAAAGCCTGGAAGAGTTAGAACAGTTTTGCATCAGCCGATCTGAATTAGAAAGCTATTTATCTGAAAATTTTGCTTGGAGGTATATCAAAATGTCTTGCGACAATCAAAATGAGGAGCTACAAAAAAGTTACCAGCAGTTTGTCAATGACATCATGCCCAATGCCTCCATTTACGAGGATGCTTGGAACAAAAAAATAGTTGAATCTGGCTTTGCAGATCAATTACCCGCACATGGATATGGCATTATGCTTCGTGGCATGAAAAAAGCCATTGAAATATTTCGAGAAGAAAACATCCCATTATATACGGAACTATCCAATCTTTCCACCGAGTACGGTGCCCTAACTGGTGGCTTAATGGTCGAAATTGATGGTCAGGAAAAAACACTTCAACAAGCAAATGCCTATTTAGAATCCACTGACCGAAATAAGCGCCAGGAAGTGTATTTACTCGTAGCCAATAAACGGCTAAGTATCAAACAGGAATTGAATGAGCTATTCAATAAACTGATAGAACGAAGACATCAAGTGGCTCTAAATGCTGGTTTTAATAATTTTAGAGATTATTCCTTTGCAAGCTTAGGTCGTTTTGACTACACAGCAAATGATTGTTTTGAATTTCATGATGCTGTCGCTCAAACTGTTGTTCCCATGGTCAACCAGCAAGCGGCTAAAAGAAAGGAAGTCCTTCAAGTAGAGGCATTAAAACCTTGGGACAAAGCGGTTGATCCATGGGGAAGAAAGCCTTTAGTGCCTTTTACCACCGCTGATGATTTACTGAATAAAACCATACACGTATTTGATGAATTAGACCCATTCCTAGGTAACTGCCTCAAAGAAATGGTCAAATTAAATCGATTTGATTTAGATTCCCGAAAAGGGAAAAACCCAGGTGGCTATAATTACCCATTAGAGGAAAGTGGATTCCCTTTCATCTTCATGAATGCCGCAGGACAAGTACGCGATATGGTCACTTTACTACATGAAGGTGGACATGCTGTACACTCCATCGTCACCAAGGACCTAGCGCTGAATGCTTTTAGAAATGTTCCGTCTGAAGTAGCCGAACTGGCTTCCATGAGTATGGAATTATTAACCATTGATCATTGGGATATTTACTTTCCCAACCCAGAAGAAGCTAAAAGAGCCAAAATCAAGCATTTGGAAGACATTTTAGAAACTTTACCTTGGGTGGCCACGATCGACGCCTTTCAGCACTGGATTTATGAAAACCCTTCGCATAGCCAAGCAGAAAGAGATGCTAAATGGTTAGAAATCATTTCGAGATTCTCAGATAATGTCACAGATTGGTCAGATTTACAAGAAATCAAAACCAATATTTGGCAGAAACAATTACATCTATTCGAAGTACCCTTTTACTACATCGAATATGCCATCGCCCAGCTGGGTGCTTTGGCCGTTTGGAGAAATTATTGCCGTCAGCCTAAACAAGCTTTGGAGCAATATTTACAAGCTTTGGAATTAGGCTATACAGAACCTATGAAAACAATTTATGCCACGGCAGGAATTGAATTCAATTTTAGCAAAGCCTACATTGCTGAATTAATGAGCTTTTTAGCTGAAAAAATCAAAAATTTAGAAGAAAGCTAAGCCGCATATTTAAAGAAATTTTTTTTGTACCAATTTTGGACTTATTTTTGCATCGGATTTTTTACACAACTATATGAAATTGAAAAGTTTATTACCTGCCCTTCTTGTTGTTGCTTTAGCTAGCTCATGCGATTACCAAAAAAACAATCGAATTAAGCAAAAAGATGTTCGTGAAGGTGATACTTATGTATACGGTGTTCATCCAGATAGTGCAGCAGCTCAAACAAAACAGACTTACACAGCTAAACCTGAGTTGGAAGTGAAAGCCAATGAATTGCGTGCTAAATTGTACAACTCTAAAAATGTAAGTGAGTAATACCACTCGCTAGACCATATTCAAGCCTCCGAAATTTCGGGGGCTTTTTTATTTCTCCATGAAATAGTCGCGAATAAAATCCAACTGATAAATTAAGGCCGTGTAGATACTTGCCCATAAAAAGGCTGAAATTGCCATAAAAAACAGGATTCTTGGTAAAGGAACTTTAAAGGAGAGAGCCAACAAACTACCTCCAATAGGAGTCAAAAATAAGGGGGTACATGCCGCTATCCCTTTGATGCCAAACTTTGTCCAAATCTTAACCGCTAATCTAGCCCGTTTACTAAAAACCAAGGGTTTTTGTTGGCGCCATTGGGCAATATATTTGACTAACCATTGACCTAAACTAATCATAAAACTCACGGTAATCATCATCCCCAGCCAGGTAAAAAGTATCGTTTCAACCCAGCTGAGACCCATACTGAAACCTGTAATAGGACCAGCAATGAACTTGATGGCTGTGGCTGCCATGACAGCCGAATAAGAAGACCAATCCATCTTTTTAGTTCAATTTATATTGACGCAAACCTTTATCCAAAAACTCTACAAAATGGTCCACATTGGCATCAAATGCTACCGGGCTTACCAAAGGTCCACCCTCGGTTCTAGGATCCAATAAGACATAATGTGGTTGTGCGTTAGAATTAAATCGACTTATCTGAAAATCTAAGTTCTGATCACCCAAGGTTTTCTTTTCCTGTCCGTCCACTTTTGAAACGTACCATTGATCAGCAGGCAATTCCGTCTTATCATCACAATATAAAGCCACCACCACATACTCCTCTTGCAAACGTTTCAAGACCTTGGGATCAGACCATACATACTCCTCCATTTTTCGACAATTCACACAACCATGACCGGTAAAATCAATGAACAATGGCTTACCTACTTGAATGGCATAGGCTTTTGCCTCTTGGTAATCGAAAAAGCCGGTCAAACCTAGGGGCAACTCTAAGAAATCTCCGTATTTAACTGTTCCAGTTGAGCCTGGCTTTATGCTAACTTCTCCTGAATTACCTTTGAAATCTTGGCTACTCATAGGAGGCAACCATCCTGATAAACCTTTCAAAGGTGCACCAAACATTCCTGGAATTAAATACACCACAAAAGCCAATACAGCCGTGGCAAACAAAGTTCTTGGAATGGATAATTTTCCTGCAGGACCATCATGTGGTAAAGAAATTTTACCAAACAGATACAAGGTTAAGGCTCCAAAAATAGCAATCCAAATGGCTAAGAAGATTTCACGGTCCAATAAGTGCCAGTGATATACTTGATCCGCTACACTCAAAAACTTGAAGGCTAGGGCTATTTCTAAGAAACCCAATACCACCTTTACCTCGTTCATCCAATTCCCAGATTTGGGTAATTTTTGCATGAAACCAGGGAAAATGGCAAATAAAGTAAAGGGAATAGCAAAGGCTAAAGAGAAACCAAGCATGCCAATGATGGGTTTCACAAAAGCTCCTTGGGAAGCCGCTATTAAAATACTACCAGCCAATGGCCCCGTACATGAAAATGAAACCAACACCAAAGTGAAAGCCATAAAAAACACCCCAATCACCCCACCTTTGTCAGATTTAGCATCTACTGAATTAACCATGCCTGAGGGCAAAACTATTTCGAATGCTCCTAAAAAGGAAATACCAAAAAAGATAAAAATTCCAAAAAACAAGAGATTAGGAATCCAATGAGTACTTAAGAAATTGGCAAAACTAGCCCCAGCAAAAAAGGCCAAAAGCGTTCCGAAAAACACATATATCAACACGATGAAGGAACCATACAAAAAGGCCAATCCTTTACCCCCTTTTTGTTTGGTAAAAAAACTCACCGTCATCGGAATCAAAGGATAAACACAGGGTGTCAATAATGCCAAAAGTCCAGCCCCCATTGCAATCCAGAAAAATTGCCATAAAGACTCATCAGGAACTACGGGACTAGCACTAGGAACTACTGGTTCAAGGATTTTTTTTTTTGAATCGTCTGAAGTTACATTCGAGGCGGCAGCAGTGCTAGCAAGGGTAAATGCCCCTTTGACGGGCACACAAAGTCCACTTTCATTGGAACAAGCCTGAGAATCATAATTCCCTTCAATCTTCCAATTTTCAGCATTGATCTTGATTTTCTGTCTAAACTCCCCTTTTTCGGTAAAATAGGTGTACGTTCCATTCCAAATCTCTTTATCAAATTTAGAATGTGGATTAACAGCTTTTAAACCACCCAC
Organism: Aquirufa sp. Wall-65K1; assembly: GCF_054558475.1. Classification (NCBI taxonomy): domain Bacteria; kingdom Pseudomonadati; phylum Bacteroidota; class Cytophagia; order Cytophagales; family Flectobacillaceae; genus Aquirufa; species Aquirufa sp. Wall-65K1. Next base: position 81,366 of record NZ_JBPXKD010000004.1, on the reverse strand, counting down.
CAATTCAAATCCAATTGGATTTTTGATTGTCACGGTAGTCACAACCGGGCCTAAATCTTTGTCAAAATCAGATGAATAAAGGTACCATCCTTTTTCAATACTTACCTGAAATACAATTTCAGCCTCCTGGCCTACGGTCGGCTTCGCTGGCTCCAAAGTCCAAGACCATTTGGCGGGTACAAGCTTTTGGGCTAACACAGGGCTTAGCACAAAAAGAAACAAGCTTAGGAGAAGTAATTTGTATTTCATATGTTCAATATTTTCATAACCAAACGTTGTTTGGTGTATATCTAGTTCGTGAGAGTGAAATAATTTTCAAAATTAAACAATTTAGTGGATATCTATGACAAATCTATAGAACGGAAAAGGCCGTAAAATGGTTTTTCTATTCGGATAAAAAAACGTAATTTTGTGCCCATTCTAACGTAAATACGAACAATATATTTCCATGGCTGCAAGCACATTCCCACAACAGCGCGATAACGAAATTTTTTCATTGATTAGTCAAGAAGCTCACCGTCAGGAATTCGGTATCGAGTTAATTGCTTCAGAAAACTTTACTTCTCCTCAAGTGATGGAGGCTCAAGGTAGCGTTTTGACGAATAAATATGCGGAAGGACTTCCAGGCAAACGTTATTATGGAGGTTGCGAGGTAGTGGATGAGGTGGAAACGCTAGCCATAGAGCGTGCTAAGCAATTGTTTGGAGCTTCATGGGCAAACGTGCAACCACACTCTGGGGCACAAGCCAATGCAGCAGTATTTTTATCTTTTTTAAATCCTGGCGACAAGATTTTAGGATTTGATCTTTCTCATGGGGGTCACTTATCCCATGGTTCTCCGGTAAACTTTTCTGGAAAATATTTTCAAGCATTTTTTTACGGTGTAGAAAAAGAAACAGGTTTAATTGATTGGGATAAGGTAGAAGCAACTGCCGCCAAAGAAAAACCAAGATTAATCATATGTGGCGCTTCTGCCTATTCTCGTGATTGGGATTACGCTCGATTAAGAGCCATTGCAGATCAAGTGGGCGCCATTTTATTAGCCGATATTTCACATCCATCAGCGTTAATTGCCAAAGGTTTATTAAATAACCCGATGCAACATTGCCATATTGTGACAACTACCACGCACAAAACTTTACGTGGACCTCGTGGAGGCTTGATCATGATGGGAAATGATTTTGAAAATCCTTTTGGGTTCAAAACATTGAAAGGCGACTTGAAAACCATGTCGGCTTGTCTAGATGGAGCCGTATTCCCTGGAACTCAAGGTGGTCCACTAGAGCATGTGATTGCGGCGAAAGCCATTGCCTTCGGTGAAGCGCTTACTCCGACATTTGAAGCATATGCTAAACAGGTACAAAGCAATGCACAAGCTATGGCCAAAGCATTTTTAGCCAAAGGATATGATATCATTTCAGGAGGAACGGATAATCACTTGATGTTGATCGACCTACGCCCGAAAGGTCTAACTGGAAAATTAGCAGAAAATACCTTAATCAAATCAGATATCACCATCAACAAAAACATGGTGCCGTTTGATGATAAATCTCCATTTGTTACTTCGGGAATGCGCGTGGGTACTGCCGCTATGACAACCCGTGGTCTAAAAGAAACAGAAATGGAACAAATCGTTGATTTGGTTGATCGCGCATTGATGAACCACGAAAACGAGACAGTATTGGCACAGGTTAAAACAGAAGTAAATCAGTGGATGAAGCAATTCCCACTTTATTTATAAAAAACAAATATGGCATTAGATCAGGATTGGGACGACGAGGACCAGGATGAAGATAAGGACGGCACAGAAATGTCGTTTATGGATCATTTAGAGGAACTAAGGTGGCATATTATTCGCTCTTTAGCTTCTATTGTGATTTTTACAATCTTGGCATGGATTTTCAGAAATGAAATCTTTGGAATCATCATCATGGGTCCTACCAAAGTAGATTTCTATACGAATCAAGTGCTGTGCCATTTAGCTGAATTAACAGGAATGACCAGTTTGTGTATGCAAGCTGCTGACTTCATTCTGCAAAGTAGAGAGGTATCTGGTCAATTCATGATGGCTCTAACCCAGTCGATCATCGTGGGACTATTATTTGCATTTCCTTATGCCTTTTATGAAATCTGGCGATTTATCCGTCCGGGTTTGAAAGAAAAAGAACAGAAGGCAGCCCGTGGAGCAGTTTTCTGGGTTTCTTTACTCTTTTTTGTTGGGGTGTCTTTTGGCTATTTCGTGGTAGCTCCCATGGCCATCAATTTTCTGGCAAACTTCAAATTAGATCCTAGTATCCAAAATCAATTTGACATCAACGATTACATATCGTTATTATCCATGTTGACTTTGGCATGCGGCCTTACTTTCCAATTACCGATGATTGCCTTTGTACTATCTCAAGTGGGAATTCTTACGCCTTCTTTCATGAGAGAATACAGAAAACATGCCCTCATCGTGATTTTGTTAGTAGCAGCTATCATCACCCCTTCCCCCGATGTGATTTCACAATTATTGGTCGCCTTCCCTCTCTTTGGCCTCTATGAAATCAGTATCCTCGTTTCAGGAAGAGTATTGCGCAGAAAAATGAGAGAAGAAGCGCTTGAATCGAATTCGTAAAGAGTTCCTAATTAACCAACATGAATTACCTATCCGCGGAAAATATTTCTCGCAATTTGGGTGAAAGATGGGTCTTTAAAAACCTATTCTTTGGCCTACAAAAAGGAGAGAAAGTATCCCTCATTGGAAAAAATGGCACGGGTAAAACTACCCTCATGGAAACCCTTATGGGTCTCCAAAGCCCTGATGAAGGTAAAGTAACCATTCGCAAAGGTATTCGCGTGGGTTATCTTCCTCAAAACCCTATTTTTCAAGAAAATGAGGAAGTACTAAACTACCTTTTTTCGGATGATTTACCCAGTGCACAAGCCATCAAAGCCTATGAAAAGGCTATGATTTCTGGAGATGCCAAAGAACTTGAAGATTCTTTTGCTCTCATGGAAGCTAATAATGCTTGGGATTACGAGGCTAGAGCCAAACAAATCATTACGCGCTTAGGAATTCCCGATGGAGATCAAAAAGTTAGTACACTTTCAGGCGGACAAAAGAAACGTCTTTCGCTGGCCAAATTATTGATTGAAAGTCCGGATATCATGATTCTGGATGAGCCGACCAACCATTTAGATATTGAAACCATCGAATGGCTAGAAGGCATCCTCTCGGGCCCCAATGTAACGGTGCTCGTTGTCTCCCACGATCGATATTTCTTAGATAAAGTTTGTAATAAAATGCTAGAGCTAAGCAATGGCTCTATTTATACCTACGAAGGGAACTATGCCTATTTCCTGGAGAAAAAAGCAGAACGGGAAGCTTCCGAGGCTAGTACTATTTCCAAAGCCAAGAACTTATACCGTAAGGAATTGGAGTGGATGAGAAGGCAGCCAAAAGCCCGTGGAACTAAAGCTCAATCACGCATTGATGCTTTTGCTGAGACAGAAGAAGTTGCTCACCGTAAAGTAGATGATAGCAAACTGGAATTAAACATTCAGATGTCGCGTTTGGGCAATAAAATCATTGAGATTAATCACCTAAAGAAAGCCTGGGGTGACAAAAAAATAGTTAATGACTTTACCTATACTTTCAAGAAAAAAGACCGTATTGGTATAGTAGGTAAAAATGGAGCTGGAAAGACTACTTTCCTTCAGTTACTAACTGGACTTGAACAACCTGATGCCGGGACCATTGACCCCGGAGAAACTTTAGTCATTGGATATTATACCCAATTGCCTTTTGAATTTAAGCCAGAGCAAAGAGTCATTGATACCATTACAGAAATTGCCGAAGTGATTCCTTATGGAAAAAATGAGTCTTTGACACCAAGCCAATTTTTAAGTAAGTTTTTATTCCCAACAGCTCAACAATATACGCCCGTTGAAAAACTTTCTGGAGGGGAGAAAAAAAGGCTTCAATTGATGCAAGTATTGGTCAAAAACCCCAACTTCTTGATATTAGATGAGCCTACCAATGATTTAGATTTAGATACCCTACAATTATTGGAAGACTTTTTAAGTGAATTTCAAGGCTGTTTGTTATTAGTTTCCCACGACCGTTATTTCATGGATAACCTTGTGGATCAATTGATTTTAGTAGAAGGGGAAGGAGAAGTCAATTTCTTCAATGGAAATTATACTGATTATCGAATTGCCCTAGAAAACAAAGAAAAAGAACCTGTTGCAGAGAAAAAAAATCCAACTCCCGTAGTTGAAAGTAAACCAGCCCCTAAAGGAGCCAAGCTTAGTTTTAAGGAAGCCAAAGAATTGGAAGAACTTGAAAAAGAAATGGCCGTGATGGAAGGGCAAAAAGAAGCACTAATTGAACGTTTAAGCAAAGGGTCTGATAATTTTCAAGATTTAACAGCCTGGGCTGCGGAAGTTGAGCGATTAAAAAATAGTTTAGAGGAAAAAGAAATGCGTTGGCTAGAATTATCTGAGCGCGCTTAAACCAATACCTATGAGCGAAGGACAAATATCCAATGACCCTTTACATGGTAAAACCTTGGCTTTCATCATGGAGCAATTGGTAGAGCGTTATGGATGGGAAGAACTTGCCAGAAGGATACGGATCAATTGCTTTGCGATCAATCCCAGTATCAAATCTTCGTTAACTTTTTTACGAAAAACCCCTTGGGCAAGACAGAAAGTAGAAAATTTGTACATTCGAACTAAATGGTAATAAAAAAGGCTCCTTTCGGAGCCTTTTTCGAACATATTACTTTCCTAATTCTCAAAATAGATTTCCTTCAAACCATACAAAGGCTTATCACCTGCAGCAGGATTGGAGAAGACAAAATATAAGTTTTGAGAGCCCGAAACATTGACTGGCATACGAGATTGACCCGTGCTATTAATATCAATAGATCCTAGAAGAGTACCAGTAGGACTACCTGATCTCAATTCTAATTTACCTCCAGCGGTTTGACCTGGCATCACAAAAGATGAAACCTGAATCGACTTAATTCCAGTTAAATCAATCATACCAAAATTAGCATAACCCTGATCAGCAGTTGCAACTAATAACTCCCCCACTCCATCCACTTTATACTTCATCGTTTTCGAAGTCTTATCCGCTGAAGCAGCTGCTACATGTGAGTTTCTAAGGGTTATCACTTGTTGACCCGTAGCCGAACCTACCTTTGAGCCTCCTTTATCTGTATAACTAGCTACAAACAAGAACGTACCTGGTTTACCACCATCATTGGTTACATATTCACCTTTCAATGGCTTTGAAGTTTTCTTAGTATCCGATAAACTTAAAATGTAACGAACCATTTCTTTGGCATCATCGGATTTGATTTGTGGATGGGCAGCCATTACTTGTTCTCCCCAAACACCACCACCACCGTTAATAACTTTCTTCGCTAACATATCAATATTAGCCGCTGAAGCACGGTATTTTTTACTTACCTCAGTGTATGATGGCCCAATGGATTTCTTTTCCACTGCATGGCAGGTTTTGCAGTCTGATAATTCAATCAAACGCTTTCCATTGGAGAATGACGTATTACTCTGATGACCTTGCTCAATGAGCGTTTTATCAAATCCTTGTAGGTAGTTGATATTCAATACAACATCCTCTTCCGCAATCTTCTTATTACTTAAAGAACCATCTTCTTTATCTTCTACCTTCACGGCATACTTTACAGGTTTGTCATTCCAATAGAAGGATTTATTGCCTTCAATACTTACATCCACTTTAGGAATTTCATTACCCACCTTCACAATTGTTTCGGCTGAACTAACATTTCCTTTAGCATCTTTTACTTTCAATACGGCTTTAAATACCCCTGATTTGGTATAAGTTACCGTAGGGTTGGCCAAGGTACTGGTTTGACCATCACCAAATGACCATGCATATTGAATGGCATCTCCATCATAATCCAATGTTCCTGCAGAAGAGAATTTCACTTTCATTGGAGAAGCACCAGCTTTTTTGTCAGCGGCTATTTCCACTTTCGGAGGACGATTCCCCGCGTTGTATTCAATTTTATATAAGGTTGCTTCCTCATTCTGTGCAAACCAATTTGGACCATATTCTAAACCATAGAATGTACCATCTTTGGCAAATTGCATGTCAATTGGATGAGAGAATTTCACAGAAGGCAAGAAACGCTCCATAGAATCGAAATCCCCATTTTGCTTCATGCTAACCGTGTAGATGATGTCTCTAGCCCAATCATAAGCAAACAACTTGCCATCATAATACGATGGGAATTTCGTTTTTGAATTGGCTGGAAAATCTTCTGAATAATAAACAGGACCTGCCATAGCATTTCTAGACCCCTTACCAATAACTGGACCAAAATCTGGAGAATCTACATATGGGTAAAAAATAAAGGCTTTTTGAGGTTTAGGCAAATGAGCAAAACCCGTATTGTGAGGAGAATCGTTGATTGGCGCTTCCACACTAAACTTAGCCCAAGTACTGTCTTTCACAAAATCTCTTTGATTATAGGTCTGATTATTTCCTACGAATAAAGGCCAACCAAAATAACCTGCCTCACGCGCTTGGTTTACTTCATCGTATCCTCTAGAACCATATTTAGGTGAATTTTCGCCGGCATCTGGACCAACTTCACCCCAATATAAGAATCCTGTACGTTGATCTACCGCAATGCGGTATGGATTACGGTTACCCATCACATAAATCTCTGCCTTAGCATGTGGCGTCTTTTCTGGGAATAAGTTTCCTTTCGGAATCGTAAAGCTTCCTTCTGGCGTTGGTTTGATACGAATAATCTTGCCTCTTAAGTCGTTGGTATTGGAACTAGTAGCGCGCGCATCCCAGCCTGCTCTTCCAGGACGATTATCAATGGGACCATATCCATTGGATTCAAATGGATTGGTATCATCACCTGTAGATAAAAACAAGTTCCCTTCCTTATCCCAAGCGATTGAACCTCCTGTATGGCAGCATCCAGTACGCTTAACTGGAACTCTTAATAATACCTTTTCCGTGTTCATTAACAAGGTATCTTTCAAATCATCGTAGGTAAAACGAGATAAATGCTGCGCTGTATCAGACTGACCTGTTTGTGGAGAATAGAATAAATATATCCATTTATTTTGATCAAAATTGGGATCAATATTCATACCCATTAATCCGTATTCAAACTTATTGAAAACATCCAAATTGGCTATTACTTTCGTTTTGCCTTTCTTTGGATCATACATTTTCAATTTACCTTTACGCTCAGCAAAAAAGATTTTTCCCTGATTCGTAACTGCCAATTCAGTAGGTTCATCCAAATTACGATCTAAAGTAATTTTAGTGAATCTATTTTCTTCTGGAAGAACTCCTGTACGTAATTTCTTATTGTAGTTGATATCTGGTCCAGAAGCTACCCATTGCAATCCTCCCCAAATATGCTTCAGCACTAGATCTTCAGAAAATGTCTCATGGGTATGTCCCCAGTTGGTGTAAAATGCACGGCCGCCATCAAATTCATGGTACCAAGCCATTGGGTGAAAATCGCCCATTTTACCATCTTTATATGTTTTCTCATCCACTGTCACCAAGACCTTAACATCTTTATTAAATTCCTTGATGTCATAGAATTCATCCTTGCGAATAAAACTTGCTGGCATGTGGGAGGTAGAAATATGGCTACCATCTACCACGTTCATCTTTCCTTCTTGAACATTTGGACGACCTGGGTGAGAAGCAAAATAACCTCCAGATAATTTGCCATACCATGGCCAATCGTATTCTGTGTCAGTGGCGGCATGTATACCTAAATAACCTCCACCCGCTTGGATAAAACGCTCAAAAGCATTTTGCTGAGGATCATTTAATACATTACCCGTGGTGTTTAAAAACACGACCACACGGTATTTCTTTAAATTACTTTCGGTAAAAGCAGCCGCATTTTCAGTAGTATCCACTGAAAATCCTTTTTCCGCCGCCATTTTCAAAAAGGCAATTTTGCCCGGCTCAATGGAACTGTGACGAAAACCTTTGGTAGAGGAAAAAACCAAAACCTTTTTACCTTTGAGTACGTTTTTGTCTTGCGCTACTAGTGAGAACGAAAATAAGCATGCAAGACAGAAGCTAGCCATGATTCGGAGAGATCCGAAGAATTTGTTTTTCATATTAATTGTCAGTCTTAAAGAGTTGACAAAGTTATAGTAAAAGCTTCATTTTCGATTAATTTATTCAAAATTTTTATCCAAATAATACCATGAAAAAAATCGTCTTTTTACTCACCTTATTGGCTGGTTTTCAAGAACTAAACGCACAATCCTGTTGCTTTTTAAAAAAGGATGACATGCAATTGATGGCTTCCAACAAAGCCTTCCAGCGGTCGCATAAATTACCAAAACCCTACGTACATATCTCCAAAGCAGGAGGTGAAATGATTGAATTTAGCACGCCAGATGGTCAAAAGGCTCATGCTTTTTACATCAAAGCCGCAAAACCCACCACAAATACTTTATTTGTATTTCAAGAATGGTGGGGGTTAAATGACCATATCAAACGAGAAGCCGAACATTTCTACAGCACCCTGGGGAATGTCAATGTCCTAGCCATCGATATGTATGATGGGAAAGTAGCTACTACTCGGGAGGATGCTGGTAAATACATGGGAGAGGCGAATCCTGCCCGTTTGGAGGCCATCATTAAAGGTGCTATCCAACATGTAGGTCCAAAAGCAAAAATAGCCACCGTGGGCTGGTGCTTCGGAGGCGGACTATCGTTAAAAGCTTCTATTTTAGCTGGAAACCAAGGGGTGGCCTGCGTGATGTATTATGGCATGCCAGTTAAAGATATCAATGAATTAAAAGCTTTAAATACTGATGTTTTAGGACTTTTTGCTGGTAAAGAGCAATGGATTTCTCCTAAGGTTGTTGCTGAATTTCAAGAAAACATGAAAGCAGCAGGCAAAAAATTACAGGTTAAAAGCTTTGATGCAGAACATGCTTTTGCCAATCCTTCTAATCCGGCATTTGATAAAAAATCAACCGAAGAAGCATGGAACATGGCCATTGCTTACTTCAAAGAAAGAATAAAATAAGGCCTTGGGCAGCTTTTGGAGTGCCTATTCCAAGACTTCAGAAGCTGCCCGATAACCTGATGAAATGGCCCCATCCAAATAGCCATTCCACTTTTCGGCGGTTTCTGTTCCTGCAAAATGAACATGTTTAAAGGGCGCACGTATTTGATGTCCAAATTGCGTTAAAGTATTGGGACCCATTAACCCCGTGTAACATCCACGAGAATAAACTTCTTCCGTCCAGCACTTATCGACATATTGCAGAGGTTGTACCGCTTGATGCCCAAATATCTTTACTACACGCTCCAAAATCATTTTTCGGCGAACATCTTCTTCCAATTCAATGAAATTTCGAGCATCATTTCCTTCCACAAATACCAATAATACCCCATGATCTGAATCGGTATGTCCTACATCAAAGGTTACTTTTAAAGGGTACTCATCACTTACAATTTGTCCACTATAACCCATTCCCCGCCAAAAAGGACTAGGGTAAATTAAATATACTTTCATGGCCGCTCCCATGGGCATCCGCTGGTACAGTTGTGCCTTTTGCTGGAGTAAAGGTGGATCAAATACAATGGAATTAATCAGAACCGGTGGGATACTTAGAATACATTTATTGGCTGTAATCCTCAAATTTGCTGATGTAGCCACTATTCCCGTTTCGTGTTGAACCAATTTTAACAAGGGCTCATTCAACTGAATTTTTTTCATCCAAGGTGCAGCTATTTTCTTAACTAAACCCTGAGTACCGCCTTTCAAGATACTTTGTTGAGCCCCATTTTTTATGGAAATCAAGGTGTCCATATTATCACCTGATTTAAAATAAAATAAAGCAAAAAGGAGGGAAATTTCAGAGGCTTCTACTGCAAAAACCGTTTGAATCCCGATTTCAAATAAATGTTTGGCCTTGGCTGTCCATATATGTTTATCCATCCATGTGGCCAACGTCATTGCATCATATTCCTTGGCTTTCGGATGATTCCAAGGTTCGGAGATAGAAATTTGCTCCGAAAGCTTATTCATTCGATGGATGGCCATGCCTAAATCAATCAATGAAATGGGGTCTATTTTAGGAATAGTGCCCGTGTAGGAACTGATTTTATCTTTGAATTTTAATAGGTTTTTTCCTTGGTCATAGGTTTCATAGGTTTCCGTTTGACTTTCCTTAATCCATTCCCAAACCAAATGTTGGGTTGGACCGACCCATTTGGCCCCCATGTCCACGCTTGGACCCGATGTTAAATTCTCCGTCAACGTTCTTCCCCCGATCCGATCCCTCGCTTCTAAGATGATAAAATCTTTTCCTGCGGCATGAAGCTTTTTTGCGGCAGCTATTCCGGCATAGCCTGCTCCTACGATCAATATTTCGGTATTAATTTCTTTCATATTACATGACTCTATTTTGCCACTTCCAATACAAGGAATAGGCTAAAGATTTTAACCTGAAGGTAGGTTTAGGTTTATGTTGTTCCAATTTCATAGCCAATTGAAGGCATTCTTGAATAGCCCTCTGACTTAATTCTTCTTTCTTTTTTAGGTCCTTGCTGTTCGCCAACAATTGATCCTCTTTCAGCCAAAGCTTTTCTTTCTCCTCTCGAAATGCTTGAATTTTGGCATGTAGGGAGTGGTAATCCGTCAATGCCTTTCGATGAATTTTCTCCCATTGCCACCAATAGGAATCATCTAGATGCGAAGATGCTTGAGGGAAATTTTCAACGTCTAAGGTTATTGTTCCAAAATAAAATGGCTTAAATATGGATAAACAGGGAGCCGATGAACCCGTCAGCCAAACGCTAGATTGAGCATCTTTTCTCAATTCAACTACCAAACTACCTGTGGTTTGTGAGGGAGTTAATAATCCTTGCGCATGCAAACAAATGTTGCCCATATCTCCTCGACAAGGCTCAAAATTCTCTCTAATTCGATGACTTCTCAAAATATCAAAGGCATCTTGAAGCTCAAAATCCCTATTTTTAGAAAAAGGACCTTGCCATTCGCATTGTTGTTTTCTGGAGGCACCGCGACCCATAAAGGTCATAAATGGCTCAGAAAATGCTTGTTGAAAATCAAATGGCACATCTCGTTTTATCCAAGATTTTTGATAAGCATAAGCTTGGGCATCAGGATGAATTTGGTCAAAATCCGTTCCAAGAGTCAACAGATTGGAAATCGCATAAAAGGATTCAATATGCTTAAATGCCCAAAATGGCCCAGCCGTTTCTAAGACATAGGCAGCATGAGTGTCAGCTATTAGAAAACTATTACTATAATACATGCCTTTATCTTGATATCCACCGCAAGCGTCTTGACCGTATTTTTCTAAGTACTTGATGATAACATCCAGGGCCTCTTTGGCTGTTTTCGACTGTTCCAATGCCAAACGCAATAAATCCATTCCAGTCAAGCCTGTATTCTTTTTTAGCAATTTCATTTTGGTAAAAACTGCCTCATTTCCAATGGCAAGTCCGTGTTCATTAACCCCCATTTCAGCCCCCCACATATGAAAGGGCTTTGATAAAATAACTTCAAAAACCCGTTCTGGACATTCCACCGCAATATAGCTTGCTTGAACCCCTTTTTGAGGTCTAGTATGGGCAGGGAATCGAGCGATTTGCTGAGCTTCATTGGGCTCACGATCTGAATTTTTAGCCAAAATTGGGTTTCCTCCTACATTGAATTGAGAAGGGCTAAAAAAAGTATCGCACATAATTGGATGGTTTAGAGAGCCATTTTTTTTACAAGTATGGTATTTATTTCATGCATCTCAAAATAAATGGGATGACTTAAAATGAAATAAGATCTCTGAGGGAGATTTCAGTCAAAAACCTTATGTTTGTAAACTATTTAAAGCGATAACGCCATGAAATACTTGATTTTACTTTGCTTGATTTCATTCAGCATTCCGGCTAATAGCAGCACAGCTAAATCTTCAACTGAATTGAGCTATTCCATTTCTAGTCAAAAGAAAATGGCGAAATATCGCAAAAAGAAAGGGTTCCTTTGGGGACTTTTCAAAAAGAAGAAAAAAGGCTGCGATTGTCCCAAATTGTAACCTAAGGCCAATACATCGAAGAGAGTAATTACCTAGCTTAATATAGGATTCAAGGGAGAGGCGGCAGGTTGACCAGGAGCTAAACCTTGTAACCAACGCTGGCGGTCAGCTTCTTGATTGTCATTCAGCGGCTCTATGATTTTAGCGTTCGCATCCATGTAAATGATGGTCATTACTTCGCGCATAGTATTAGAATGATTTCCCGGAGCAGCATGTAAAGTCCAGCCTTTATGAAAAGTTGCATCTCCCGCTTTCATGGTTTTTTGAGCCACAATGGGGTAATTCTTTTCTTTGACAAACTGGCTAATCATTTGTTCCGACTCATCGGAAATATTTACTAAAGGTAAATTGACATTTTGAGTCCCTGAAGCAAAAGTAAGCATACCCATATCCTCGTCTATATCCACTAAGGGCATCCACATGGTGACCGTATTGGTGGTATCTAAAGGCCAGTAATATTGATCTTGATGCCAAGGTGTTAGGCCTCCTCCAGGCTCTTTAAACAAGGCTTGATCATGGTAAAGGCGAACATGCTCCACTCCTAATAATTCCGCTGCTATCTTAGCAAATCGCTTGGCAAATGTGAATTCTTTGATTTTGGCATCCTCTTCCCACAAATTCATCATTTGTAAAAAGGCTTTTCCGTAGGTATCGCGTTCAGCTAAGGATTTTTGCTTAGCGCGAAAATCCTTAGCACAGCGATTGATTGCCTCCCGATAGGGTTGCAAATCATCTTTACTCAACACGTCTTCTAAAAAGACGTGTCCATTCATATTAAAATAGGTTTTGTCTGTGTTCTTCAGTAAGTAAGCTTGATTAAACATCTAGCTAAATTTTTGATCAAAGGTCTCTAAAAAGAATCTCACATTCTACCATGAAATTTGTAAAAAATAATGCAATTTTACCATAATTTAATAAATACAATCCCAGTTTTGATAATTTTCAAATAAGATGAAAGCTAGTTTGGAGCATTTGGCCAAGAGTACCGAAGATTTATCGTTCGAGATAAAAGAAGTTAAACAAGCTCGATTTGATGCCCCTTATCATTTCCACCCAGAATTGGAGTTAACATTAATTATTGCCGGAGAAGGAAAGCGCTTTATCGGAAATCAGATCAGTGATTTTAGCGCGGGAGATTTGGTGCTGTTGGGCTCCAATTTACCCCATTGCTGGCAAAATCACCGCAAAGATTGGCTAACAGAAGATGTTGATCCAGATGCAGCACAAGCCCTGGTCATTCACTTTTCCGCAGATTTCCTGGGTGAGACCTTTTTGAATAAAAAGGAAAGCATGGCCATCAAATCTTTACTAGAAAGAGCAAAATTGGGCTTTTCCATTCAAGGCAGCACTCAAGAAAAGATTGCTCGAGAAATGCTCTTATTGAAAGAACTAGCTCCTTTTCCACGATTATTAAATTTCTTACAAATACTACATATATTAAGTACCCAAACGGCAGATCTTCAACCCATAGAATCCAGCGAAAGTAATTATACCTTATCGACGGTAGATCTAGAAAGAATTAATCGAGTGTATGCTTATGTAATTGCCAATTATACCCATGAGGTACATTTAGATGAAGTGGCGCATTTAGCCAACATGACTGAAACCGCATTTTGTCGCTATTTCAAAAAAGTAACCCAAAAAACATTTGTTGAATTAGTCACCGAATTCAGAATCAAACATGCTTGTCAATTACTTCGAAGCACCTCAAAACCCATGATTGAGATTTGCTTTGAAAGTGGATTTGGGAATCTATCTCACTTCAACAAACAATTCAAGCATTGGATGAAAATGCCTCCATTACAATATCGAAAATTGACTCTTGAGTGGCACCAGTAAAGGCAAAATTTTTAACGCTGTCAAGGTTTAAAACCTTGCCAGCGTTGGGCAAAAAAAGCCATTTTCCCTCAAATTCCCCACCAAATACCTGATAAAAAACTGATTATTTTTTTTCGGGGAAAAGCATGCTTAACACGATGCTCACAGTCAAAATTCCAATAATCACCCCAAGGGAGGCCAAAGTTCCAAAACCTATTTGCTCCAAATAATGATGTGCCAGCATTTTTATTCCAACAAAACTTAATAGTACACCCAAGCCCATGGGTAAAAAGCGGAAAAGTCCCATTAGGTTAGACAGGAAGAAAAACAGTGAACGTAAACCCATCACGGCAAATACATTGGAAAAGAAAACGATGTATGGGTCTTTGGAGATAGAAAATATAGCTGGAATGGAATCGACAGCAAATAAAATATCTGTAAATGCGATCACTACAACAACCACAAAAATCGGGGTAATATACAATTTGCCCGTTTTCATTCTTACGAAAAAACGACCAATCACATTCCGTTTGTACACATTAAAGTACTTAGACAATATTTTCACCACAGGATGATGTCCAGGCACCATCTCTTCCTCGCTTTCCTTTTTTACTATTATACTTATACCTGTGTACACTAAAAAGGCCCCAAACAAATAAATAATCCAATCAAACTTTTGTAAAAGTGCTGCTCCTAAAAAGATAAAAATGAGTCGTAATACAATCGCTCCTAGCACTCCCCAAACTAAAATCTTTTTATAGTAGCGTTTTTGAACACCGAATGAATTAAATATAAGAATGAAAACAAACACATTATCAGCGGATAATGAATATTCTACCAGGTAACCTGTTATGAATTCCAAGGACATATTTTCCTGAAATACAGCTAGTTGATCCAAATATAACCCTGACCCTAGATCAATCTGCTTGGCATATAATCCCTGCACTACTTGTAAGCTAGGGATATGATGTATACCATGTACCATCCCTCCATTGAACCTCAAAAAAAGATAAAATAATAAAGCTAACGCGACCCATGCACCACTCCAAAATCCTGCCTCCCGAAAAGTCACTTCAGCCTGCGGGCCCGTCTTAAAAACACCTAAATCAACCAACATCACGGCCAGGACTCCCAGTGAAAACAGAATAAAAAACAAAGTTTCGCTCATAAATATCTAATTTTGCATCAAAGCCCAAAGTTCGTAAATCTTTGGCACACATTTTATGTACGAAGGGAAAAAGGTAATTGTTGTGATGCCTGCCTATAAAGCCGCACTCACACTCGAAAAAACGTATAACGAAATTCCGCACGATTGGGTGGATGAAGTCATTTTAGTCGATGACCATAGTCCAGACAATACCGTGGAGGTAGCGAAACAAATCGGTATCCAACATGTGATTCGTCATGATAAAAACAAAGGATACGGTGGAAATCAAAAAACCTGCTATACGAAAGCGTTGGAGCTTCAAGGGGACATTGTGATCATGTTACACCCGGATTACCAGTATACTCCCTTGCTGTTGAAAGCCATGATTAGTATCATTGGAAATGGTCTTTACCCCGTAGTTTTTGCTTCTAGAATTTTAGGCAAAGGGGCTTTAAAAGGAGGAATGCCCATTTACAAATACATCGCCAATCGTATTTTAACCCTGTATCAAAATATACTTATCGGCCAAAAACTTTCTGAATACCATACCGGATATCGTGCTTTTTCCAGAGAAGCACTTGAAGCAGTTGCCTTTCATGAATGCGACGATGATTTCATCTTTGACAATCAAATGGTACTTCAATTATTTTGGAAAAACTTTGAAGTTGGAGAAGTTACTTGCCCTACCAAATATTTTGAAGAGGCTTCGTCCATCAATTTCAAACGCAGCTCCATCTATGGATTTGGCGTTTTATGGTATTCCTTACGTTACCGACTAGCCAAAATGGGTTGGACTTGGGAATTAATGGGGAAATAAATTCTTTTAAATTCAAAAAAATCCCCTGTTCAAATCAACAGGGGATTTTTTATTTCATATTTCTACAAGCGAAGGGATAAACCTAGTAAAAAGTTAAATCCCGCTTGAGGATATTGGAAATTTTCAGTAATTACTTTTTGTTCATACACATAGCTATAGGTATAGCCATTGGATGAATACAGGGTGTTGGCGACATTGTTTAACAACAAACTAGCTTGTAAATGCTTGGCCCAAGCTGTCTTTATTGGATATGTTAAGCGAATATCCTGTGTCCAATACGCTTTTAATTTTCTTTGCTCATCCGATGTATTATCCAAAAATTGCTGACCCACATACTTGGTCATTAAGGTCGTCTCTAGGCCCTTCCAAGTATAAGTCAGTTGACTCCCAGCAATAGTCGAAGGAGAATAAGCAATATCAGTGGTACCATGATTGACCAATTTAACCCCATAGGTATCATAATCAGGAATGCTTTCTACAAAATTCAATACCTTATTCTGACTCAAGGTTAAATTTGCTTGCCAATTAAAATGACGGGATAATCGGTAATTCAAACTTGCTTCAATTCCCATGCGATAACTTTCAGGTACGTTCGTCCTTATGGCCTCTCCTACGCTATTCACCGCACCTGTCAAGACCAATTGATCTCGATATTGCATTCGGTATGCATTTAATTGAAAGGAATAATTCGAGGCCACTCGTTCAAATCCAAGTTCATAATCTGTCAAAAACTCAGAACGAGGGGTTGTTCCCGGATTATCAATAAAATCTTGCCTACTTGGCTCTTTACTTCCCACGGCCATCGACCCATAAATTTTGTTTGATTCAGATAATTGATGAGTCAAACCCAATTTAGGATTAAAGAAATTATAGGTCCAAATTTGAGATATATCTTGCATTTTATCTGCTGTACCTTGCATTTTATACCCTACCGTACGATACTGCAAGTCGAGATAACTTTGCCATTTATCCGCCAAAGCATAATTTATTTTAACAAACATATTCAAATCCGTTTTCTGTGATCGACTTTGATACCATCGATGACCTAGATAAGAACTTGGCAATTTATCTCCAGCAACAACTTCCCCAAAGTGACGACCCAAATAACGGCTCCATGCCCCTCCCAAAGTAATTTTAAAGCCTTGATTGGCATCATAATTTAAAGCAAATGTGCTACCATAAAAATCATTATCCAGCCATTTTCTTCGCACTAAATTGGTACCTGTAAGCAAAACCGAACCCAAATTGATGGGTGCTAAACCATACTTGGATAATTCAGCATCAGCCTTGAATTCCTCATAATATCCTCTACCGTAGGTATAATGTGCATTTAAATCCAAATTCCAATATTTCCCAAGGCTATGGTGCGTCAAGAATTGATAATGATCTTGCGCATAATTATCCGTTTGATTAGGATACATATAGTAATTAAAAGTCCTACCGCTTTCCAACAAATTCTTAGCATCCGCTTCACTCAGCCAATTTCGCTCGATGTAAGCTTTCATTCCCAAAACATCGTTATTTACCCGACTATCCGGAGTTCCATACCAAGATTGAAAGGTCTTTTCCTTACCAATAAAATAATTCAATCGGAAAAAGGATTTCTTCCCAAAATAGGCGGCCGACAAATAGGCTGATTGCAAATTGGAAAAAGAGCGATCAATATAACCATCTGAAACCACACGAGATAATCGGCCATCTATGGTCCATTTCCCACCCATTAAACCTGTTCCAAGTTTCAAGGTAGATTTTAAGGTCCCAAAAGATCCACCAGAAACATTCAATTCGGCATAGGGATCTTTTTCAAAGGTATTCGTTTGCATATTCACAGATCCACCAAAGGCTCCTGCACCGTTCGTAGATGTTCCTACACCCCGCTGAATTTGAACAGAAGCTACCGAACTTGCAAAATCTGGCATATTTACCCAATAGGTTCCTTGTGATTCTGAATCGTTGACTGGAATCCCGTTAATGGTCACATTGACACGTGTGGCATCAGAACCACGGATACGAATCCCTGTATAGCCAACTCCAGCCCCAGCATCGGAAGTTGTCACAATGGATGGCGTAAAATTGAGCAAAACTGGCATATCTTGGCCCAAATTTGACTTTGCCAATTCCTTCGCCCCAACATTGGTATAGGCCATGGCTGAATTTTCATCAGCACGTGTAGCCTTGACCACCACTTCATCATTTAAGAAAGATGATTTTTTCAGTTGAATGGATATGGATTTGTCCGAAGATTTCAATTCCTTAATCTGAGTTTCATATCCAACAAAATGAATCGAAATACTGATTGAGGGTTGAGTACTAGTCAACACAAAATGTCCCTTGCGGTCGGTAACTGTACCTCGTTGACTATCCTTTAATTGAATACTAGCCCCCCAAAGTGCCTGAGCATTTTCTTGGTCTACCACCGTCCCTTCCCATCGAAAGGTTTTCTGCGCCCAAACAGGCGCAGCCATCAAAGCAATCATTACTATTAAAATAAATGTTGTCGTTATCTTTTTCATTTTTGAAAAGTTTAACAACAGGTAAAGGAGTCAAATCCTGTCTGATTTAACATGCTAACCCTTACATCGATGATTTTTTTGAGTTTTCAGCGCTAAAAACTCTACAAAATCCCTTCGACGGTACTAACCGTATCAGGTTCAATGGGTATAATCTCAGCCCAAATATTTGGGCACCCCTTTTTGTGGATGCACAAAGATACAAAAATTCCTACCTTTGCAAGCCCTAAGAAAAAATTGGCTGCCCTGATTCGGTAGATTATGATTGTAAAAGATTTTATTGCCCACTACCAGCAAGATGGAATTATTCAAACTCTTTCCTCGCAAATCCACTATGCCCCTAAAGGGAGCAAATTTCATATAAAAGGCTTATCAGGCTCATTGGACGCCATCCTGATGGCGGCCTCCAAGCAAGAGAAAAGACCCTATTTGCTGATTTGCGAAGAAAAGGAAGAAGCACATTATTTGCTCAATGACTTACAAGCCTTGATGGCAGATGCTGAAGTCTTGCTATTTCCAATGTCCCACAAAAAGCCCTATGAATGGGAAGAAATAGACAATGCCAATGTTTTGATGCGGGCTGAAGTGCTCAATGTGCTCAGTAATTTATCCCATAAAGACACCTTTATTGTCACCTATCCTGAAGCATTAAGCGAAAAAGTAATTAATCGAAAATCGCTAGTAAAAAATACGCTTTCTATCCGAGTTGGAGACAAAATAGATCCCAATTTTGTGGCGGAAACGCTCAATGAGTACGACTTTGAGCGAACTGATTTCGTTTATGAAGCTGGACAATACTCCGTTCGTGGCGGCATTTTGGATGTGTTTTCTTATGCCACAGAATTCCCATATCGATTGGATTTCTTTGGAAATGAAGTAGATAGTATACGAACCTTTCATCCAGAAACCCAACTTTCCATTCAGTCAGTTTCTGCCATGCATCTCATTCCCGATGTACAAACGAAGCTCATTCAGGAAAGTCGAGAAAGCTTTCTAAGTTTCTTCCCAGAAAATAGCATCATTTGGATGAAAGATCAGGAAATGCTTCTAGAAATTATACAGAACTATTTCCAAAAAACGAATGCTGCTTTCGAAGAACTGAAAAGCAAAGGAAGTGACATTCAAATCATTTCTGACCCAACAGAACGCTGGGAAAACAAAAAAGATTTTATAAAATCCCTTAATCAGTTTACCCAAGTCGAATACGGAAAAAGAAATCATTTAAAAAATGCGGAAACTATCACCTATGCTTCTAAAAACCCGGGAGCTTTTCATAAAGATTTTGAACGCTTAGCGGGAGCATTGCTCGACAATCAAACCCAAGGCTATCAAAACATCATTTGTTCGGAATCATCCCGACAACTAGAACGTTTGGAAGTCATTTTTAATGAATTAAATACCTCCATACAATTCAAAAACCTGCAGATTTCCTTACGTGAAGGATTCATTGACGAACAAACAAAAATTGCATTTTACCCCGACCATCAATTATTTGATCGCTTTCACCGATTTAAAGAGAAAAACAAATTCTCCAAGAATAAGGCCTTAACATTAAAAGAATTAAGAAGCCTTCAAGTGGGTGATTTTGTCACACACATTGATTATGGAATCGGTCGATTTGCCGGATTAAATCTAATAGAAACATCCAATGGAGAGCAAGAGGTGATACGATTGATTTACCGAGATGATGACGTTCTCTCTGTATCCATTCATGCTCTACATAAAATCTCCAAATATTCTGGAAAAGAGGGTGCGCCACCTAGCATGTCCAAACTGGGATCCCCAGATTGGGATAATAAGAAATCCAGAGTTAAAAAACAGGTAAAGGACATTGCCAAAGAGTTGATTTCTCTGTATGCCAAACGTAAATCTGCGCCCGGATTTTCATTTTCGCCAGATACCTATTTACAAGCTGAACTTGAGTCCTCCTTTTTATATGAAGATACACCTGATCAAGCCAAAGCCACACAAGATGTGAAAGCGGATATGGAAAAACCTCATCCGATGGACCGCTTGGTTTGTGGGGACGTAGGATTTGGAAAGACAGAAATAGCCGTTCGGGCTGCATTCAAAGCAGTAGCAGATTCTAAGCAGGTGGCTGTATTAGTGCCTACCACAGTATTAGCTATGCAGCATTTCCGAACCTTCCATGATCGTTTGGCTGCATTTCCTTGTAAAGTTGAATACATCAATCGCTTTAAATCTCCCAAACAAATCAAGGAAACCCTTGAGCGAGTAGCCAAAGGAGAAACCGATATACTTATTGGAACGCATCGTTTGGTCAACAAGGACGTAATTTTCAAGAATTTGGGCTTGATGATCATCGATGAGGAACAAAAATTTGGAGTGAAGGTAAAAGATCGACTGAAAGAAATGCGGGTGGATGTGGATGTGCTGACCTTAACGGCAACACCCATTCCTAGAACCTTGCATTTTTCTTTGATGGGCGCTAGGGACCTATCCATCATTGCAACTCCTCCTCCTAACCGACAACCCGTTGAAACAAAATTGGTTGTATTAAATGATGAACTATTACGAGACGGAATTAGGGAGGAATTGGCAAGAAACGGACAAGTTTTTGTGGTTTATAATCGAATCGGTGAACTTGAGAGCATTGCCAACCGCATTTTACGACTAGTGCCAGATGCCAAAATTGCCGTAGCTCATGGCCAAATGGATGGTGATAAATTGGAAAAAATCATGCTGGGATTCATTGAAGGGCACTATGATGTATTAGTGGCTACCAACATCATTGAATCAGGTTTGGATATCCCCAATGCCAATACCATTTTCATCATCAATGCCAATAATTTTGGCTTGTCGGATTTACATCAAATGAGAGGTCGTGTGGGTAGGTCAAATAAAAAGGCATATTGTTACTTGGTTACTCCTTCATTGGCCAATTTGACAAGCGACGCTCGAAAAAGATTGAGTGCCTTGGAGGAATTTTCAGATTTAGGAGATGGCATCAAAGTGGCCATGCGAGATTTGGATATTCGGGGAGCTGGAAATTTATTAGGGGCCGAACAAAGTGGTTTTATCAATGACTTAGGCTATGATATGTATCACAAAATATTAGATGAAGCAGTTCAAGAGCTCAAGGAAAATGAATTTAAGGCCTTATTTGAAGCTGATTTACAGGAAGTTGCAGAGACATTAAAAGTAGATTGCCAGATTGAAACAGATTTGCGAGTCTTAATTCCAGACACCTATGTTCAAAGCATTTCTGAGCGACTGGCCTTATATACTCGCTTAGATGAGATAGACCACGAGGAAGATCTTCAAAAATTTATCCAAGAAGTTGAAGACCGATTTGGGAAAATGCCGCAAGAAGTAAGTGATATGATTGACTTGGTTAAATGCCGATGGAAAGCTCAGGTTCTGGGAATTGAAAAAATACTGCTAAAAAACAATATCCTTAAACTTCATTTCGTTTCATCTGAGACGCATCAAAAACATGCCAGTTCCATTGTTTTGAAGGTTATCAACTTTGTTAATGCTCGAAAAGGCCAATGTCAGCTGAGGGAAAAAGCGAACAAATTGATTCTTCAGGTGGACCGAATCAGTAGTATTGACGAATTAAATACTATTTTAGTGGATATTTTAGGCTAGTTTTGAGCTTATTAATTGAATTTTATACCTTTGCTTTTCAAATTCTTACGATAAAAGATATCAATGATTGCTAAATTGAAAATTGTAATGGGGATTTGTGCTAGTGTATTTCTCTTGACATCATGTCCAAGCGGAATCAAATCTGGCGTAAAACCTAGCAGTGTAAATATCGGTTCAAAATCCTCTGCTACCGGCATTTCCTATAACCAAAAGGGCGGATTTCAAGTAGATAAAAAATTCAGCGGTCAATTAACTGGCCCGAATTTAGTGTTTATTGAAGGTGGCCGTTTCACCATGGGTTCTTTGGAAGAGGATGTTTTAGGTATGCACGACAACGTAGAAAGAACTGTTTCTGTTCAATCCTTTTACATGGATGAAACGGAAATTGCCAATGTGCATTACCTCGAATACTTATATGCCGTTCAAAAGGATTCTACTCAAGATTTTTACGAATCTGCTCTACCTGATACCACCGTTTGGAAAAACGATTTAGCCTTTAATGATCCCTATGTGGAGCAATATTTACGTTTCCCTGGATTCCGTATGTATCCAGTAGTAGGTATTTCTTGGAAGCAGGTGAATGATTACTGTGTATGGAGAACGGCAGCGGTTAATCAACAATTAGCCGGAGGCGAAAAAATCAAAGAAAAGAAGCCTAAAAAAGGCGCTACAACTGGTACAGCCGCTACGGCAGCAACCACTAGAACCAACACTACAGCTCGCTTAACGATTGAGTCTGGCAGAGTATTACCTTCCTATCGACTTCCAACGGAAGCAGAGTGGGAATATGCCGCCAAGGCTATGATTGGTACTCAGCAAGAAGATGAGAATCAAATCAACCAACGAATTTACCCATGGGATGGCCCATCTTTACGTCAATCTCAAGGAAAGGCGAGAGGAACCATGCTAGCTAACTTTAAACGTGGGCGTGGTGACTATGCAGGTATTGCCGGTAAGTCAAATGACGGTGCCATTATTACTACGGAAGTTTATAAATACCCACCAAATGACTTTGGTTTATACCAAATGGCGGGAAATGTCAATGAATGGGTACAAGATTTGTATCGTCCGCTTTCCTTTCAGGATTTCAATGACTTGAACCCTGTTCGTAGAAACGAAAAATTAGATAAGGCCAGTCGTTACGACAGCAAAAACAATAATTCATTAATTGACAATAAGGTTCGCGTTTACAAAGGTGGATCTTGGTCAGACGTGGCTTATTGGTTGGCTCCTGGAACTCGTCGCTTTTTAGATGAAGATTCCGCAACAGCGACCATCGGTTTCCGTTGTGCCATGATTTCTGCAGGAACAAATAAATAATTCCTTTCTTATTGCAAAGCCGCCAGAGCTAAAAAAGACACTTGTCTAGCTCCGGCGGTTTTTATTTTTTGGCCTAATGCCAACATCGTAGCCCCTGTAGTCAACGTGTCATCTACGATTAGCACATGTTTCCCTTGAATCAATTCTGGATTAGAAACACTAAATACATCCTCCAAAGCATGAAATCGATCTTGCCTGTTTTGATGAATCAAGGTTTGACTATTTTTCACCCTTTCTATCCCATGAGATAAAATGGGAATTTGCGTACTTTTAGATATCCCTTCAGCGATACAATGTGCTTGATTATACCCGCGTAAGCGAGTCCTTTGGGAGTGCATGGGAATAGGAAGGATTAGATCATATTCTTGAGACCAATTGTACTTATTTAATTCTGCACCACACCAAAAGCCAAGAAAACGACCCAATTCTTGGGCACCTTGGTATTTAATTTGGTGCATTAGGTGCTGAACTCGACCTCCTTCTGAAAATAAAAAGAAACAATGAGCATCTTCATATTCCATCCAACCATCAAATTTAAGACTGAGCCAATTGGGCCTAGGAAGGAATAAACCTGGCCTTGGAAGCTCCAATCGACACCTGGTACATAGGAATTCTTCGGAATCCAAGAGGGTATTGGAACACGCAAAACAAACTTCCGGATAAAGCAATTGTAAAATGCGCTTAAACATTTGAAAAAAGTTTTGTATTTAATTAAGATTCAGTAATTTTGCACCCCTAAATAAGAACCTAAAGTTTACATGTTAAAACCATGTAGTTCAAGTTCTTGATAATCTTAGCGAAGAGTAAAAACACTTATATCATAATTAACCTTTAAAAATGGCACGCGATTTAAAATTCACTAGAAACATCGGTATTGCTGCGCACATTGACGCTGGTAAAACCACCACCACGGAACGTATCCTGTATTACGCAGGTGTGAGTCACAAAATTGGTGAGGTACACGATGGTGCGGCAACCATGGACTGGATGGAGCAAGAGCAGGAGCGTGGAATCACGATCACTTCCGCTGCTACGACTGTTAACTGGAAATACCGTAACGAAGATTACCATGTTAACATCATTGATACACCGGGTCACGTTGACTTTACTGTTGAGGTAAACCGTTCACTTCGCGTGTTAGATGGTCTAGTTTTCTTATTTTCTGCAGTAGATGGTGTTGAGCCACAGTCAGAAACTAACTGGCGCTTAGCTAATAACTATAACGTTGCTCGTATTGGTTTCGTTAACAAAATGGACCGTTCTGGAGCTGATTTCTTAAACGTGTGTAAGCAAGTGAAAGAAATGTTGGGTAGTTATGCGGTGCCATTACAATTGCCAATCGGTGCTGAAGAGCATTTCGAAGGAGTGGTTGACTTGGTTAACTTCCGTGGTATCAAGTGGAACGAAGCTGACAAAGGAATGACATTCACTGAGGTACCTATCCCAGATGATATGTTGGAAGAGGCGACTGAATACCGTGAGAAATTATTAGAAGCTGTAGCTGAGTTTGATGAGACTTTGATGGAGAAATACTTCGAAGATCCGAACTCAATTACTGAAGATGAAATTTTAGCTGCCCTACGTGCTGCTACTATTTCCATGAAAATTGTACCAATGCTTTGTGGATCTTCTTTTAAAAACAAAGGAGTTCAAACGATGTTGGATTACGTAATGGCAATCTTGCCTTCTCCAATGGACAAAGAAGGTGTTAAAGGAACAAACCCTGATACAGGTGAAGAAATCCTTAGAAAACCATCTGAGTCGGAGCCATTTGCGGCTTTGGCATTTAAAATTGCTACAGACCCTTACGTTGGTCGCTTATGTTTTATCCGTGCCTATTCAGGTGGATTGGATTCAGGTTCTTATGTATTGAACAACCGTTCAGGAAATAAGGAGCGTATCTCTCGTATCTTCCAAATGCACGCAAACAAGCAAAACTCCATTGAGCGCTTAGGTGCTGGTGATATTGGTGCGGTAGTAGGATTTAAAGACATCAAAACGGGTGATACTTTATCTGATGAAAAACACCCAATCATATTAGAGGCAATGGATTTCCCAGAGCCAGTAATTGGATACGCCATTGAGCCAAAGAAAACAGCTGATGCTGATAACTTCTCAAAAGCTATTACCAAATTAATCGAAGAAGATCCAACTTTACAAGTAGAATCTAACGAAGAGACTGGTCAAACCATCATCAAAGGAATGGGAGAGCTTCACTTAGAAATCATCATCGACCGTATGCGTCGTGAATTCAAAGTAGAAGTAAACCAAGGTGCACCGCAGGTTGCTTACAAGGAGTCTTTAACTAAGACAACTGAGCACCGTGAGGTATACAAAAAACAATCAGGTGGTCGTGGTAAATTTGCTGATATCGTATTTGAAATCGGACCAAGAGAAGACGACAAACCAGGTTTAGAATTTGTGAACAATATTGTGGGTGGTGTAATTCCTCGTGAATTTATTCCAGCAGTTCAAAAAGGATTCGAAGAAGCCATGAAAACAGGTGCTTTAGCAGGATATCCAATGGATTCGATGAAAGTGCGTTTGTTCCACGGATCTTACCATGATGTCGATTCAGATTCATTATCTTTCGAATTAGCCGCTCGTATGGGTTACAAAGAAGCAGCGAAAAGTGCAGGTGCTAAATTAATGGAACCTATCATGGCTGTAGACGTAGTTACTCCAGATGAGTACACAGGACCTATCACAGGTGACTTAAACCGTCGTCGTGGTATTATGAAAGGTATGGATTCTCGTCAAGGTGCTGTTATCCTAAAAGCGGATGTACCTTTGTCAGAATTATTCGGATATGTTACTGATTTACGTACTATGTCTTCAGGACGTGCTACGGCTTCTTTAACTTTCTCTCACTATGAATTCGTTCCGCAAAACATTGCTGACGAAGTAGTTAAGAAAGCGAAAGGATTATAATATCCAAGCAAAATAAGTAGGGAAAGCCTCCGATTTCGGGGGCTTTTTTTTATGGGTCAATCTTAAAACATCCCCAATCAGAATACTTATATTTATTCAAAATTTCATGAATGACAAGTACTAAAACGGAAATCCTTTCATTTAAAACAAGCAAAGCATGGCGTGATTGGCTTGAATTACATCATGCAAGTTCTCCGAGTATATGTCTTCAAATCGCTAAAATTAGCGCACCAGAGCAAACTATTTCTTACAAAGAAGCATTGGATGAAGCCCTATGCTTTGGTTGGATAGACGGACAAAAACTTCCTTTCAAAAATTTCAACGCTGTCAAGGTTTAAAACCTTGCCAGCGTTAGGCAAAAATATCAATTTCCTTCCTTTTTATACACCAACAAACTGATAATCAACCAATGTTTTAAACAAAATATCGCTTAAGTGATTGAATGGGCTTTTCGAAAATATAATAAGAGATAAAACTAACCACAAACAAGGCTATTATTCCATAGATATGAAATGTATCTTGAATAGGGAGGTGAATTCGATTTGCCAACTGATAAAATAAATCAGGTATTACCATGTGATACAAATACAATCCATAACTAATTTTACCGACCTCCCTTAAGGGTTTTACCGATAAAAATTGAGCCAAAATACCTGGCCTCATGGCGCCTAAAATTAACCCAGCAGAAAGAATTGAGGTAAAGGTTCGAAAAAATAATTGTTTACCTAAATCAGCATCAGATAATAGCAATGAGGTCCATAAAAATCCGAAAAAGGCCAATGGAAGTAGCCATTTGGCTAGGGCCCTTACTTGTATTTCTTTCCCTTCTCTCAAATAAAACGCCAATAAAGCACCCCAAGCGAACGTATCAACACAGGTAATCATATAAACCCCGATGCCACTATACTGATGTATTAACATGTACCTTGCGAGTAAACCTATCAAGGTTGTAGCCCAAAGAAGGCCCAATAAACTCCTTTTAGAGGCTATTCCTAAGATTAATACCGGCCAAATGATGTAAAATTGTTCCTCCACAGATAATGACCAATAAGGCGAAAGCATATCTGACCAATTTTGGCTTTGCTCTAACCAATGGTTGTATAAATAGGACCAATAATAAATCGGATGTAGGTAAAAATCACTTACGATTTGAATGCCTACTTTTTTTAAAACAAGCAATGAGGCTAATACGGCGTAATATATAGGAAAAATACGTAATGCTCTACGAGCAACAAAATTACCAAATGCCTTCGCAAATGAATGTTTCTCTCGCTGACTTAATAGTATGGATGTAATCAAATACCCACTCAAAACAAAGAAAAGCGTTACTCCAACCGGCCCATTAGGGATCGTATTAATCCAATGATTCGTGGGAAACCAATGAAAAATTAACACTAATAAGATGGCGATGGCCCTAATGCCATCCAAAGCTGGTATGTATTTCATCACTTTAATCTACGGCTAACAAAGCTAAAACATATTGAGCAATAAACCTCTTATCCTTGCTAGCGCTACTTTATCCACGATGCGTATCTTTTGTAGAAAAGTGAAACTTCTTTCAGGTATTGGATGTATTTTTAAGATATTTTATTCCTGAGATTATGACCAAAATTATTGAAACGAAAAATATTTCCAAACGCTATGTGATGGGAGAAGAGGTAATAGATGCCTTAAAAAACATCAGTATTTCAGTGAATAAAGGCGAATATGTAGCATTTATGGGCCCTTCGGGTTCTGGTAAATCTACCCTAATGAACATCGTTGGCTGCTTAGATACACCAAGTACAGGTAAGTATATTTTAAATGGTCATGATGTAAGCGAAATGTCCGAGAATGAATTAGCCGCTGTTCGTAACAAAGAAATAGGCTTTGTATTTCAAACATTCAACTTATTACCCCGACAGTCGGCTTTAGACAATGTAGCCCTTCCTCTAATCTATGCTGGATATTCCAAAAAAGAAAGGAATGAAATCGCGATGGAAACGCTAAGAGGCGTTGGGCTTGACAATCGAGCTAACCATAAACCGAATGAACTATCAGGTGGTCAAAGGCAACGAGTAGCTGTAGCGAGAGCCCTGGTGAATGAGCCATCCATCTTATTAGCTGATGAACCTACAGGAAACTTAGATACCAAAACTTCTTATGAAATCATGGATCTTTTTGACCAACTTCATAAAAAAGGGAATACCATCGTGATGGTTACCCATGAAGATGATATTGCTCAATATGCTCACCGTATCATACGTTTAAGAGATGGGTTAATAGAATCTGATACCATCAATCAAAATGTACGCAAAGTTATCAAATGATAACTCTCACTATAAGGCCCTGATTAACAATAATATACAGACATCAGGGTCTTATGTTTTTTTCTTCTTTCAGTTTCTTGAGAAAACGCAAGAAATTCAATTTATAGGTAGCTTTCATACATTCAAAATTGCCTATCCTCTAAAGGATTTATATCTTATGCGATATAAATCAATTACTCCTTGAGGATTAAATTACCACCTTTCCTATCGCTTTATTTAATCACAAGAAAATCAAGTCTGATTTATCGGTTATATATGTATTGCATACAGTTCTACTCTCTTATACAAAACTTTAATTTTAAATTTTATGACGCCTTCAACTCTGCTAGAAGCCTACCTAAATTCCTATCAATTAATGCCACCATCTGAAGTAAAAGAAATTACTCGCTACTTTAAATTTGCAACCTTTCAGAAAAACCAAATCCTCTTAGCCGAAGGGGACATTAACAACAAATTTTACTTTCTAGCATCCGGATTATTAAGGGAATATTCTTGGGTCGAACAAATGGAAAAGACAGAGCCCATATCCAGATGGTTTACGCTTCCAGGAAGATTCAGCTTTGCCCCAGATAGTTTTTTCAATGAAAGACCCAGTGAAATTAGTATTGATGCCTTAAAGAAGTCGGAAGTTTTCTATATCGAAAAAGAAGATCTCTTAAGAGCCTACATAGAATTACCTATTTCAAATACCGTTTGCCGAATCATTTTACAAGAAATTCTTATTCAACAAGAACGAATTACCTCTTTCCTACATATCAGAAATACACAAATTCGATATGAAGCTTTTTGTAAATCATTTAAAGAATTGGATGAGCAAGTTCCGGATAAATATAAAGCCTCCTTTCTAAACATGAGCCCTTCTGAACTAAGTCGAATCCGAAGAAAAATCATGGAAAAAGGATCTCTAATTAGCTGATTGTTGCGTTTTATCAATTTAATTTATTGCCTTTTCGCAAGAAAATTTCATGATAAAATTGGCAGTTTTGTAGCATAGAATTTGCTACAACATCTTGGGTGGTTTCAAGATGTTCTATTTTTCAGGTTAAATAGAGTGAAGCATGGCAACCTGTGTTCTATGATAATTTGTAGAAATGAAAGAATGGGTGACTCAATATCTAAGTTTCCCTTTCAATTGCATTTATGCTTTAGTTTCAAAAATTATTTATTACGTGCTCACTCTACTTAACCAAATAATCTCTAAAAATTTCTAGTTTTTGAGGGAAGTATATGACTTCTCTCAAAAACTAGAAATTTATTCTTTTTTCCCTGCATCGAACAAAAGTGAAACTTATTATCAACTAATTATTGGGCAAAAACAAAAGAGCTGCCCTTGCGAGCAGCTCTTTCTATATCAAAGAATTCAAACCTCTTATTTTTTCTTCTCTTTAACACGAGCCGCTTTACCTTGCTTACCTCTCATGTAATATAAACGAGCTCTACGTACTTTACCACGACGTAATACTTCAATTTTGTCAATGTTTGGAGACAAGATTGGGAAAATACGCTCTACTCCAATTCCGTTTGAGATTTTACGAACTGTAAATGACTCACCAGCACCTGAATTCTTGCGCTGAATAACTAATCCTTGGAATACCTGGATACGCTCTTTGTTACCTTCACGAATCTTTACGTGAACATTAATAGTATCTCCTGCTGCAAATTCAGGATGATCTGCTCTACGAGCTGCATTTTCTGCTTCAACTAATTTAATTAAATCACTCATCTTAATAATTTGTTCAAACTTTGGTGATTATCAGTGCTTAGCGGTCCAATCGTACATAAGGCTCACTGATTTGGGTTGCAAAGATAGAAAATTTATTTTTTCTAAAAAACTGTTAGTCAAAAAATTGTGAATTAATTCAAGCCTTTTATACCCCTAACAAAAGCTATAATATCCTCTCTTAATTGACTAGACTTTGCTAGTAATTTCACAAATGCACTTCCTATGATGGCTCCAGAGGCAGATGAGGAAGCCTTTAAAAAGCTTTCTCTGTCAGAAATACCAAATCCGATTAACCTTGGGTTTTTCAAATTCATTTGATTGATTCGATCAAAATACCGTTCCTGCTCTGAACTTATACCCGTTTTGGCTCCTGTAGTGCTGGCCGAGGAAACCATATAAATAAAACCTTGACTTACTGAATCAATCCGACGAATCCTTTCGTCAGTCGTTTGAGGAGTAATCAAGAAAATATTAAACAAGCCGTAACTTTCAAAAATAGCTTGATATTCTGACTCATATTCCGCCATGGGCAAATCCGGCAAAATCAATCCATCTACTCCCACCTCTTGGCATTTTTGACAAAAACGCTCAACCCCGAATTGCAATACCGGATTAATGTAACCCATCAATAAAACGGGCACTTGAATTTTCTCTCTCAACTCCTTCAATTGCTCAAATAAAAGAGCTACCGTCATACCTTGATCCAAGGAAATTTGATTCGATTGCTGTATGGTTTCTCCATCTGCTACAGGATCAGAATAGGGCATTCCAATTTCAATGATATCAGCGCCTCCTTCTTGAAGTGCCTCCAAAACAGTCATGGTATCTCCCAATTTAGGAAATCCTGCCGTGGCATATACATTTAAAATAGGCCCATTTGCCGATTCAAAAACTGCTGAAATTCGATTCATCTATAATAAATTTAATCGTTGTTGGTAGGTAGCCAAATCCTTATCTCCTCTTCCTGATAAATTAATGACCACTATTTCCTCAGGCTTGGCCTGTAATTTTGGTAAAACAGCCAAGGCATGAGCTGATTCCAATGCAGGAATAATTCCCTCTAATTGACTTAATTCCAATGCCGAAACTAAGGCTTCATCATCCGTAATATCGTAGAAATGTGCCCTGCCGGTTTTAAATAAATGAGCATGCATCGGGCCAATGCCTGGATAATCTAATCCGGCTGAAATAGAATAGGGTTCTATCACCTGACCATCCTCCGTTTGCATCAATAAACTCTTACTTCCGTGTAATACTCCTGCCTTACCTAAAAAAGTCGTAGCAGCAGAATGTCCAGTACTAACTCCTTGACCTGCCGCTTCTGCAGCAACTAACTGCGTTCTAGGTTCATCTAAAAAATGGTAAAAAGCTCCTGCAGCATTTGACCCTCCTCCAACACACGCTAACACATAATCAGGGTAATTTCTCCCAACTTTCTCAGTCAATTGGGCTTTAATTTCTTCTGAAATAACAGATTGAAAACGTGCCACCATATCTGGATATGGATGCGGGCCCACCACTGAACCTATAATGTAATGTGTATCCACCGGATTATTAATCCAATGGCGCATGGCTTCATTGGTTGCGTCTTTCAAGGTCTTCGAACCCGATTGTGCAGCCACCACCGTAGCCCCCAACATTCTCATTCTGGCCACATTAGGCGCCTGACGTTCTATGTCAATAGCTCCCATGTAAACAATACATTCTAGGCCCATCAAGGCACAAACAGTAGCCGTTGCTACTCCATGCTGACCTGCACCCGTTTCCGCCACAATCTTATTTTTCCCTAATTTCTTAGCGACTAAAATTTGACCAATGGTATTGTTTACTTTGTGCGCACCGGTATGGCAAAGATCCTCTCGCTTGAGATAGATCTGCGTTTGGTATTTCTCAGATAATCTTTTAGCCTCAAACAAAGGCGTTGGCCTACCCACAAAATCTTTCAATAAATCATGAAACTCTTGTTGAAAGGATGGATCATAAATTATATCTAAGTAATGTGTTCTTAGTTCTTCCACATTGGGATACAGCATTTCAGGAATAAATGCCCCGCCAAACTCCCCATAATAACCTTTTTCGTCAACTTGATACATAAGTGCCATAGCTCTATTTTTCTGCTAATCGTTTCGAAATTTCTCGTACAACTTGTACATCTTTTAATCCCGCTTTGACTTCAATTTTACTGTTAAAATCTAAGGCATGAATCGGGTATTTTTTACTTAATTCCATCGCTTCTTCCAAATTCTCTTTTGATAAGCCTCCTGCCAAAATAAAGGGCTTATCTAAGGTATAAGCTTCTAAAATATTCCAGTCAAATCGCTGGCCTGTACCTCCTGTTTGCTTTCCTTTCTTGGTATCAAATAAATAAAAATCAGGCAAATCACTCAATCCTTGTAAATCCCACTTATCTGACACTGAAATAGCCTTAATGACTTTTATACCTGCTTTTTGTAAGGCAATTACCTCTTCATCTCCCTCCTCTCCATGTAATTGAACCCATTTAAAGCCTGCTTGTTTTGACAATGCTAGTATACTTGCAACAGACCGGTCAACAAACACCCCCACGGCAATAGTTTCCCCCAAAACTTCTTGAGGAATGATGTAGTCCTCTCCCACATACCTAGGCGAAGCTTCTGCCCATATAAAACCCATAAAATCTGGCTTGGCCTTGGCCACTTCTTGGATATTATCCAAGTCTCGCATACCACAAACCTTCCATTTCATATTAATCCTGGTTTAAAAAATCTGACAATGCCTTTCCTGGAGCATCGGTCTTCATAAAACTTTCTCCAATCAAAAACCCTTTATAACCATATCCCCTCAATTCTTGTATGATGGAGGGCCCTGAAATGCAGCTTTCTGAAACTTTAATGCATGTCGCTGGTATTTTTTCCGCCAATTGCTTGGATGCCTCAACATTTTGCTCCGCAAAATTCTTAAGGTTACGGTTATTAACTCCTACCACCGAAATATAATCGCCTAAACTTCTTTTCAATTCTTCTTCGTCATGTACTTCCAATAAGGTTTCCATCCCCAAAGAACGTGCCAAAGTCCCGAATTGCTTGATTTCCTGTGGACTTAATGCAGCAGCAATTAACAAAATCACATCAGCTCCCATGGCCTTTGCCTCAACAATTTGGTATTCATCCACCATAAAATCCTTACGGAGAATGGGCGTATTTGGATTGGCCCGACGAGCCTTTTCAAAATCATCATCTGTCCCACCAAAAAACGGAGTATCCGTTAATACAGACAAACAAGCAGCTCCAGCAGCAGCATAGGCTTGGGTTACTTCCTCGACGGATAAACGATCGTTAATAATTCCTTTGGAAGGAGATTTACGCTTAAATTCAGCAATAATTCCCGTAGAAGCAGGCTGAGTTAAGGACATGGATAGCGAATGACAATGACGCGCAAAAAATCCTGTTTTTTCCAATTCACGCATAGAAATACGCGACTTTCTCTCTGCAACTTCCTTCCTTTTGGAATCTAAAATAGTAGCTAAAATACTCATCTTAATCCATGATAAATTTCTTGAAAACTTGAAAGGCTCTACCGCTTTCTAGGGATTCTTTGGCCATTAAATAACCATCCGACAAATTACTAACTTTTTCTGCTACCAATAAAGCAGCGGCAGCATTGGCTAATACTACTTGAGTTTGGGCAGGGCTACCTTGTCTTTGTAAAATCTTATACAACATATCTGCTGACTGCTCTACATTGGAGCCTCCGCTCAACTCTTGTGATTGGAAGGTTTCACATCCGAAATCGCCGGGCAAGTATCGAGTTTCGCCTTCTTTCGTTGTCAACAAAAATGAACTGGTTAATGAAATCTCATCATAACCGTCCTCCCCAAAAACAATACCAAATTTCTTAGATCCAGCATCATAAAATTGTACAAATAAATCATACACTTCCTTGGCATAAACTCCAGTTAATTGTTTGGTAACCAAGGCTGGATTCATCAAAGGACCTAATAAATTGAAAAAGGTTTTCATTCCTAACTCCTTGCGGATAGGACCTACGTGACGCATTGCAGGGTGGAATAAGGGAGCATGCAAAAAACAGATGCCTGAAGATTCCATTTTCCGTTTTAAATAACTTGGATCATTACTAAACTTAACACCCAAAAATTCCAACACAGTGGAAGAGCCTACCGCAGAAGAAACACCATGATTTCCATGCTTAGCGATTTTTTGCCCTGCACCAACCACCACAAAAGAAGAAGTTGTACTCACATTAAAAGTATCTTTTCCATCCCCTCCAGTCCCACATACATCCATGGCATCAAATTCTGTCAAATCGATGGTAACCGCCAATTCCATCATGGCAGAAACAAATCCTTTTAATTCTTGAACTTGAATAGGTGTATACCAATAACTAGCTAAAAATGCAGCAATTTGACTAGGATTTATTCCTCCTTGACCCACGCGCAACAAGACCTCTTTGGCTTCTACTTCTGTTAAGGAATACCCTTGAACTCGTTTACTTAATATATCTTTCATGTTTTATTGAATCCAATTTTTAATCATTTGTAATCCATGCTGGGTCAAATAAGCCTCAGGATGAAACTGAACACCTCGAACATCGTATTTCTGATGCGCCTCCGCCATGACAAATCCCTTATCATCCACAGCAGTAATTTTCAAATCTGAAGGCATGGTTTCGGGGATAACGGTCCAAGAATGATATCGACAAACCTCAAATCGAGATGGAATACCTAGAAATAATTTTTCGGTTGGATCAGTTACCACGCATTCGGTCGTTACTCCATGCAATACCTCGCCCATATTTTGCAATTTCGAGCCAAAAGATTCTGCTATGGCTTGATGACCTAGGCAAACACCTAAAATTCGTTTCGATGGGGCATATTCCTTCAATAAATCAAGCATAATTCCTGCTTCTGAAGGAATTCCAGGACCGGGGGATAGTAAAATATGATCGTATGCCTTTACTTCTTCCAAAGCAATTTTATCATTTCTGAATACATCTACTTCAGCCCCAATCTCTTTCAATAGGTATACCAAATTGTATACAAATGAATCATAATTATCTATTACTAATACTTTCATGGCTTCCTATGATAAATTTTCTGCTACATCTAAGGCCTTTTTGAGTGCCGCTAATTTATTATGTATCTCCTGCATTTCACTGGCCACAACAGATTTAGCAACAACCCCCATTCCAGCTTGATAAAACAAGGTATTCCCTTTACTTAAAAATGTGCGAATGGCTATGGCATGATTGAAGTTGCCTTCAAAATCCATAAATCCTATGGCTCCCCCGTAAATATGACGGTTGGTAGGTTCCAGTCGATTGATGATTGTCATGGCATTGTGTTTGGGAGCGCCACTTAGGGTTCCTGCTGGAAAGGTATCTGCCACCATTTGTAATGGATTCACCCCTTTTTGTAAAGTTCCCGTCACCTTAGATACTAAATGTATCACATGGGAGAAAAACTGCACCTCCTTAAAAGTTTCTACTTTCACGTTGTCTGCACTTCGGCTCAAATCATTTCTAGCTAAATCCACTAGCATAACATGCTCAGCCGATTCTTTGGGGTCTGCAATTAACGCCTGAGCTAATTCCGCATCCCGAGCATCGTCTCCTGTTCGTCGGAATGTTCCGGCAATCGGATGAATTTCTGCCAATTCATGATCAATCTTAATTTGTTTCTCAGGCGAAGCGCCGAAAATACGATATTGCTCGTAATCAAAAAAGAACAAGTAGGGTGAGGGATTCACTGAACGCAAAGCCCGATATACTTGAAAATCATCACCAATAAAGGTTTGACTAAACCTTCGGGAAGGTACTATTTGGAATACATCACCTCTCAAACAATGCTTGATACAAGTATTGACAATTTCTTCTGTTTGTGCTTCCGTTAAATTACTCTGTTCCTCCCCTACGCGCTTGAATGGCTCTAAGGTATAATGAGGCATTTCTAAATGATAGGCAACTGCATCCAGATTTGGCGTTTGACCTTCCAAATAACTATGGGCATACCAGGTCATTTGATTATTGAAATGGTTCAAAGCGACCACATAACGATACACATAATACCGAATGGAAGGAATAGCTGTTTCTGGATTTTTATCTTGGATATGAATATCCTCAAAATAACTAACGGCATCATAGCTAATGTGACCAAAAAGTCCATTGGCCATCGGTGAATCACCAACTTCTTTTTGATAAGAAAATCTTGAAGAAAAATCCTGTAAAACTTTAACAGCATCTTTCGGATTTTCCAAACGGAAAGTCTCTACGCTACCATCGGGGAATTGCTGAGTAACAAGCTGTTGATCTAAAACAAAACTGGCTACGGGATCAAAAGCAATATGAGAAAAACCATGTTCACGACCGTGATAATCAGCACTTTCAAGGATAACAGAATTTTTATAATTTTTTCTGATTTTCAAGAAAATACCAATGGGCGTTAACGTATCAGCTAACAAGGTCTTCCTAGTGGTATGAATGGTAAATTTATTTGAACTGGACATGAGGCTATCGACAAAATTAAAATAAAAAGGCTTACTGGGAACAGCAAGCCTTGAGTAAAACATATCATATACACACAGCAAAACTGTTCAAGGAAGTATTAGCCTTGCCACCAGTTTTTGTTGTGCGTTGTTTTAGTCATTTCTATTATAATTTGATGCAAATGTAATCTGAAATATGGTAAATCAAAATTTCAAACTAAAAAAACTAAGCATTCTTCTCCACTAAATCCCATAAATTACCATACAAATCAGCAAAAACGGCTACTTTACCATATTCCTCTATGCTTGCTTCTCGTACTATTTTAACTTCATTTTTAATTAGACCTTGGTAATCACGGTCAAAATTATCGGTAAGTAAAAATAAGAAAACTCGACCACCTGTTTGATTCCCTATTCGAGACTCCTGCTCTTCATTGGCGGCTTTAGCTAACAATAATTGGCAAGACCCCTCTCCCACTGGCTTCACGATAACCCAGCGTTTAGTAGGACTCATGATGGTGTCTTCTACTAATTCAAAACCTAGCTTTTGTGTATAAAAAGCAATGGCTTCATCATAGTCCTTCACCACCAAAGATAATTGGGCTAAACGTTGATTCATGGTTTTAGTTTTCGTCTCTACCAACAAAATTAAAAGGTGAAATCAATAATAATTCAGCCTTGATCGCCTCAGAAACCTCCAATCCTTGAATGAACTGCTGAAATACACCCTGATCTATCTTTCCATGATGACGAGTTAATTCTTTCAAGGCTTCATAGGGTTTTGGATATGACTCCCGACGTAAGACGGTTTGAATCGCCTCGGCAATGACTACCCAATTTTCCTCCAAATCTTGGTGAATTTTGGATTCATTTAATTCCAATTTTCCCAAGCCTCTTTGCAAAGAAGATAAGGAAATCAAAATATGAGATAAAGGAGTTCCAACATTTCTTAATACTGTGGAATCCGTCAAATCTCTTTGTAAACGCGAAATAGGCAATTTGGCAGATAAAAATTCCAATAAAGCATTGGCTATGGCTAAATTACCTTCGGCATTTTCAAAATCGATGGGATTAACTTTATGAGGCATGGCGGAAGAACCAATCTCCCCAGCTTTGATCTTTTGTTTGAAATATCCCATAGAAACATAGGACCATATATCCC
Organism: Aquirufa sp. Wall-65K1; assembly: GCF_054558475.1. Classification (NCBI taxonomy): domain Bacteria; kingdom Pseudomonadati; phylum Bacteroidota; class Cytophagia; order Cytophagales; family Flectobacillaceae; genus Aquirufa; species Aquirufa sp. Wall-65K1. Next base: position 43,433 of record NZ_JBPXKD010000004.1, on the reverse strand, counting down.
GAGCCAAATCTACCAAAATGGTGTTTAGTCGCTTTAAGCCATCAAAATAAGCCGCCAAATTATCATAATGCTCTATTTGGGTCGTGTATTTGCTACGATGAATACCTAATTTATTTTCTAACAAATTAGCGCCAAATGCAGGCCAATTAATTGTTGGAAATGCTACATGGTGGGCATTAAAATTACCTGTGGCACCCCCAAATTTTCCTGTAAATGGTACTTGAGATAATAACTCCAATTGCCTATCTAAACGCTCAACAAATACCTGGATTTCCTTACCTAAACGAGTAGGAGATGCGGGTTGACCATGCGTATGGGCCAACATGGGAATATCTTTCCAATCAGTAGCTAAAGCTGCCAATTGATCTTTAACTTGAATATAAGTAGGTAATAGGACCGCACGATGCGCTTCCAAAATAGAAACAGGGATAGCTGTATTATTGATATCTTGAGAGGTTAATCCAAAGTGAATAAACTCCAAATAGGCTGATAAGTCACCGAATTGCGTAAATCCAGAAATCTTTTCTTTGATAAAGTATTCAACCGCCTTGACGTCGTGATTTGTTTCTTTTTCTTTCTCTTTAATCCAGAGGGCATCTTGCTCGGAAAAATTTTGGTATAATTGACGTAAAGCCGCTATCGCTTCCGATGGAAAGTTTTGTAAGGGAGCCAATGGAATTTCGCACAAAGCAATGAAATATTCAATTTCCACTCGAACACGGTATTGAATTAATCCAAATTCAGAAAAATAAGGAGATAAGACTTCCGTTTGTTTTCGGTAACGACCATCAACGGGAGAGATGGCACTTAAGCGATTTAATTCCATGGTATTTTGTGTAAAGCGCAAAGGTACGAAAATGTGCGTAAAACCTGATTATACTAAAACAATTGGAAAATGATCCCCCAAAAGAAATTTAAATCGTAACTTGAAAACAAAAATTTCAGCATGTTAAGCCCTAGATACCTTTCCCTTTTATTGGCCTTTGTCATTGCTGGGGTATGTACCTCTTTTCTTTCCTTTTTACCCAATACCGACTTTACTATCCTTTTTGTCTGTTTTATTAGCTCTTTCATTTTTGGTAGTGCGGTCATTTATTTTGCCTTGGACAATCTAGTTTTTAAGGAAGTCAATAAATTATACGACCGCATCAAACAGATTAAAAAGAAGAATTTTTCTGTTATTCCACGTAAGCAATTAATCGAGAAAGAGAATCCGATTGTATTATTGAAAGAGGAGTTAAATTCTTATGTAACGACCAAAGAAGACGAGGTTAAGGAGTTGAAGAAAGCGGCCAAATACCGGCAAGAGTTCTTAGCGGATGTCTCTCACGAATTAAAAACTCCGATTTTTGCCGCACAAGGTTTTGTTCACACACTATTGGATAATCCTGAAGAAGATCCAGCAATCAGAAAACGTTTTTTGGAAAAAGCTGCCAAAAGTCTCGATGGATTGGACATCCTGGTGAAAGATTTACTCACGGTTTCTCAAATTGAAACAGGCGCCATCAAAATTGATAAAAGAGCCCTTGATTTAAAGCCATTGGTAATAGAGATTTTTGAACAATTAGAAGCCAAGGCAAAAACTAAAAACATTGAATTAAAACTCATCGGTCATCAAGGCCCCGTTCTAGTAAAAGCTGATTATCAGCGAATTAGCCAAGTATTAGTTAATTTAATTGATAATGGCATTAAATATGGCCATCAAGATGGTAAGGTAACAGTACATTTGGAGGAGAAGAAAAAGGCATTTTTAATCATGGTAAAAGATAATGGGCCTGGAGTTCCTGCAGAACATTTACCTCGTTTATTTGAGAGGTTTTACCGGGTGGATAAAAGTAGGGCCAAGTTAAGTGGTGGCTCAGGATTAGGCTTATCCATTGTGAAACACATCATTCAAGCACATAACAGTAAAATTGCTGTTTTCTCAAAAGTTGACAAAGGAACATCCTTTCAATTCAAATTAGAAAAGGCCTAAAAATCTTAACGCTGTCAAGGTTTAAAACCTTGACAGCGTTGACGTTTTAACAATTTTTAGATTCTTTTTGTTTCTATTTTTTCATCAAGAAATTGATAAAAAAACGGCCATATTCTGAAGAATAAGGCCGTTTCAATACTTTATTTATATTAGCTTACATAGAGCCTTCTTTCAATCGCTCTGCGTTTTCGGCAATACGTAATTGCTCAATAAATTCTGCTATCTCTCCATCCATCACCACGGGTAAATTATATACGGTTAAACCAATACGATGATCCGTTACTCGACCTTGTGGATAATTATAGGTTCTAATCTTATCTGATCGATCTCCCGAACCCACCATGGACTTTCTGTTTCCAGCTATTTCAGCATTTCTTTTTTCTAACTCAATCTCATATAATCTCGAACGCAAAACAGTCATTGCCTTGTCAAAGTTTTTAATTTGAGATCTTTCATCCTGGCATTGAACAACTAAACCCGATGGAATGTGGGTAACACGCACAGCTGAATAAGTGGTATTTACCGACTGCCCTCCTGCTCCTGATGAACAGAAGGTGTCTTTACGAATATCATTCATATTAATCTGAACATCCACTTCATCTGCTTCAGGCATAACTGCTACCGTGGCGGCAGATGTATGAATTCTTCCAGCAGATTCTGTAGCAGGAACTCGCTGAACACGATGTACTCCCGATTCAAACTTCAGTTTAGCATATACATCTTCACCTTGAACAGAAACAATAATCTCTTTAAAACCGCCAGCTGTTCCTTCCGTAAAATCCATAATTTGAAATGTCCACCCCATTTTCTCAGCATATCGCTGGTACATACGGAACAAATCCCCAGCAAAAATGGAAGCTTCGTCTCCACCAGTACCACCACGAATTTCAAGAATACAGTCTTTGGAATCATTCGGATCTTTAGGAATCAACATTTCCTTCAACTCCTCCTGCATTTCTTTTTCTTGTGGAACCAATATCTCTAATTCCGCTTTTGCCATATCTCTAAAATCCTCATCCTTCTCCGTAGCAATAACATCTTTCGCTTCTTCTATGGATTTTAGTAAATTTTGATAGGCCATGTATTGATCTACTATCTTTTGTAAATCTTTGTATTCTTTACTTAAAGTTTTGAATTTCTTTAAATCAGAAACGATTTCAGGCATGGCAATTTGTTGCTCTACCTCTAAAAATCTTTCCCTAATAGCCTCCAGCTGCTCCAACATACTCGTATAATATTTTTAAAATTCCCCGCAAAGATAACAATTAAATTCATTGCCCTTTCTGCTTGGATAGAATACCTTTGTACAACAAATTTCACCCCATGAAAAAAACACTTCTTTTCTCTTGCCTAGTTTCAAGCATCCTTTCGCTTCAATCTTGTGATTTCTCCAAGCGCATCGATACTACTGCTGCGGTAAAAGAAATGAAAAGTCGACAAGTAAAGCGAATTCTACCACAGGATATTGTTAACAAAGCGGATACTTGGGGCCAAGAAATTCAAAAGCTTATTGAAAGTCCCTCTAATAAATTGGGCCTAGATAGCATTGCCAAGCAATTTCAAATTAGAATCCAATCCGGCAAAGCCCTTGACCTAAAACAACAAAACAAGGACAGAAAAATTCAGGAAGTGTTGGATGCCTTAGATTACAGTTTATCCATAAAACAAGAAATCCCCCCTAGCATTCAAAAAAATACAGCAGGAGATAGCCTTTACTACATCTTCATCGATAAAAAGAAAGATGTTATCCTGTTAGGATTCAGCAAATCGCAAATCGTTTTGAATATAGATAAGCCTTTGATCAAGTAGTCTTAACTATATGTTGAACCATGTTTCGATAAACCTCTTGTAGTTCAACGCTTGACAAAAATCCTTGTTGCTCAAATACCATTCGGCCATCTTGTAGTGCGCTGGCTTCTACTTGGCTAGAAACAGGTAAATTCTTAAAATAAGATTGTACATAGTTTTGTATCAAGCCTTGTAATAAAGAAGTATCCAATTCGATGGAGTGCAATAATTTACTGGCCTCTGCCCAGAGTTGTTGGGTAAAGGTTCCTGCCAAGAGCATGGACAGGTAAATTTTCTTTCTTTCCTCCCCATTCACCAAATACATGGCATCAGTCACATCTCGAGCCAATTGAACTAGGACTTGCTCCGTCTCCTCAACCATCACCTCTAGGCAAATAGGCATGTGACTCAAATTGATTTTCCTTCCGCTTTGTAAATGCTGTACGGGGAAAAATATAGCCAACTGGTTGGTACTTTCTCGGGCTGGATCATACCAAATGGACGCTTCAGATAAAAGAACTGTACCCGAAACCAGTAAAAGAGTCGCGTATTTAGGAAGGATTAATTCCTTTAAAACAGTGGGATATGCTAATTCTGGAACACAAAAAAAGAATACACTGGATTTTGATTCTGAAAAATCCAAGTGCTCCTGGACTTTAGCATTGTATAAATAACTGACTAAATCTTTCGCTTTAGCAGGGTCTCTACTAAAAACTTCTTGAACACTATGACCTGCATTTTCAAGAGCCTGCGATAAATGCCAGGCCACATGACCAGAACCAATAAAAGAAATATTCATGCTTAAACGATTTGTTCCATTTTAGATCCGACAAATGGAATCCATTGTTGATCCAAAATTCCAGAAAAATTCCGCAAAAACATAACAAAGGAAGGTTTAAATGGTCTTCGCTTTAAAGTCATTCCTGCCTCTTCGGGAGTAAGGTCTCCTTTTTTTGAGTTACAATACTTACAGGCTGTGATTAAATTATCCCAAGATGTACGCCCTTGCCTTGATTTTGGCATAACATGATCTAAGGTCAAATGATCCCTCGAGCCACAATATTGGCACATATTATCATCTCGCTTAAAAATATTTTGCCGACTAAGAACCACTCCCTTGTAAGGAAAATAGACATATCGGTTCAGTCGAATCACAGATGGAAAGGGGAAAGTTTGGGAAATAGAATGAAGTTTTTCGGTCGTCGACTCCGCAACCAATTCCGCCTTATTTAAATAGACCAATAAAAAGGCCTTAGGCATAGAACAGATGGTTAATGCACTATAATCTTGGTTTAAAACTAAAACTTTCCGACTCATAGGACAAAAGATTAAAGGTGAATACTCTCCTACACATCCCTTGTCTTTAAAGTTAAGAAAAAAACTCTTTGAAGCAATATTTTGTAGATTTGTAAAAAATTAAATTTTAATATGTCGAGCCTACTTAAAAAGATACAGGAACTAGCTGAGCAACAGGCCAGTGCTAATATAGCTGCACGCCGTCACTTACACGCCAACCCTGAACTTTCCTTCCATGAATTTGAAACACAAAGTTATGTGGAAAAACAATTGCATGAATTAGGTATCCCGACACAGCGTATAGCCAATACTGGAGTTATTGCCATCATTGAAGGCAAAAACCCAAGTAAAAAAGTGGTGGCATTACGGGCCGACATGGATGCACTACCCATTCAAGAGACAAATGATGTTCCTTATAAATCCCAAAATCCAGGTGTCATGCATGCCTGTGGGCATGATGTACATACGTCTTCATTATTGGGAAGTGCCCGTATTTTGCAATCTGTTAAAGATGAATTTGAAGGAACCATTAAATTGCTTTTTCAACCTGCCGAGGAAAAAGCTCCCGGAGGTGCCAGCATCATGATTCAAGAAGGAGCACTAAGTAATCCGACTCCTTCAGGTATTTTAGGTCAACACGTAGCCACCAATATTCCAGTAGGTAAGGTTGGATTTAGAGAAGGAATGTACATGGCTAGTGCAGATGAATTGTATTTAACTGTCAAAGGTAAAGGTGGGCATGGAGCTATGCCCGACCAATGTATTGACCCCATCGTGATTGCCTCCCATATTATTATTGCCATGCAGCAAATCATTTCCAGAAATAAAAACCCAAGACTCCCTTCGGTGCTAAGTTTTGGAAAATTCATTGCTGAGGGTGCGACGAATGTTATACCGAATGAAGTAAAAATTGAAGGTACATTCCGTGCCATGGACGAAGAATGGAGAGCAGATGGTTTGGCTAAAATGAAAAAATTGGCAGAAGGCATCGCTGAATCCATGGGAGGTTCTTGTGAGTTTTTTGTATTGAAAGGATACCCATTTCTAAAAAATAATCCAGAATTGACTCGTCGAATGAAAGAAGCTGCCATAGAATATATGGGAGCAGAAAATGTCATTGATTTAGATATTTGGATGGCGGCAGAAGATTTTGCCTTTTATACGCATCATGTTGATGCCTGTTTTTATCGATTAGGAACCAGAAATGATGAAAAAGGAATTATAAATGGAGTACATACCCCAAATTTTAACATTGATGAAAAAGCCCTGAATGTAGGTCCAGGACTAATGGCATGGTTGGCCATACAAGAATTAAACTTGGCTTAATTTTCGATCGGAAATGACATGGGATCCGGGTATTGAAATGAATAATTCAATGCCTGGATTATTTTTTGGGAGCTAATCCATTTCATGGGTTCGCTACTTTCTATATAATCTAATGGCATATTCAACTTCCGTCTTTGACACTCTTCCTTGACCAAATCAGCTTTTACTGGATGCAAAGGTGCCACCACATTACATGTATCGGCTAATGAAACCTGAATACATCCATGAATTATTTGTAGAACATCGCTGCGGTGAACATAATTAACCAAGTGATTGGCTGCTGGCACTTGCTTACCCGCGTAATATTTGGCTACATACCGCTCTCCTCCCATTAAACCACCCAAGCGTAGAATTAGTACTGGACTTTTTATTTGGTTGATTAACTGCTCCGCCTGATTCATCAAATTAAATTCTACGGGTGATTCTTCATCGACAGCTTTATTCTCCGATTTATAAATGGATGTGGAAGAAAGAAAAATCACTTGCTGGTATTTTCTTTGATTGACCAAACGAACAAAATCAGTTAAAACATCTAAATAAAATGTATCCCCATGCTGCTTTCTACGTGGAGGAATGGTCCAAATTAAAATTTTAGCCTGTAATATTGGCTCCCAAGCCTGTTGAGAAAGATTGACATCCGCTCTCCATGCCTCAACATGAATAGCTTTATTCTGAATTGATTGAGTTTGAGAGGATTGACTAATTTGCACTAAATAGCCCTTTTGAGCCAAATTTTCAGCCAAAGGAACTCCCACCCAGCCACCACCTAAAATAGAAATATCAAACATATGTGTACATGCGGGAACAAAATATCCCTATTTGCCGTTAAGTCAGCAATTTAAGGAGGATTATCCTGGCTTAAACACCGCTTGTCCAGAATATTTTTGATAATTCCTTGAATTACCTCTATTTGCTATCCTAAATTTAGACATGAATAAATTATTATTTATACCCTTGATGAGTTTGTTGATACTTGCCATTGACTATTATGTCTGGCAAGCATTCAAAACAGGCTTTCAACAGCAAAGTCAATCCACCCAACAAACCATTCGTTGGGTATATTGGTCCATTTCAACCTTAGTCATTCTAGGAATCGTTGGATACAATTTTCTTCCCTTAAGCTATTGGAATAAAACGGTTCGTACTTTTTTTATGGCTAGTGTCATGATAACGGTGGTATCAAAGTTATTCGTAGTTATATTTCTATTTATTGAAGATATTACCCGCATCATTCGCTGGGCCTTTGCCAATAAAAACTTAGATATCATTCCGGGCGAACCTGCACCAGGTCAAATCAGTCGAAGTGAATTTTTATCTAAAACAGCATTGGTGGTAGGGGCCGTACCAGCAGCCACCTTCACCTTTGGCATACTTTCGGGTGCACATGACTACCGAGTTGAAAATATTAGTTTAAAAATCCCAAACCTCCCCAAGTCATTTGATGGCCTGCGCATTGCCCAACTTTCCGACATTCACTCAGGAAGTTTTTACAATAAAAGAGCGGTGCAGGGAGGGGTAGAGATGGTCATGCGGGAGAAGGCCGACTTGCTTTTTTTTACAGGTGATTTAGTGAATAATGAAGCAACAGAAGTGGAAGACTATTTTCAGATGTTTTCCAAATTGAGTGCCCCATTAGGGGTTTATAGTACTTTAGGTAACCACGATTATGGTGATTATGTACGCTGGAAAACTCCTCAAGCTAAAAAGCAAAATCTACAAGATTTAATGAAAGCGCATGAATTGATGGGTTGGAATCTATTGATGGATGAAAATAAAATCATCGAAGAGTCCGGCGAAAAGTTGGCATTGATTGGTGTTCAAAATATTGGAGTTGGTCGTTTTCCTTGGTATGGAAATTTAGCAAAAGCTCACCAAGGGACAGAGGAGGCAAGTACAAAATTATTATTGTCTCATGACCCGACGCATTGGAATGCGGAAGTAACTGAAAAATATCAGGACATTGATGTGGCTTTTGCTGGCCATACCCATGGAACGCAATTTGGAGTAAAGGTGGGTGATTTTAAATGGTCTCCAGCTCAATATGTATACAAACAATGGGCAGGCTTATACCAGGAAGGAAAACAACAATTATATGTGAATCGCGGATTTGGGTATATAGGATATCCTGGACGCGTAGGAATGCCTCCCGAGATTTCTGTATTCACCTTAACTAGGGCATAATAGAAATAGAATGCTCCATCACAGGGACCTTTCTTAAATGAACCAAAGAGTTGAAAAGGAATACACGTGGAAAATTAGCCAATAGCTTCATTTTAGCTGAAAAACTGATTTTTATCTCCTTAACTTCCCCAAACAATTAAAAAACACTTGGCATTTAAACAAAAATGACCTAATTTTGTGTCCCCAAAACGATGGTTTCGTGGCCGAGTGGCTAGGCAGAGGTCTGCAAAACCTTCTACAGCGGTTCGAATCCGCTCGAAACCTCCCAAAAACCTCCCAAACTGGGAGGTTTTTTTATGCCTAATGGGTTTTATGCAATTAATTGTCAAAATATTCAAATTTCAACTTTGCCTTATTTTGAAAAATTCTAAATAGTAGACTAAAGCTTAAAAATTACTGAAATTGAATGGCAAATAAATTGTTTCCTAAAAATTCGAATTGTAGTTTTGCGGACTGAATAAATAGGAGATTTTCAAACATGATTCGCAAAAATTTTACGCTCGTTAAGTTCCTTTTCTCATTTCTGTTTTTGTTTGCATCCACATATGCGACTTTAGCGCAAGACGCTGCAGAAGGTGAAACATTGTTTAAAAACAACTGTGCTGCTTGCCATAGCAGTGGAGATGATGTACTAGTTGGTCCAGGTTTAAAAGGCATTGGAGAACGCAGACCGATCGAATGGATCGTGAAATGGGTACATAATCCACAAGCTGTTATTGCTTCTGGAGACAAATATGCCAATGATCTTTACAACAAGTTCAACAAGGCAGCGATGACTCCTTACCCTAACTTTACAGAAGGTCAAATTAAGAGCATCGTAGCCTATATTGATGCTTCTAATGCAGCTCCTGCTGCTCCTGCTGCCGGTGCTGCCCCTGCGGGTGCTGCTGCGCCAGCTGCCGCTGCTAGTTCAGGTGGTATGATGGAAGTATTATTAGTTGGCTTATTAGTAATCATGGTTTTCGTTTTGATTGCTTTACTTTCAATCGTAAGCACGCTAAGTAAATTAGCTGGTGGAGAAGCTGACGCTGAAGCTCCGTTGATGAAAAGAATTGCTGAGAATGCTAAGAAATTAGCTGCGAACTCAGCAGTTAAAACTGGAATCATCATTTTTGCTTTATTATTAGGTGGTAAGGCTACCATCGATGCCGCTTATGGAGTGGGTATTCACCAAGGATATGCACCAGAGCAACCGATTAAATTCTCTCACAAATTGCATGCTGGACAATATCAGATCAACTGTAACTATTGCCATACAGGCGTATATGAAGGTAAAGGCGCTAACGTCCCTTCTGCAAACATTTGTATGAACTGCCATAATGCCATTAAAAGAGAGTCCCCAGAAATTCAAAAAATCTATCAAGCACTTGAGAAAGACGAGCCAATTCAATGGGTTCGTGTACACAACCTTCCTGACTTAGCATATTTCAATCACTCACAACATACCAATGTGGGTAATTTGGAGTGTAAAAACTGTCACGGAGAAATTGAGAAAATGGAAGTAGTAGAGCAACGTTCTACTTTAACCATGGGATGGTGTATTGATTGTCACCGCAATACTGACGTAAATGCAAAAGGCAATGCCTATTACGACAAGTTGGTTGAGGTTCACAATAAGGATAGCAAGACACCCCTTAAAGTTCAAAACATTGGCGGTTTAGAATGTTCTAAGTGCCACTATTAATAGTATACGCGTCATAATAGATTCAATTTTAGTCTGAATAAGAAAGATTATATGGAAAATTCGAACAAGAGGTATTGGAAAGGGATTGAGGAGTTAACCAATGAACCATCGTTTGTAAAAAATATCCACAACGAGTTTGGCAATATGCCATCGGAGAACGATTCTAAAGGGGAAGCCCTAGTGGATGGTTCAGGAACTCATCGTCGTGATTTTCTTAAAATGTTGGGATTCGGTGTAGCAGCAGTTTCATTAGCTGCTTGCGAGGCTCCAGTAAAGAAAACCATTCCTTACTTGAACAAACCAGTAGATGTAGAACCTACCATTGCTAACTGGTATGCTTCTACGTATACAGATGGAGGTGAATACGCTTCCATTCTAGTAAAAACTAGAGAAGGTCGTCCTATCAAAATTGAAGGAAATAAACTTTCTGCTGTTTCTAAAGGTGTTCTTTCTGGTAGAGCTCACGCTTCCGTATTGAGTCTTTATGACAACGAGAAATTAAAGGGTCCACAAATTGGTGCTAAAGCTGCTGATTGGGCTCAATTAGATAAAGAATTCACAGCTAAATTAGCTGCCGTTGCTGCTAAAGGAGGTCAAATTAGAATTGTTTCTAATACCATCCTTTCTCCAACTACTAAAAAGGTGATTGCAGAATTCACAGCTAAATATCCAACTACACAACATGTTGTTTATGATGCTAACCCAGCTTACGGCTTAACACAAGCACATGGTGGAATTCTTCCAAGTATTGATTTCAGTAAAGCTAAAACCATAGTTTCGGTTGGAGCTGATTTCTTAGGTACTTGGGTGGCTCCTACGGAGTTCGCAGCACAATGGGCTGAAACCCGTCGTGTAGGTTCTGCAAAAGATGGCAAAAAAGAGATGTCTCGTCATTATCAGTTTGAGACCATCTTATCTAATACGGGAGCAAATGCCGACTACCGTTCGGCTTACAAACCATCGCAAGAGGGTTTAGTCGTAATTAGTTTATACAATGCTGTTGCCAAATTAACTGGTGCCGCAGCATTAGCAGGAGCTTCCATTAAAATTGATCACCTAGATAAGGCTGCTAAAGATTTAGTTGCTTCTAAAGGTGCTTCAATCGTTGTGGCTGGTTCAAATGATCCTGAAGTACAAAAAGTAGTTGTAGCCATCAATGCCTTAGTAGGTGCTTATGGTACTACTATCAATACAGGTGTAGCTGTTAATTACCGCCAAGGTAATGATATGGCAATGGCTAATTTCATTAAAGAAGCAGGTGCAGGTAAAATTGCTGCTGTCATTTTCTACAATGCCAACCCAGTTTACAACCACCCAATGGGTGCCGCTTTAGCTACTGCACTACCAAAAGTAGAAGTTAGTTTAGCTACCAATGAACGTGCTGATGAAACTGCTTCATTATGCCAATTCATTGCACCTGATTCGCATTACTTAGAGTCTTGGAATGATGCAGAACCAAAAGCAGGTTTCTATTCATTAACTCAACCAACCATTTCGACTATCTTCAAAACTCGTCAAGCTCAATCAAGTTTCTTAACTTGGGCAGGTTTGAATGGGGATTATGCTTCTTATTTAGAGCGTAACTGGGAATCAACTATTTTAAAAGCTGGTGCTGTTCAATGGAAAAATGCTTTGCATGATGGAGTTTTCCAACCAAATGCAGTGAGTATTTCTAGTGCGGTGCCTTCTGTAGATGTTAACGCCGCTGCAGCAGCTATTTCAAAAGCTTATACCGCTAATTCTACTGGGTTAGAAATTTCAGTATATGAAAAAGTTGGTTTAGGTACAGGATCTCAAGCCAATAACCCTTGGTTACAAGAATTCCCTGAGCCAGTATCAAAAGCATGTTGGGATAATTACGCATCTATTTCGCAACCTACAGCCACTAAATTGAACTTGAAGCAAGGCGATGTAGTGAAAGTAGCTGCTAAAGGATATGAAGTTAGTTTACCCGTGTTAGTTCAACCGGGTCAAGCACAAGATACCATTGCTATAGCTATTGGTTATGGTAGAACAAAAGCAGGAAAATCAGCTGATGGTGTAGGTGTAAATGCCTATCCATTTATTTCAGAGATCAATGGTGCTTGCGTAGGTACCTGTACTCAAGGCGTATCGCTAAGCCCAACGGGAGAAACTAAAGACATTGCTCAGACTCAAACTCACCACACGGTGATGGCCCGTCAAGCGGTGATTCAAGAAACTGTTTTAGGAGAATTTGTTAAGAATCCTCAAACAGGACGTTTCAATCCTACTGTTGCTACATCAGAAGGCAAGAAAAATGCTACTGATTTAACACTTTGGAATGGTCACCAATACAACAACCATGCTTGGGGTATGGTGATTGATTTAAATACTTGTACAGGTTGTTCAGCTTGCGTGGTTTCATGTTCGGCAGAAAATAACGTACCGGTAGTAGGTCGTCAAGAGGTTATCAACCGTCGTGAAATGCACTGGATGCGTATTGACCGTTATTATTCTTCTGATGCAGAGGTAGAAGATTTAAAAGGATTAGAAGTAGCATCAGATAATCCGGAGGTTGTATTCCAACCTATGCTTTGCCAACACTGTAACAATGCTCCTTGTGAGACTGTTTGTCCAGTATTGGCTACGACTCACTCAACAGAGGGTCTAAATCAAATGACATATAACCGTTGTATCGGTACTCGTTACTGTGCTAACAACTGTCCATATAAAGTTCGTCGTTTCAACTGGTTCCGTTATTTCCAAACTGATGATTTTGATTTCCATTTCAATAATGATTTGGGACGTATGGTTATCAATCCTGACGTGACAGTTCGTTCACGTGGAGTAATGGAAAAATGCTCTATGTGCGTTCAACGTATCCAAGAAGGTAAGTTGACAGCGAAGAAAGAAAAAAGAAGACCAATCGATGGAGAGATCCAGGTTGCTTGTGCTCAATCTTGTCCAACCAATGCGATTACCTTTGGTGACATGAACGATCCTGCTTCTGAAATTTCTAAATTATTAGCTATTGAGAAAGAAGGAAGAGCTTACGGAGTTATCGAAGAGATTAACGTGAAGCCAAACATCTCTTACTTAATGAAGGTTCGTAACAAGGACGTTAAAAAAGAAGCATAATTAATCAATCGTATTAAAAAGTAAATAAAAATATGTCGCACGTTGTATCACCCATAAGAGAGAAACTAGTTACTGGTGGCAAATCTTATTCCGATGTTACCCACGATATTTGCAAGCAGGTAGAAGGGGAACCCACCAAAGAATGGAAATGGGCCTTCGGTATATCCTCCCTTGTATTTATCTATGGAGCTTACTGCCTATTCTATACCTGGTGGCAAGGTATTGGTGTTTGGGGTCTAAATAAAACAGTAGGTTGGGCATGGGATATTACCAACTTCGTATGGTGGGTGGGTATTGGTCACGCCGGTACGTTGATTTCTGCCGTATTGTTATTATTCCGTCAAAAATGGAGAACCTCCATTAACCGATCAGCGGAAGCGATGACCATTTTTGCCGTACTTTGTGCTGCCTCATTCATCTTAGCTCACATGGGTCGCCCATGGTTAGCTCATTGGGCATTACCACTTCCCAATGCTTTCGGATCACTTTGGGTTAACTTTAACTCTCCTTTGGTTTGGGACGTATTCGCGATTTCTACATATTTATCTGTTTCCTTATTATTCTGGTACATGGGTTTAGTACCTGACTTAGCATCGATTCGTGACCGTGCAACTACAAAAGGACGTAAGTTTTGGTATGGTTTATTCAGCTTAGGCTGGACAGGCTCATCTAAGACTTGGGCTCGTTATGAGTACATGTCATTAATTTTGGCTGGTATCTCCACTCCTTTGGTACTTTCAGTTCACACCATTGTATCCATGGACTTTGCTACCTCGGTAATCCCGGGATGGCATACGACCATCTTCCCTCCATATTTCGTGGCTGGAGCGATTTTCTCTGGATTTGCCATGGTACAAACTTTATTGTTAATCACTCGTGTAGTTTTCAAATTAGAAGATTATATCACAATAGAGCATATTGAAATGATGAACATCGTTATCACGGTAACGGGTTCTGTGGTTGGTATTGCCTACTTAACTGAGTTTTTCATAGCTTGGTACTCTGGGGTAGAATATGAAAGTTATGCTTTCATTAACCGTGCAACAGGTCCATACTGGTGGGCATATTGGATGATGATGACATGTAACGTTATCTCTCCGCAATTATTCTGGTCAAAAGCCATCCGTACCAACTTAATGGTGAGCTTCTTCTTATCTATCGTTGTAAACGTAGGTATGTGGTTCGAGCGTTTTGTAATTATCGTAACATCCTTGCACAGAGATTACTTGCCTTCATCATGGGCTATGTTCTCTCCTACCATGTATGATATTGGAGATTACATTTTCTCTTTCGGTTTATTCTTTACACTATTCTTCTTATTTGCTAAATATTTACCAGTTGTAAATATGGCTGAGGTAAAATCAGTAATGAAAGGTGTGTCTAGCAATTTTCCAGAAAAGAAAAAAGCAACGAAAAAAACCGAAGAATAAATTATTAGCAATTCGAAATTAAAACGATATGAGTTCGACAACTAACTACATTTTAGGTGTATACGATGATGAAGATGAGGTATTGCACGCAGTTAGCGAGGTAAAATCCAAAGGCATCAAAATTGAAGACGTATTCACTCCATTTCCTATTCACGGACTGGATCGTGCTGTTGGGCATGAGCGTACACGCCTTCCTATTGCAGCCTTCTTATTTGGCGTACTAGGATTAACATGTGCCCTTTCATTGATCAGCTATACAATGGTTTTTGATTGGCCTATGATCATTGGAGGTAAAGACTTTTTTGCCTTACCAAACTGGATTCCAGTAAGCTTTGAAGGTACAGTATTGTTTACCGCATTTGGATTGGTAACAACCTTTTGTATTTCCAATAACCTTTATCCTGGTAACCAACCTGACCTACTTGATCTTAGAATCACGGACGATAAATTTGTTATGGCAATCAATGTTGACAAAAACAAAAAAGTAAGTGCCGACGATATCAAGAAAGCCTTGAAAGATTCAGGTGCGATTGAAGTAAATGTTAAATAATTAACCAAGAACAATTGTTCACGAAGAAGCATAACAAAATGTTGAATCCAAGATACCAATTCGTTTTATTTGCTGGTTTAGCCTTAGGCTTATTGTCCTCTTGTAGTGACGACCACAATGATACAGGAACAGAATTTGCTCCAAACATGTACCATTCCGTTGCTTATGAGCCAATGACTCAAACTGATGGCGATACCAATACAATCAATCCATACGGCATGAATATGCGTCAACCTGTTGCAGGTACGATTGCAAGAAGCAAATTCACCGGAAATGATTCCTTACAAAAAGAATTATTACATCAAGATTTGATTTCAAGAACTATTCCAAACGATAGCATTACCTATTCAGCTGCAGCTTTGAAAAATCCTTTAGCTGCAACACCTGAAAATATTGAGGCAGGTAAATTACAATACGAAAGATATTGCCAGCACTGCCACGGTGAAACAGGTAAAGGAGATGGTTTGGTTGCTAAAATGTACAAAGGAGTACCAGTATACTCAAGCGACGCATTAAAAACCTTGAACGATGGTCATATCTACCACGTGATTACACATGGTAAAGGAAGAATGTGGCCTCATGGCTCACAAATCACCTCAGCCAATCGTTGGAAAATTGTACTTTATGTACATGAATTACAAAAACAATAGTTCAATTATTAAAAATTAAAATACCAGATAAAATGGCGGGACACTCACATTTTTCCCCAGCAAACGTTGAAGAGCATTTTGAATTCACTTCTGAAGGCAAAAAAAGAGTTATTTATGCTTTCATTGCCGGAGTAGTAGCTTTAGTGCTTGGAATATATCTTTTATCCAAAGGTGAGGCTGGTGGCCACGAAGTTGCCAATGCAGGTCATGATGCTGTAAAAGCAGGACATGAAGCTGCCTCAGAACACCTTTCAGGCGGAGCGGTTTCCCACCAACCTGCTGCAGAAGAACATTATGATTGGACCAACCGTATTTGGGCCAACGTATGGTTAAATGCCGTTTTCTTTACTGGTATAGCCGTTATTGGTATGTTCTTCGTTTCATTGCAATACCTAACCAAATCAGGTTGGTCTTCAGTGATGAAACGTGTGCCAGAAGCATTCCCTAAATTTTTATACATCACCCTACCTATTTTATTGGCCGTATTCTTCTTCAAAGGAGACGCTATTTTCCACTGGATGCACCATGGTGTAACAGAAGTAGGAAGTGAAAATTATGATAAAATCATTGCAGGAAAGGCAGGTTACTTGAACAAGACTTTCTTCATCGTTCGTCTAGTTGGATTTTTTGCACTATGGATTGGTTTATGGACAGTACTACGTAAAAAATCTTTAGAAGAAGATTTAATTGGTGGCACAGATCTATTCACCCAATTAGTGCGCATATCTACGGCCTTCATAGTAGTATTTGGAGCCTCTAGTTCAATGTTTGCTTGGGATTGGGTAATGTCCATCGATACTCACTGGTTCTCTACCATGTTTGGTTGGTATATGTTCTCATCTTGGCACGTTACAGGATTGGCAGTAATTACTTTAACCATCCTTTTATTAAAAGATAAAGGCTATATGGCTTATGTTAACGAGAATCACTTACATGATTTAGGAAAGTTAATGTTCGCATTTTCTATCTTCTGGACATATGTTTGGTTTGAGCAATTCTTATTGATTTACTATGCCAATATGCCTGAAGAGATCATTTATTTCTTAGAGCGTTGGGAAGGACACAACAAAATTTATAAAACTTCAGAAATTTTGATGGTTTTCTTAAACTTCTTCTTCCCTTTCCTAGTTCTTATGACACGTGACGCGAAAAGAACTCGTATATTCTTAAAAATTGCGGCATTCTTTATCATTGTTGGACATTATATTGATTTCTATCAAATGATTATGCCGGGTGTTTTAGGGGGCCATGCAGGATACGGTTTAGTCGAGTTTGGAATGGTTACTATTTTTGCTTCTGCTTTTATTTACATCATCACTGATGAATTAACAAAAGCTTCATTAATAGCTAAAAACCACCCATTCTTACCAGAAGCAGTTCACCACGATATTTAATATTTTAAGTAAGATCCTAACAAATAAAACATATGAATTACCTAGTTGGTCTTTTATCCGTTGTATTCTTCATCTTAGCGATTACTGTAATCAGCAAAAGTTTGAAGCTAAACAAAAATCTTAGTGGTGAAAATGAGTCAGATTCTGCTCTAGATTCACATAATAATACCAATGCTGTTGGATTCTTATTATTCTGGCTGTTTGGAACTATTGCTGGGGTATGGTCTTTCTTGCATTCGCAACCTGATTTCCTTCCAGAAGCAGCTTCTGCTCACGGAGTAAAAACAGACTCCATGTTTTGGATTTCAATGGCAGTAGTAACATTTGCCTTTTTCATAACGAACTCGTTATTGTTCTTTTTTGCGTTCCAGTATCGCAACAATAAAAACAGAAAAGCTACCTTCTATCCAGTTAATCACAAGCTTGAAATCATCTGGACAATCATTCCAGCGATTGTAATGGCCATCTTGGTTTTCACAGGTTGGAGAACTTGGAGAGATATTACTTCTCAAGCGCCAAGCAATGCGGTTGTTATCGAATTAACGGGACATCAATTTGGCTGGTATGTTAGATATGCTGGTAATGATGATAGTCAATTAGGAAACATTAACTACAAATTAATTGACGAAACCAACAGTTTAGGTTTAGATTTTACCGATAAAAACACGTTTGACGATTTTACAGCAAGTGAATTACACCTTCCAAAAGGCGTACCTGTATTGTTAAAAATCAGAGCTCAGGATGTATTACACTCGGTATATCTTCCTTTCCACCGTGTAAAAATGGATGCCGTTCCTGGTATGCCTACTAAGTTCTGGTTTACTCCAACCATCTCTACGGATGAGATGCGTGCCAAATTAGGTAAGAGTGATTTCAACTTTAAATTAAACTGTACAGAAATTTGTGGTCGTGGTCACTTTGGAATGGCTATTACTGTATTCGTAGATGAGCCAGAAGATTATAAAAAATGGGTATCAGAACAAAAACCATTCTTAACCATGAATCCTGCGTACTTATCTAAGGTACCAGAGAATCTAAAAGCGAAGGCAAGTAAATATATTCCAGCAGAACCGATTGCCACGGATAGTACTGCTAGTGAAGCTGTAAGTGTCAAATAATTAGAAAGCAATTAGAAAAAATAATACCTATGTCAACAGCCGTATCAACTACTGAAGAAGTTATCGCTCATGGACACGATCATGGTCATGATCACGAGCATGAACATCATGAACTTGGTTTTATCCGTAAGTACATCTTTTCAGAAGATCATAAGACGATTGCAAAACAATATTTAATTTCTGGTATCCTATGGGCTTTCATCGGGGGAGCATTATCCATCATATTCCGCTTGCAATTAGGTTTCCCAGATATGAGTTTAGAGTGGTTAAGACCTGTATTAGGTGAGTGGATTGACGAGTCTGGTAAATTAGACAAAGAATTTTATTTAGCCTTGGTAACCATGCACGGTACCATCATGGTATTCTTTGTATTGACTGCTGGTCTTTCAGGAACTTTCTCTAACTTCTTGATTCCTTTACAAATTGGAGCCCGTGATATGGCATCTGGATTTATCAATATGTTATCATATTGGTTCTTTTTCTTGTCATCCGTAATCATGTTCTCTTCTTTGTTCATTGAAACAGGTCCAGCATCGGGTGGATGGGTAATTTATCCACCATTAAGTGCCTTACCTCAAGCCATGCCTGGTTCAGGATTAGGTATGACGCTATGGCTTACTAGTATGGCTCTCTTCATTGTATCTCAATTGATGGGTGGTATTAACTACATCTGTACTATTATTAACTTGAGAACTCGTGGTATGACATTTACTAAAATGCCATTAACCATTTGGTCATTCTTCTTTACAGCGGTGTTAGGTTTATTATCTTTCCCTGTATTGTTATCTGCTGCATTATTGTTGATTTTTGACCGTAGCTTTGGAACTTCATTCTACTTATCAGAAATCTATATTCAAGGTCAAGCGCTTCCAAATATGGGAGGTAGCCCAATCTTGTACCAACACTTATTCTGGTTCCTAGGGCACCCTGAGGTATATATCGTATTATTACCTGCATTAGGTATGACTTCAGAAGTTATCGCAACCAATGCTCGTAAGCCTATTTTCGGTTACCGTGCTATGATTGGTTCAATGATGGGTATTACTGTACTAGCCTTTATTGTGTGGGCTCACCACATGTTCGTTACTGGTATGAATCCATTCTTAGGATCGGTATTTATGTTCTTAACCTTAATTATTGCTGTACCATCAGCGGTGAAAGGATTTAACTACATTACCACCCTATGGAAAGGTAATATCGTATTTACACCAGCCATGTTATTCTCAATTGGTCTTGTATCCTTGTTTATTTCAGGTGGTGTTACAGGTATCATTTTAGGAAACTCTGCTTTAGATATCAACTTACACGATACGTATTTTGTAGTGGCTCACTTCCACTTGGTAATGGGTGCTGCATCATTCTTTGGCTTAATGGCTGGGGTATACCACTGGTTCCCTAAAATGTTTGGTCGCATGATGAATAAAACAGCAGGATATATTCACTTCTGGTTCACTTTTGTGGGTGTATACTCTGTATTTTTCCCAATGCACTACACAGGTATTGCTGGTTTCCCAAGACGTTACTATTCATTCACCGCTTTAGGAAATGATAGTCAAGCAGCTTTCACAGATTTAAATGCATTCATATCTTTTGCCGCTATTATTACTTTTACGGCTCAAGCTATTTTCTTTATCAACTTCTTCTATTCTATTTTTAAAGGAAAGCGTGCAACACAAAATCCTTGGAAGTCAAATACCTTAGAATGGACTACGCCAATTGTACCTGGACACGGAAACTGGGAAGGAGAAATTCCTGCAGTTTATCGTTGGCCTTACGACTACAGTAAACCAGGTTCTGAGGCGGATTTCATCCCTCAAACGATCCCTCACTCTGCAACTCCAGAATCAAATCTACCTGAAGAGAATGATGAGATTGCAAAAGAAAAGGAAATTGAAAGTTTATTAGCGGCTCAGAACGAGAGTTACAACCGATAAAAACCAATAACCTAAAAGATGCATCGAAATGAATCTCATTTGGATGCATCTTTTTTTTTCTCCCTATAACCATGACATTCCATAAATTTGGCTTTGTTACTTTGCTCTGTATCTACCTACTCATATTAGCAGGAGGAATCGTTCGAAGTACTGGATCTGGCATGGGATGTCCGGATTGGCCAAAATGTTTTGGAAGATTCATTCCTCCAACAAAAGAATCCGAATTACCGCTTCATTACGAAATCACCTACAAAGAAAAATTACACGGTGAAGTCTTATTCAATCCAATAAAAACTTGGATTGAATACATCAATCGCCTCATTGGTGCTTTAACAGGTTTATTTGTATTAATAACAACCATATTAGCTTATAAAACAGGAAAGAAAGAATTCATTTTATCTTTCCTAGCTTTATTACTCGTTTTGGGCAACGCTGTTTTGGGGAAATATGTGGTTGATTCATTTCTATTACCTGGTGTAGTGACCTTACACATGTTATTGAGCATAGGAGTACTCTTTTTGCTTTTAAAAGCCTTACAAGTAAAACAAAGCAGAATTGAAGTGAGTCCGACTATCCGTACTTGGATGCTAATCAATTTATTTATCTGTGTAATACAAATTGTATTAGGGACACAGGTTAGAGAGGAGATGGACCATGTAATTGTTCAATGGGGAGAAAATGCTAAATCGGAATGGGTTAGCCACTTAGGCATCATTTACATCATCCATAGAACATTTTCTTGGGTATTAGTAATTGGTCACTTAATACTGTGGTACAAAATAAAAAAATCAAATTTTAGTTCAATAAAAAACTATAGTACCTACTTATTAGTTTTTCTTAGTATATCCTTACTAACAGGAGTTTTAATGGCCTATGTCAGTTTACCTTTAGGTAGTCAAGCTATACATTTAACCATTTCACTCGTCATTTTAGGATTACACATGAACACTTGGATTAAAACGAGTTTAAAAGCATAAAATGTCAAGCATAAAACCATATATAGCTTTACTGAAATCCAGACTATCCATTACGGTAGCTTTCTCTGGTACATTTGGCTATTTATTGGCACCGATTGAACATACAACTTTTCATATCATACTCATTTCATTAGCAGGTTACTTACTCACAGGAGCAGCCAATATTGTAAATCAATTAAAAGAAATTGATTATGATAAATTAATGAAAAGGACCGCAAAAAGACCATTGCCTACCGAAGTCCTACGTCCACAGCAAGCCAAAATTTATGGCATAATTATATTAATCATTTCCTTGGGATTGCTAGGGTATTTATCCTGGAAAGCCGCTGTTATAGGTTTCATATCGTATATTTTATATGGATTTGTATACACTCCTTTAAAGCGAGTTGGGCCTATTTCAGTATTTGTTGGAGCTATTCCTGGAGCCTTTCCTCCGATGATAGGATGGCTTGCAGCCACCAATGAATTTGGTTGGGAACCTGGTATATTATTTGCCATACAATTTTTCTGGCAATTCCCACACTTCTGGGCTATCGCCTGGGTGGCAGATGCAGATTATAAAAAAGCCGGATTCAAAATGCTACCTAATGATGGAAAGAAAGACATGAAAACGGCTTTCACCATCATGATTTATACGATCTTTTTAGTACCTCTGGGCCTTGTGCCTTATTTATTGCACATGACAGGAATTCAATCGGCGATTATTGCGGTAATAGCTGGTTCCTTATTCCTTTGCCAAACTTTTTATTTAATGATGCGTCCTACCGATAAAGCCGCAAAATGGATGATGTTTGGATCTTTTTTCTATTTACTCATAGTACAAATTGCCTTTTTATTTGATAAAATTTAATATCATGAACGCAGAAACCAATTCTATAGAAGTAAAAGCAACACGTTCGGTGAACCCAAAAATATTCACGATGTGGTTGTTTATTGTATCTATTATCATGCTCTTTGCGGCCTTCACGAGTGCTTACCTAGTGCGTAAAGCAGAGGGTAACTGGGTCGAGTTTCAGCTGCCTAATTTATTTTGGATAAGCACAGTCGTATTACTCCTAAGTAGTGCTTCTATGCATTTTGCATTATTGGCAGCAAAAAAAGACCAATTTAATGCGTTAAGAATAAGTATTTCTATTACTTTTGTGCTCGGATTATTGTTTTTAGTATTACAATATTTCGGATGGATACAATTGGTCGAAATGAACGTTTATTTCGTGGGTAATCCATCAGGGTCCTTTGTTTATGTATTATCAGGTCTTCATGGTCTACACTTAATCTCAGGATTAATTGTTTTGATAGTAGCCCTAGTAGCTGCATTCCGAATGAAAATCAATGCCAAGGCCCTAACTCAAATTAAAATTTGTTCCACCTACTGGCACTTTTTAGATGCCTTGTGGATATATTTATTTTTATTTTTAGTGTTTAACAATTAAGCTATTACCTCATGTCAGTTGCACACGCTGCCCCTTCTGTTCCTGAAAATTTAACCTGGACAGGTGGTTCTGAACCTCTTAAAGCTAGTTATGGAAAACTAATGATGTGGTTTTTCCTACTTTCTGACACCTTTACATTCTCGGCACTTTTGGTGACTTATGGAATGATTCGTTTCAGTCAGCCAGCTTGGGAAGGAAGTCCAAGTGATTTCTACTTTTCAACACAACACTGGCCAATCCCAGAAAAAGTGTTTGAAGCAGTACCATTTTTACATGGCATTGCATTACCCTTGGTATTCGTAGGAATCATGACCTTCATTTTGATTGCATCTTCCGTTACTATGGTATTAGCTGTTGAAGCTGGTCATCGTGGAGATCGTAAAGATGTAGAAAAGTGGATGCTTTGGACTATTGTAGGAGGTTTCACCTTCTTAGGTTCTCAAGCTTGGGAGTGGAGTCACTTCATTCATGGCCCAGAGGATTTATCTTTAGCAGCAAAACAACTGGTAGATGGAGTAATGACACCTATAGAAGGAGCTAATCTAGTTCGTAACCCATATGGCCCTCCTGCCTTTGCTGACTTATTCTTTTTCATTACAGGTTTCCACGGAACACACGTATTTTCAGGAGTAATCCTTAACATATTAATTTTCTTTAATGCCGCTACAGGAGTTTATGAGCGTAGAGGTCATTATGAAATGGTTGAAAAAGTAGGTTTATACTGGCACTTTGTAGACCTTGTTTGGGTATTCGTATTTACCTTCTTTTATCTTGTTTAATATTTAATTCACCAATCATATGGCTTCGCACGTTACTGCACACGAAACCTCAGAAAAAGAAATTCCAGCTCCACAAACTGCTGCGATTTGGAAAACTTTTTGGATTCTTTTAATTCTAACAGCAATCGAGTTCGTTATTGCCTTTACATTACCGGCTAATACATTACGTGTAGCCATTTTCTCTGGCATGACCATCGTTAAAGCTTTTTATATAGTAGGTGAGTTTATGCACTTAAAGCATGAAGTTAAAACCCTTATCTGGGCTGTTTTAGTACCTACTATTTTCGTTGTATGGTTACTAATCGCATTGATCTACGAAGGTGGTCATTTGTATTAGTAGATCTTAAACTCTTATTGGCGCATGACTAAAAAGACAGGCATTTTATTAACCATTTTAATAGTGCCTGTCTTAATATATTTAGGCCTGCACGAATTTGGCAATAATCATTTTCAATTACCTAGGTACATTCCAGAAATTGACTCCACCACTGGAGAAGTCAAAATGGAAAAAAGGGTCAATCCTCGTTGGAATGAATCTGACATGGATACTGTATTTTTCCGTATTCCCCCATTTCAGTTAGTAGATCAAAAAGGAGCTCCATTTTCATCTAAAGTTTTGGACAATCAAATTTACGTCGCGAGCTTTTTCTTCACTCGTTGTTCAACTATTTGTCCAAAAATCACCTCACAGGTTAGTAGACTTCAAGATACATTTAGTCAAGATTCTGATATTAAATTATTATCCATTTCGGTGGACCCGAAATATGATACACCAGAAAAATTGGCTGCCTATGCCAAACGATTTGATGCCAAAGCCGGTAAATGGTATTTTTTGACAGGAGATAAGAAAACGATTTATCCCTTAGCACTTAAAGGATTTCATGTACCCCTTGCAGATGCATCTGAATATGACCAGGCAATTAAAAATCCAGATGAAACATTTATCCACTCTGAAAGGTTAATATTAATAGATAAAGAAAAACACATCAGAGGTTTCTACAATGGTACTGATAAAAAAGACGTAGATCGCTTGATGATGGAAATTAAAGTATTAAAAAGTATTTACGAAAGTGAAAAATAATATGGCAGCATATAAGATTGAAAATACACCGAAAAATAACCAAATAGTTAACATCTTATCTTTGGTTATTCCCATAGCAGTAGCTTTATTAAATGCGATTCAAACCAAACTTCCTTTAGGTACTTGGACAAAAATCCTTCCCCATATTAATGGCGTTTTAAATGCCACATGCTCCATCATATTAGTTTTAGGTTTTATTGCTATCAAAAATAAAAATATAGATTTGCACCGTAAATTGATGGGTGTGGCATTCATTCTAGGAAGCCTTTTCTTAGTCTCGTATGTTAGCTATCATATTTCCAATGAGCCTACCAAATTTGGTGGTTCAGGATGGTTAAGACCAACCTATTATATTCTATTATTTTCTCATATTTTACTTTCTATCGGTGTTGTTCGATTGGTATTGAAGGCCATATTTTATGCCTTAACAGATCAAATTGATTCCCATAAGAAATTAGTGAAATGGGCCTATCCTATTTGGTTGTATGTAAGTGTAACAGGTGTTTTGGTTTACTTATTAATTGCCCCTTATTATGTCTAAAAAGTTAATACTTGTATTCTTTTTATTTTTCTTGCTAAGTCAATTCGATGGTTTAGCTCAATGTGCCATGTGCCGTACCACTGTAGAAAGTAGCATTTCAAATGGACGAACTAATATTGCGACAGGTTTAAATACCGGAATTTTATATTTATTATCTGCTCCCTATTTATTAGTAGGAGCTATCGCTTTTTTATGGTTCCGTCAAAGTAAAAAGGAACAACAAGAAAGAATAGCAAAGTGGAGAATCAAACAAAAGGTAAGTCAAATCTTGGGTCAATAATTAATCCCAGATAGGATATTGGGTCAGCTTAATGGCCTCCCCAAAGAATATCTGCGTAGACTTTTCAAAAGAATCCGTGTAATCAGACACAAAAAATTGCCTAGAACCTGTTTCACCTGCTTGAATCGACAAATCTTGTTGATCCAGTATACGTTTAATTTCTTGAGCTACAATTTGAGAAGTATCAATGACTGGAATTCGGCCTTGATAAAATTGGTCAATTTGAGACTTGATTAAGGGGTAATGGGTACAGGCTAAGATTAAACCATCAATGTTTTTTAGCACGTCTTGTTCCAAATATTCCCTAATAATCTGCTCAGAAATGGTATTATTAAAAAAGCCCTCCTCAATCATAGGAGCTAATAATGG
Source organism: Aquirufa sp. Wall-65K1 (assembly GCF_054558475.1). Classification (NCBI taxonomy): domain Bacteria; kingdom Pseudomonadati; phylum Bacteroidota; class Cytophagia; order Cytophagales; family Flectobacillaceae; genus Aquirufa; species Aquirufa sp. Wall-65K1. The sequence goes on along the minus strand of NZ_JBPXKD010000004.1, from coordinate 17,548 downwards.
AGTCGCAAGTGATTGAATATGGATGTCTTTACCCAAAGCTTCAGCCTTTCGTGCATAAATTCCTGAATTGACAGTTTGCTTCGTACCAATCAGACCAAGAGTTTTACCCGCCCATTGTTGATCCAAATACTGAATAACTGGATCAATTACATTTACCACAATCGCTTTCGTGCCCACATAGGTTTTCACTAAATCATAGGCTGCGGCAGAAGCTGAATTACAAGCGATTAAAATTAATTTGCAGTTTTTTTCTAGCAATAAATTACAAATCTTAACTGAATAGGCTTGGATAGCGGTAGCCGATTTGTCTCCATAAGGTAAGTGGGCGGTATCCCCAAAATAAATAATAGGTTCTTGAGGAATAAGTTCTGTAATGGCATGAGCAAGGGTTAAGCCTCCAATTCCACTATCAAAAATCCCAATGGGTGCTGAGTTTGGCATACATGTTAAATCTGCGTAAAGAAAGGAATTTTGAAAATCTTTTCAAACCCATGCAACCATTTATGTTTAATGCACATCTTTACGTTCAAATAAGTTCTATAATCATTGAGTAAAACTTTACTACCCTTCAAGAGCGAACAAGAGTTAATCCAAGCTTGCCAAAAACAAGATCGGAGAGCTCAGCAAATTGTCTACCAAATCAATGCTGGTAAGATGATGGCCGTGTGTAAGCGCTATCTAGGTGTAGGTCCAGATGCGGAAGATGCATTAATGGAAGGTTTCATGAAGGTCTTTAGTAAAATAGACAACTTCCAGGGCCAAGGAAGTTTTGAGGGTTGGATTCGAAAAATCATGGTGAATGAATCATTGATGAAGATTCGGAAAACGGCTAATCGCTATGATCAGGACATTGATGAAACCTATGATGTGGCACATCCAGAAGATGCACTAATGCATTTAGGAGTGGAGGAAATTCAAAATTTGATTTTAGAATTACCGCCAGGCTACCGGACGATATTTAATTTATATGCCATTGAAGGCTATTCACATGTTGAGATTGGGGACATGTTACAAATATCAGAAGGTACATCCAAGTCGCAGCTCTCAAGAGCCCGACAAATTTTACAGAGTAAATTAAAGGAATTACAAGCATGAAAAAATCGACTGTTGACAATTGGGATTCCATTGAGAAAAACTGGAGAGAAAAACTAGACTCTCATGAAGAGGTAGTGCCAGGTGCTATATGGGAACAAATGAAGAAGAAGCTTGATGAAAAAAACAAAAAGGCATACCCTTTTATCATTCATCGTAGGCAATGGTCATGGGCCGCAGTTCTGTTGATTTCCTTTGGATTAACTTGGTGGCAGTTATCCAATACAGATACACCGGTAGTGGGAGAAAAAGTATCCAGTAAATTGACAAGCAAGATTCAAGTGCCAAGAAATGAGTTAGCTACAACAGGCAATTTGGAAGATAATATTCAAATAGTAACTGTCGAAAATCCAAAGCATGCTACAGCTATAAGTCCAGGTGAAATTCATTCAGCGGTTTCGAAAGAAATACCAGAGGAGTTGAAGTCTAGCCCATTCATTGAAGAAAATAAACCCAATTCAAACCCTATTATTTTAGCCGATAATAGAAGTACAGAAAAAGAAAATCCCGCTTTATTGGCGAAAGAAGAAAGTGTCGAATTACTAATTGACATTCAACCTAGCCAAGCGAACAACCAAGAAAAAGTAAATAGCTATGTTCCGGAGCCTAGCAAAAAAAGAAATTCCTTGTTTGCTCGTGTCGTGAAACAATTAAGACAGGCTATCGATGGAGAACCTGTAGATTGGCAAACGTTAAAACAGGGAGACCCCAAACTAGAAAACAGTATTCACCAAGTGGCGAATACGTATATCAAAACCGAACAAGTAGTACAAAGAACATTTCAATTTTAAGTATATGAAAAATCTATTCATCTTAGGATTTATCCTATTCAGCACAGGCTTATTGGCCAAACCTACGCAAGATTCCTTATTATTAAAGATAGACAAGCGGAATCAAGAAATTATTGGAAATCCAAGTAATTCAAAAAAATCCTTGAAGGAAGAATTGCAAGCAATATTTGCAAAAAATGGAATTGTATTAGAAGATAGTTTGTGGCAAAGTATTCGTAAGGCGGTACAAGCTGACAGTGACAAAGACACATCCATTGTCGTTACCATTGGAGGAAGGAATGTTAATATCAAATTACATCAAAATGGATTTAATGGCACCCAAGAACTAAGCACCACTAAAACCATAAGAGCCAGTTCCCCAGGAAACAACAATAAACAGGTGAACGTGGGGATAAACGGGATACATGTGAAAGAAGGCAACGAGGAGGTGCATGTTGGTTGGAATGGAGTTCAGGTAAAAGAGGGTGATGAAGTTACCCGGGTAATTTGGGGAAAGGATTCCACTAAAATTCAAGCAAAAGATCGAAATTTTTATCAAAGAAAAGGTTTAAATCTTTATTTGGGATTAAATGGAACTTCAGGGAATTTACCCGCAGTCAGTATTGCCCAATTTCCAGCACCACTTTTATCCACGGATTTTGCTTTGAAACCCTTAGGATCTAGGTATGCAGGGATTGAAATTGCTCGAACTATTCGAATGGGTGGTGGCAAAAAATCGAGATTCAACCTAGGTTATGGCTTGCAATTTGATTGGTACAACTTCATGTTTGATCATAATCGAATTATTCAAAAAGGGAATGATGCCATTATTTTTCAACCTATTCTCAATGCCAATGGGGGCGAAACCGTTCTTTCCAAGAACAAAATGACGGTTAGTTATTTGACATTACCAATTATACCACATTGGACCTATTCAAAAGAATCTTCGGTTCAAATGATTGGTTTGGGGGGATATGTTTCATACCGACTAGATAGTTATACGAAAGCTTTGGAAGATAAAACAGACAATTTATATAAATCGACCTCCAATTTATTTGTTAATCAAATTAGATATGGTGTGCGAGCGGAATTTGCTTTGAAACATTTCCCTGATTTATTTTTCTCTTATGATTTAAGTCCGTTATTTGAGAAGGGAAAAGGACCAGATGTGCAGGCATTTAGCTTTGGTTTAAGATTATTATAAAATTAATTTAGAAATTTTTGACCAAGGTGTTTGTGGATACCAAAATTTGAGCTACTTTTGCGAACTATTTCAGTAAAACGTTTCACTGAAATAAGAAAGAGGGGGATATACCAGAGCGGCCAAATGGGGCAGACTGTAAATCTGCTGGCGAATGCCTACGGTGGTTCGAATCCATCTGTCCCCACCATTCGCACACAGAAAAGTACCAAATTTTTGTGTTGAAAGTATCAGCGGGAGTAGCTCATTTGGTAGAGCGATAGCCTTCCAAGCTATAGGTGGCGGGTTCGAGCCCCGTCTCCCGCTCAATAAACATCGTACTGTGAGGAAACTCATAGGCGATTTTTACATTGGTAGGGCCCAGAAGACCTACTATTGGCCCTAGGGTAAAGGCCTTTGTAGCTCAGTGGTAGAGCACTTCCTTGGTAAGGAAGAGGTCGGCAGTTCAATCCTGCTCAAAGGCTCTAAAATACCAAAATTACTCGCAAGAGTAGCTTCGATTAGCACATTTTGAAACTTTTTATAACTAAATTAAGAACTAAATAATCATGGCAAAAGAGAATTTTGACCGAAGTAAACCCCACGTAAACATTGGTACTATTGGCCACGTTGACCACGGTAAAACTACCTTGACTGCTGCTATCACAAAAGTTCTTTCTGAAAAAGGTCTAGCTGAGAAGAAAGATTTCTCTTCCATTGACTCTGCTCCAGAAGAGAAAGAGCGTGGTATCACAATCAACACTGCTCACGTTGAGTATTCAACAGCTAACCGTCACTATGCTCACGTTGACTGTCCAGGTCACGCTGACTACGTGAAAAACATGGTTACAGGTGCTGCCCAAATGGACGGTGCTATCCTAGTAGTAGCTGCTACTGACGGACCAATGCCACAAACTCGTGAGCACATCTTGTTGGCACGCCAAGTTGGTGTACCTCAATTGGTTGTTTTCATGAACAAAGTGGATATGGTGGATGATCCAGAATTATTAGAATTAGTAGAAATGGAGATTCGCGAGCTTCTTTCATTCTATGAATTCGATGGCGATAACATTCCAGTAATCCAAGGTTCTGCTTTGGGTGGTTTGAATGGAGATGCTAAGTGGGTTGCAACTATTGACGCATTAATGGATGCAGTAGATAGCTGGATTCCACTTCCTAAGCGTGACGTAGATAAGCCATTCTTGATGCCAGTTGAAGACGTATTCTCGATCACAGGTCGTGGTACTGTAGCAACAGGTCGTATCGAGACAGGTGTTATCAACTCAGGTGAAGGTGTAGATATCTTAGGTATGGGAGCTGAAAACTTAAAATCAGTTGTAACTGGTGTTGAGATGTTCCGTAAGATTTTGGATCGTGGAGAAGCTGGAGATAACGTAGGTTTATTGTTACGTGGTATTGAGAAAACTGATATCCGTCGTGGTATGGTTATCTGTAAGCCAGGTTCAGTTAAGCCTCACACTAAATTCAAAGCTGAGGTTTATATCTTGTCAAAAGAGGAAGGTGGTCGTCACACTCCATTCTTCAACAAGTATCGTCCACAGTTCTATTTCCGTACAACAGACGTAACAGGAGAAATCATGTTGCCAGCTGGTGTGGAGATGTGTATGCCAGGTGATAACTTGACAATTGAAGTTACATTATTGAACCCTGTAGCTATGGACAAAGGTCTTCGTTTCGCGATTCGTGAAGGAGGTCGTACAGTAGGTGCTGGTCAGGTAACTGAAATCTTAGACTAATATTTTATTAGATATAGAAAAAGAGCGGTTTATCCCGCTCTTTTTTTTTGCCTAAAATATAGAATTTCTCTTAGATTTGTCAACTTTTTGAAAGTTGACAAATCTCAAACGAATGAACCTTGAAATAAATTATTCTATGAAAAAGATCCTTACATTATTATCACTAATCTTATTAAGTCATCTAGCTATCAGCCAAGAATACTATGAAATAAGAACCTACCAAATGAAATTCAGAGGTAATTTGGGTGTTGTTGAAAAATACATTTCGAATGCCTTGATTCCGGCATTAAATAAATATGGTGTTTCTAAAGTGGGTGTATTTAAAGATTTAGGGAAACCAGAACCGGCAATATTGGTCGTTACAATTCCTTTTTCTTCCTTAGAATCATACGCTGGTTATAAAGCAGCCTTGGAGAAGGATGAAGCTTATTTGCAAGCCAGCAAAACCTACTTTGACATGGTTGGATTGGATAAACCATTATTTGAAAAAATATCAGCTTATTTGGCCAAAGGCTTTAAGGGTCACCCAGCCTTAACCTTACCAACCAAAAATGAAGGTAGAATTTACGAATGGAGAACCTATGAATCCTATAATGAAGATGCTTTACGTAGAAAAATAGCCATGTTTGACGACGCCGAACTACAGGTATTTGAAAATGTAGGTTTACATCGCGTATTCTTTGGCGAAGTGTTAGCAGGAGAAAATACACCATGCTTAAGTTATATGGTAAGCTTTGAAAACATGGCAGAGCGTGATAAAAATTGGGCTAAATTTTCAGCCGATCCAGAATGGAAACGCATTTCGAATGACCCAAAATATGCCAATAGTCACTCAAGAACCGTTCGCCGTTTCTTAGAACCTACCTCATATTCGCAATGGTAATAACTTATAATTAAACTGAGGTTTGCGAATTAGGAAAATTTGCCTAAATTTGCAGTCCTCTACGGGCATAGTATAATGGTAGTATGCAGGTCTCCAAAACCTTTGGTCAGGGTTCGAATCCTTGTGCCCGTGCCATGTAATAATTTTAAAGCCGAATAATCGGTGAAAATATGAGCAACTTTACATCATTAATTAAGGAATCTTGGGTAGAAGTAACAGAACACGTTACTTGGCCTAAATTTTCTGAACTGCAATCAAGTTCTATATTGGTTTTAGTGGCCTCTCTAATTTTTGCCATCTTGGTAGGATTAGTTGATTTGGCATTCAAATCTGGATTGGATTTATTTTATAGTTCATTTTAACAGGGCTTAACCCGATCCTTAACACGAAAATAGCCATGGCAGAGACTAAATGGTATGTTTTGAGAGCAATTTCAGGACAAGAGAAAAAAGTAAAAACGTATATGGAGAACGAAATCGCACGTCAAGGCGTGGCAGATGCAGTTCCTCAAATATTGATTCCCACTGAAAAAATCTATGAAATCAGAAAAGGGAAAAAGGTTATTCGTGAGAAAAATCTATTTCCTGGCTATATCATGATTGAAGCGGATTTGGCGGGAGAGGTGAGTCACATCTTAACTTCTACACCAGGTGTTATTGGTTTCCTTCAAACCATGAATGAAGAAGTAGAGGAAACAAAAATTGAAGGAGGAAAAACTAAAAAGGTAAAAGTGGTTGTTAAAAAACCAATGCCATTGAGTCAATCCGAAGTTAATCGTATTTTAGGTAAAGTAGATGAATCTGCAGCTGTAGAAGATTTTGCTTCTGTATCCTTTATCAAAGGTGAAACAGTACGAGTTATTGACGGACCATTTGCTACATTTGAAGGTACTGTTGAGGAGATTCACGAAAACAGCAAGAAATTATCTGTAATGGTGAAGATTTTCGGCAGAAATACTCCTTTAGAATTAAATTATTCTCAGGTAGAAAAATAAGACCTTATTTTATATAATTCAATAAACCCCGGCCATCAGGTTGGGGTTTATTATTTTAACATTAATTTACTGTTTCCATTATCGAGTAAAAATACTTACTCGAGGTAACTTTCTCCATCATAAGAGTTCGGATTCTGCCCTGCGTTTTTACATTAAAAATACTCGAACTGAAATTTTTCAAAGTAATAAATCTATCAAATGACAAATTTTAATAGGCCTCTGGAATTTGATCGAAATAGAATTTCAAACAACTAATAGCATTTTCAATATTTGATAGATTTACAAGAGGAGGACTGTCCCTATTTTTTTAATATTTACTCAAAAGATTAATAACACCACCTTTTAACTACCCTAGCCCTAAATTAAATTTTAATTTCCTCATTTCGAATGTCTATTGTTTTAGGACCCAATTTTAGATCAAAAATAATGGAGATAGTGACTCATCCATTTCTCACCTAGCCTTTGCTGGCAAATCCGATATTAATATATAAATCGACAAGCTCTCCCCAATCAATGGAAACATGGATTTAAATATTAAATTGATTTATTGACAATTAGCTTTGGTATATCAAATAAATCTCCTAATTTTGCAGTCCGTTTAAAAAGCGGCATTCTATTTGTTTGATTATCAAATGAATGAATGGATTGGAAAGTTTGTTACGCTGGAAGATCAAAACGAGGTGCATCAGATAAGGAAGCTTCCACCCTTATTGGCAGATAAACCTCAATAATTCACTTAAAAACGATGTTTTAATATGGCAAAAGAAATAGCTGGTTACGTTAAGCTTCAATGCAAAGGTGGCCAAGCCAATCCTTCACCGCCCATCGGTCCTGCATTAGGTTCGAAAGGATTAAATATCATGGAGTTCTGTAAGCAGTTCAATGCGAGAACTCAAGATAAAAACGGCGTAGTATTGCCGGTCCTTATTACTTATTACGCAGATAAATCGTTTGATTTTGTTGTAAAAACTCCTCCTGCACCTATTTTATTATTAGAAGCAGCTAAGGTGAAATCAGGTTCGGCTCAGCCAAACTTGAAAAAAGTTGGATCAGTTTCTTGGGATCAAGTGCGAGTAATCGCTGAGACTAAGATGCCAGATTTAAACTGTTTTACAATTGAAGCAGCAATGAGTATGATTGCTGGAACGGCCCGATCAATGGGTATTACTGTTTCTGGAGAGAAACCGTTCTGATTTTAATAATCAGGATTTAACATTTTAATAAAAAGGTAATGGCAAAACTTACGAAGAAAAAAAAGGAAGCCCTTTCAAAATATGACGCGACGTTAGAGTATTCTCTTAACAAAGCGGCTGAAATTTTGAAGGAAATTTCCTATACAAAATTCGACGCCTCTGTGGACATTGATGTTCGCTTAGGAGTAGATCCCCGCAAAGCCGACCAAATGGTTCGTGGTGTGGTTGCCCTACCTCATGGAACAGGAAAAGACGTACGAGTTCTCGTATTATGTACTCCTGATAAAGTCGAGGAAGCAAAAGCAGCCGGCGCTGACCATGTAGGATTAGATGATTATATTTCAAAAATCGAAGGAGGCTGGACCGATATCGATGTAATCATCACAATGCCTACGGTTATGGCCAAATTAGGTCGCTTGGGTCGTGTGTTAGGTCCACGTGGACTTATGCCTAATCCAAAGTCTGGTACAGTAACTTTGGAAGTAGGAAAAGCAGTAAATGAAGTGAAAGCTGGTAAAATTGACTTTAAAGTTGATAAAACTGGTATCATCCATACCTCTATTGGTAAGGTCTCATTTGATGCAAGCAAAATTGCTGAAAATGCGCAAGAAGTGATTAATACGTTGATCAAATTGAAGCCATCTTCTGCAAAAGGTACATATGTTAAATCGATCAATATATCTTCTACTATGTCTCCGGGCATTGTTATTGATAAGGCGACAGTAACTGGATTGTAATCATGACAAGAGAAGAAAAAAATCAGATTATTGATGAGTTAAGCGAAAAGTTCGCGGTAACTCCGTACTTCTACATTGCAAGTACAGCCGGTTTAACAGTAGCTCAAGCTACAGAATTCCGTAGAATGTGTTTTTCAAGAGGTTTAGAATACAAAGTATTCAAAAACACTTTGATTGCAAAAGCATTAGAGAAAACGGGAAATGACTATTCTGCATTCAACGAAGGTGTATTGAAAGGTATGTCTGGAATCATTTTCTCCCCAGAAAATGCTAAAGTTCCAGCTAAATTGATCAAAGACTTCCGCAAAGAAGCAGGAAAGGATAAAATTGCATTCAAAGGCGCTTCTATTGAAGGTGGTTTATATATTGGTGAAGACCAATTAACAGCACTTGAGAATATCAAGTCGAAAAACGAGATGATTGGAGAGGTTATTGGCCTATTACAATCGCCTGCTAAAAACGTTATCTCTGCTCTTACAAGCGGCGAGAAGAAATTAGCTGGTATCGTAAAGACTTTAGGAGAGCGTCCTGAATAATTACCAGATTTAACCGGGTCATAAGACCCACAAAATAATTAATTCTTAACAATTAAATTTTCAAAAAATGGCAGATTTAAAAGCGTTCGCTGAACAATTAGTGAACTTAACTGTAAAAGAAGTAAATGAATTAGCTGCTATCCTTAAGGATGAGTACGGTATTGAGCCAGCTGCTGCTGGTGCTGTTGTAGTTGCAGGTCCTGCTGCTGGTGCTGGTGACGGTGCTGATGCTCCTGCTGAGAAAACATCTTTTGATGTGATCTTGAAAGCTGCTGGTCCTAACAAATTAGCTATCGTTAAATTAGTGAAAGACTTAACTGGTTTAGGTTTGAAAGAAGCGAAAGATGTAGTTGATGCTGCACCGAAAGCTGTTAAAGAAGGTGTATCTAAAGACGAAGCTGAAGGTTTGAAAAAATCTTTAGAAGAAGCTGGTGCTGAAGTTGAATTGAAATAATTCACACACTGATTTTATAAAAAAAGGGGATGGCAACATTCCCTTTTTTTTGCTTTATTTGAATTCTAATTGCCTTTTACCAAAACATTAACTCATGCGTGATTTGATACAATTACTTCCCGATGCCATAGCAAACCAAATTGCTGCCGGAGAAGTAGTACAAAGACCCGCTTCTGTGGTAAAAGAGCTCATGGAAAATGCCATTGACGCCCAGGCAACTTATATCCAACTCATCATCAAAGATGCAGGCAAAGGTGTCATTCAGGTCATCGATGATGGAACAGGTATGTCAGAAACAGATGCTCGAATGTGCTTCGAAAGACATGCGACTTCCAAAATTAGAAAAGCTGAAGATTTATTCAGCATCAAAACCATGGGCTTCCGAGGAGAAGCTATGGCTTCCATAGCATCAGTGGCTCAGGTTGAATTAAAAACCAGAAGAGAACAAGACGAATTAGGGACCTTAGTTCGAATAGAGGCCTCTAGCCTAAAAACTCAGGAAAGCATTCAGCATCCTGTAGGCACATCGATTACGGTTAAAAATTTATTCTATAATATCCCCGCACGGAGAAATTTCCTCAAATCGAATCCTGTGGAAATCCGCCACATTCTTGATGAGTTTCAACACGTAGCCCTTGCTCATCCCAATATTCGCTTTTCCTTTGTTCAAAATGAACAAGAAACCTATCAATTGCCCGCAGAAAAGCTCGGTAAACGAATTGTCGATTTATTTGGAAAAGGTTATCGAGAACAACTAGCCTCTTGTGAGGAAGACACCTCCTATGTCAGCATAAAAGGCTATGTGGGAAAACCAGAACATGCCAAAAAGACGCGGGGCGAACAGTTTTTCTTTGTCAATGATCGCTTCATTAAAAATGCCTACCTCAACCATGCGGTGATGAGTGCTTATGAAAGATTATTGCCAGAAGGTGCATTTCCATTCTATGTTTTGTTTTTAAGCATCGATCCTAGTCACATTGATATCAACGTTCATCCAACGAAAACGGAGATCAAATTTGACGACGAAAAGTCGATTTACGCCATTGTTCAAGCTGCCGTAAGAAAGACGTTAAGCATACATAACCTAATTCCTTCCTTGGATTTTGATACCAATGTCAATTTCAACATTCCTCATGTTCCTTCAAATCTAAACTCATCAAACAAAACAAGTACTTTTTCCCCAAGTACGGGTAATTCACATAAACATGTACAAGATGCCTGGAAAAAATTATACGAGGGTTTACAAGATAATATTCAGGCATTTGAACAACAAGCTCCCCAGGTAAAGCCAGCCTTATTTGAACATTCAAATAACGCTTCTGAAACTATTCTCCAGAGTAGAGCCAACCAAAGAGAAAATACAGCATTTAATTCCACAAATTTTCAGGTCATCCAAATTTTACAAAAATACTTAGCCCTAAGCTGGTCAAATGGTCTCATTTTGATTGATCAAAAAAGGGCTTATCAACGTATTCTATATGACCAATTTATGGATCATTTGCAGCGTAAAAATGGGGCATCTCAACAATTACTTTTCCCTAAATTATTACACATTAGTCCTGCCGACCAATTAATATTAGAGGAAATCAAAGAAGACCTCATCTATTTAGGTTTTCAATTGGCACTAGAAGAAGGGACTAAATATTGGGTAAAGGGGATACCCGCAGGTTTAGGAGAGGAAGACGGCCAATCCCTGCTCGAAGGGATTTTAGAACAGGTAAAACATGAAGCTAGCGATTTAGGTAAACACCGTAATGAAAAAATAGCCCAAGTCATGGCCAATAGGTCTGCCATCCGTTACCAGCAAAAAAAATTGAGTTCTGAGGAAATGAATGCCTTAGTTGAACAATTATTCGCTAGCAGTAATCCCAACTCCTCCCCCAATGGAGAACAAATCAGTAGAGCTTTAGCTGCTCAAGAAATCATGGACTTACTCAACTAAGACCTATTTTTTGAATTTAGCTTTCGAGGGATTGAATTGCTTTTTAGCCATTTTAACCACCGCATAAATCATATTGGCTACTGTAGCAGGAACCATGGTAATTAAGCCCATTCCTTGCTTGTAATCAGGATTTTGGTTTAAAAAATCATTGACATACTTATTTTTATGTCGCAAGGTTTCAAAATTCAAACTAGTTTCTTCCATTTTGAATGGAGTCTTTCGGACACGACTAAACCTTTCTATTTCAAAAAGATCATAAATCTTATGAATAATAGCTGTTTGAGAAGGTAGATTATTTTCATATCGCAAAAAGTTTTTGGTATACTCCCGAATAACCGAATATATAATTGGATTTATAGGATTGGAATAGAATACCACTTTTTTGGATAAATTCTTCAATTTTATGAAGATCATCTCCCAAAGAAAATCATGATAAGGCATTTTTACAATGTGCCTGTAATTTCTTTCTACCGATAATGTTAATCGAATTATAACTAAATCTTCATGGGTCAAGATGGTAAAATAGCAGAAACCAACCATCTTGTCTTTCACCATGAAACTCCAAACAAAAACTTCGTCAGGAACCGGTCGACAAAATGAGCCACCCAAAGCTTCTTCTAGACTGAGATTAGGACCAATGGTATGTGATAAAATAGTATAAATGCCTGAAAACAAGTCTGATTGAATATCAATATCCTGTTTTTTTATGTGGTACTTTACAACCCTCATAGAACAAATTGAAATTAAAAGTACCCTTTACTATAAATTTAAGCTCTAAAGAAAGCGGAATTTTTTAAAATTATCATCCTATAGATGAATATCACAGCATTAAATTCATAAAATCATGTAAGCTAAAATTATTTAGCCAACTCCACAGCTCTGTCGCGTGCCGCAAATATTCCCTTTTGAAGGCCCAACCCTACTTCTTTTTCAGCAAAAGCCTTTAATGCCGCTTCAGTAGTTCCTCCTTTAGAAGCAACCGCTTGAATTAATTCATCCAAAGACTTATCGCTCGTTTGCATGAGATGATAAGAGCCTAACATTGTTTGTTTAACTAATAACGATGCCATGGAAGGATCAAAGCCCATTGCTATGCCTGCATCAATCATGTTTTTGATTAAATAAAAGAAATAAGCAGGTCCACTACCACTTAAACCAGTCACCGCATCCAATAGACTTTCTTCTTCTAAAAATACGGCACGGCCTGTTGAGTTGATTAAATTCTCCGCCAATCGAATATCTGATAAACCCACTTCAGGAGCAGAAGCAAACGCGGTCATACCCATACCCAATAGTGCCGGAGTATTAGGCATAGCACGAATTATTAATGGATAGGATAGACTTTCTTGTAATTTTTTGATGGGTATCCCTGCCATAATGGAAAGAACCAATTGACTCGGACGCAAATATTGTTTTAACTCTTCCGAAACGGAAGGATAGTCTTGAGGCTTAACAGAAAGGATGACTAAATTAACTAATGATATTTTATCTGATATGGTATCTACTACAACCCCTGCTTTTTGTTCTTGTAGAATATCTCCTCGTTCCTTATTTTTTTCGATAAGCAAAAGGTCCTCTTTCTTAACTAAATTATATTGAATAAATGAGTTGGCAAATGCCATCCCCATATTTCCACAACCTATGATTGCAATTTTCATATGTTATTTTCCTTTAAATAAATCTTCTAAAAACTGATCTAAACTAGCTCCACGAAGGCCTTTTGCCATTATTTTGCCATCTTTATCCAACATAAATGTCATAGGAATAGCAGAAACTTGATAGGCCTGCGCTGCCACAGAATTCCAATACTGTAGGTCGGAAACATGTTTCCAAGTCAGCTGATCAGTTTCAATAGCCTTTAACCATGCACTTCTATCTTGATCTAAACTCACCCCAAAAATCTCAAAACCCTTATCTTTAAAACGGGCATAGGTTTTTATCACGTTGGGATTTTCTCGTCGACAAGGGCCACACCAACTTGCCCAAAAATCAATTAAGACATATTTCCCACGTAAAGATGAGAGAGCTAGTTTTTCACCAGAAGGAGACGGCAAACTTATTTCAGGAGCTTCTGAGCCAACTTGAACACCCTTGAGCCGCTTGATATTTTCTAAAAACGGTTTGATTTGCGGGTGATTGGGTCTTGCCGCTTTAAACGTTTCGGCAATCGATTCTAAAGTCTGCATTTCCGACTCGATTGGAAGGAAATTCGTAGTCCATAGTGCCACCAAATTAGAACCCATCTGAGGAATTAAAGCTTTAATTTGGTTTAGAGCTAGATTTTGAGCCGTTTCAAATTCTTTTTGAATTCGAGTTTGAGATGCTGGTGTTTTTTGAATTTCGGCATTCCAAGCAATGACTTTTTTTTCTAGACCTTTTGAAATGGCCATCACTTGGTTCATCATTTTAATATTAATGGACTCTCCAGTTACGCTATAGGTCCCTGGCTTATCAGGAATATTGACTCCATCCGCTTCAATTTGCACCTGCTCATTGCCCTCCAAAATCACCATAATTTTTTGAGGATTGGCTATGTCATAGCAATTTATCAAATAAAAGCCGCCATTGTCTCTTACTTTCCCACGAAATAGGACAGAATTATTTTGATCTGGACTTAGCGAATCTATTTTAACAGCTTGTCCTCGACCATTGAGAAATTCCAAATAAATTTTCCGTTGAGGTACAATTTGCTTAAGCTTAACTTGAATAGTAAATTCTTGAGCCTTCAGGGCAAAGGACAAGAAGATAAAAGCAAATAAACATATACGATGCATAGCTGTAGATTATTGGGTCAGAGCTTCCTGAACTAATTGATTAACTAATTTTGGGTCAGCTTTTCCTTTTGATTTCTTCATTACTTCCCCAATAAACAGGGCAATTAACCCCTTTTTACCTTTTTGGTATTCTTTAACTTTATCAGGAAAGGCCTTAATGACCTCTTGAACAAAATTGGTAAGCTCATCATTATTACTAGCTAAAGACCAGCCATTTTCTTCGACCAATTGTTTAGGACTTTTATCCCTTACTTGAATACAAAGTGGGAATAATTGATGAGCCGCTAAGTTATGGGTAATGACGCCTTGTTCTACTAGGTCCACAATTTCTGCTAAACTTTTAGGGCTTATTTCAAATTCGTGGATATGCAATAAACTTTCATTCAAATGGGATTTTACAGGACCCATCAACCAATTAGACAATGCTTTATATGCCTTGGTGTTAACAGCAGCTTCTTTAAAATACAAGGCCATTTCTTTGGTATCAGCTAAAAAATGGGCATCATAAGCGGGTAAGCCATATAGGTCTATCAATTCCAGTTCTTGCTCCCATGGGAGAAGTGGCATAGTCGATTTAATATCATTGATCCAATCCTGGGTGATGTGCAAAGGTGCTAAATCTGGCTCAGGAAAATAACGATAGTCATTCATGGTTTCTTTCACACGCATGCTAGAAGTTCTTCCCGTATGAGCATCAAAAGTCCGTGTTTCCTGAATGATGGTTTCGCCAGCATCTAACATAGCCGCTTGACGACTGCATTCATATTCTATGGCGCGTTGGATATTCCGAATGGAATTCATATTCTTGATTTCCACTTTGGTACCCAGTGTAGTCGTACCAATAGGTCTTAAAGAAATATTGACATCAGCGCGTAAAGATCCTTCTTCCATGTTTCCATCGCAAATCCCTAGATAGCGAACTAATTTTCGTACTTCAGAGACAAGAGCAAAGGCTTCATCAGAGGAATGCAAAGTTGGGTCAGTAACCATTTCTATTAGAGGTGTTCCTGCTCGATTGTAATCAATGAAACTAAATGGATTATCACCTTCATGCATGGATTTCCCAGCATCTTCTTCTAAATGAATATGATGAAAAGAAATGTATTTTTCCTCCGTTTTTAATTTGACTTTTATTTTCCCACCTATACAAATAGGTGTCTTATCTTGAGTAATTTGATAACCTTTTGGAAGATCTGGGTAAAAATAATTTTTACGATCAAAATATTGCCATTCATTAATTTCAGAACCAATAGCGATTCCCATTTTAATGGCATATTCCACTACTTTTTTATTTAAAAATGGCAAAGTGCCAGGATGACCCAAACTAATAGGGGATATTAAGGTATTAGCCTCCCAACCAAAGCGGACTGCGTCATGGGCAAATATTTTAGAATCCGTTTGCAATTGTGCATGGATTTCAAGTCCGATAACTGGTTGATAAGTAGCCGATTGAAATGTACTCACAGATTTGAAATAATTAGGTCATCAATAGTCTGTAAAGATACAAAAAAGGATAGGAAAGCTAGGCTTGGTGCTTGATTTTACACGTACAGGCGACCTTATGTTGATAATTTACCCAATAAGCGATTGAAATAAACACCCCTAATAACAGACCGAAAGCCCAGTCAAAGGAGTTTTTAGCCCATAAAACTTCAATCAGTTTTACCAAAACCGCTAAACCCAAATAAATCATGGGTAAGGGCTTACGATGTCTTTTGTAATCTTGAAAGAGAAGTATTAAAGCTAACAAGAAACTGGTAGAGACCAAAATCCATTCAAAAGTAGAAGTAAAGGCAAAGCTACTAGCAATGTATGGGGCAAAAAACAAAAAGATGGGAAGTGTCAAACAATGAATGGCACAGGCGATTGAAAAAAACAATCCCATTTTCTCTACTGGCAATAAATGTTTGTACCTTTTATACATTTAGATATTTTCCTAATTATTTAACTTCAAGTTTAAACTCTAGGTCTATATCGGTAGAACCAATTTCTTCGTCACCAGTTTTTGTCCGTTTTCCATTGGCTGGTGGCTGGTGTTTTAGAATTACATGAAGCTTACCAATACCTTTACCTTGAGTTTTACCTGTATTTTTCAAGCCCAGTGGTAAATTATTTTTATCCTTATCCTTTGCTTTGACCGAAAATAAAGAGGCCGGAGTTACTTTAAACACAAATAAATGAGCTTCTGCGTCTTCTTTAATTTTTTCCGTAACATCAACTTTTGTTTTTTTAGATTCATCATAAACTTTCACCTCCATTTCGTAGCTTTCATTGGCATCTAGCACAATGGACTCAAACTTATCGGGAGGAGTAATGGAATTAGCATCCAAATCTTGAAATGAAAAAGTCTTGGTGACATTTTTACTATTCGTAAACTCCAGATCCACCGTGGTGATAAGTTCATTATCATCGGTAGGTTCTACTTCTGGATCTTTTTTACAGGACAATAAGGTCAAACTCAAAAAGAAAACGGAATAAATTAGACGATTCATAAGTTATTAGTTTGCAATAGTGTTGCAAAGATAAAAAGAAAAATAATCAATGCAACAGTGTTGCAAAATAATTATCAAGGAATTTCTATTATTGGAGAAAAAAAATTAGCTGTTCGACATGTTCCGCAGAGTCATGTCGAATAATAGATTATTGGAATTTGTAATTCCATTTTAAAGGTTAAAATCGAAAACTGGCTGTTCGACATGTTCCGTAGGGTCATGTCGAATAATAGATAATTAGAATTTGTAATTCTATTTTTAAAGTTTAAATTAAACGCTTCTTTATATCTAATGTCAAGGTATTTCTTTTTTTGGAGAAAAAAAGAAACAAAAAAACCTAGTTTAAAATACGGTTAATCCTAAGACGAATTCCGCTTTGCGGAACCGATGCTCACTCCGCATACGGCTTTAATTTTTGACGCTAAGCTAAACCCTTCGCACTCGGTCAAAAATGCGCCTGCCGCTTCGCTCATGCTTCGTTCCCATTTTTGTTGGGATTAACGTTTGAATGAAGAATGTAGAATGTAGAATGTAGAATGGTAAGGGATAGTGATTATAAGGATATTGGTAGTAAATATCAATAAAGTAGATTTTATTTAGTAAGGTTTAGTAGATATTGTACAAACCCCTTATTACTTGGACAGATTTGTAGAAATAGTTGTGTAATAATTGCTTGTTTTTTCGTTTAAATTTTGTCTAAGGTATTGATAATCTTGGTTTAAAACATCACTGGTTTCGTGTTGG
>NZ_JBPXKD010000022.1:0-323 GCF_054558475.1 Aquirufa sp. Wall-65K1 | reverse complement strand
CCATCATTCAACGAGAAGTAATCGACCGTTACGAGTTCACGGGATACTATGATGCCAAACAAACTATATTCGCTCACACGATCTGGTACAACACCCGCAGGTTCCATAAAGCAATCAAAATGACCCCAAACGAAAAATGGGATCAGCATATCCACATCACAAACCAAAAACGTGTCGAACAAAATTTGTACAAAAACCAACACGAAACCAGTGATGTTTTAAACCAAGATTATCAATACCTTAGACAAAATTTAAACGAAAAAACAAGCAATTATTACACAACTATTTCTACAAATCTGTCCAAGTAATAAGGGGTTTGTACA
>NZ_JBPXKD010000003.1:408036-438131 GCF_054558475.1 Aquirufa sp. Wall-65K1 | reverse complement strand
TCATCATGTCAAAGAATATCCAACAAGAGATTTTTACTCTCCGTGAACAAGCTATTATTACCCTGATTCAACAAGGACTAACATCTCAAGAGATTGCTCAAGATCTAGACATCTCTCTTCATACCACCAAAAAACATCGAGAAAACATTGCCCGTAAGATTGGTAGTCATGGCAAAATAGAATTCAGAAAAATCATTCGAAATATCAAAATATAGCTTGCCAGAGGTTCTCCCCCAGGCCTTAAAGTAAATTATCAACTTCTTGATTAAAGTAGGACTTCTTTCCCTACTATTCTCTTTTATTTTTCCAGCAGCTTTACTCCATGTTTGCAAACATTGGTAAAACCAGAAAAACCAGAAAAGAGTAGGGGTAATTTTTAGTGAATTAAAAAATGAGAAATTTTGTAATACTATTTGTAAAAAAATATAAAAGACTATTTGTTATTTTAGCTGTTGTCAGTATCCCATTGATTGCCTTAGGTTATGAAGCTCCAAATCCATGTGAACCTGATTGGAAATTTTTTGGTTGGAGTTATTCAAATTGTGGTTTAGATGGAGGATCTCAGGGAGTAGGTCATTCACATTTACCTGACCCTAAAAGATGTGTCTATTATTTTGAAGATGTAAAATATTTCTTTGGATTTAAAATTGATACTAGGATTAGAACGGAAGAAGGTAATTGCCCAGATTAATAATAAATGACAAATTGATAATACTAATATTTAATAGACAATGAAAATCAACATACTTCATTTTATTATATTTTTGTCATTTACTTTTTCGAGCTTTTTAACTGCGGTCGCTAATCAAAATCTAGAAAATGATAAAACAGACTCTGATTCGACCAAATCAGCTCTGCTGCAAGAGGTCAAAATAACTGCGAAAAAAATAAGTCATTTTGAAACTGAAAAACCTTCCAGAAAAAGACATTATTCGTTTTTAACAAAATCTCCTCATCAAACAGGAATAATTTTTGATGAAGAAGAAATAATTGGAAAGAAACTAAACTCCATTTCTATTTATTTTGACCAAAAATTTACACCAACATATATCTTTCAGATTTTATTGTTTACTGTTGGCAAGGATACCCTTCCATCCACTTTATTAAATAAACGTGAACTTGTCTACTCTGCCAACCATGAAGGCTGGACTAAATTCAACATTCAGACAAATGATATAAGTATTCCTAAAGAAGGTATAGCGGTTGTCATCAATTTTTTCAATAAATCCAATGTCATCACAGGAGAAACCGATCGAATAGCAATGGGTAAATATTCCACCAAGAGACGCTTTTTTTTCCGTCCAACTAGCCAGAACGAATGGATTATTTTTGATTCTTTTCAGGAAGGGCGCATTGGTCCCATGATTCGCATATCCGTAGATAATGAATAAAACAAAAAGTCGAAGCCAAAATTTTCACCAATTTAACTTGGTTTTTTTTCGCCTGGCCTTTTCACTTAGCTCAAATACGAATACCTGACATCAAAAAATTAATTTTCAGAAATAGGACACAAATATTTGTTTAGTAATTTTTAAATATTGCAAAAAACTCAAGCTGGTATAAAACGATGAACATACCTAAAATGCCATGGCCAGCCTCATTCTATCTCATCCTATTTATACTTGGCAAACACATAAATGATGTCATTATTGCGAATCATGTTTTGAATCCTTTGTTTTGGAAAAAACTACTGACTCAATCTATCATCTATTTTATTACAGGTGTTATAATAATTACAATTAATAGAAAATTGTATTTTAAATTTCCACCGACGGTAGCTTCAATCCTCTATTTTATTTTCATTATTGGTTGCCTTATTTATTTTGGACAACAGAAAACAAATGAATGGCAAATAGATTTCATTCTTTTCGCCATTATCAACATAGGAATAATGAGCTTATTCTTGAAAAAAGGGAAAAATGAATCGAATTGAATCAGCAAATTGATTATGTGAAAAATGAATCAATAGACAACTTATGGCATAGAATGGATGCTTTTTACTCAGGGACGCTCCATTCTATTCTGCCTCTGAAAAATTTTACAAATTAATTGTCCTACCTTTGTCATCGCAAGACTAAGTCCATTCAAGTCTTGCTGATTGATTAAAATGAAAGACTACCACATTGTATACGAAGACAATCACCTCCTAATTGTCAATAAAAGAGCGGGAATACTAGTTCAAGGAGATAGCACGGGCGACCTTACTTTGACCGATGTATTGAAGGACTATATCAAGGAAAAATACCAAAAACCAGGAGCGGTTTTCTTACATCCAGTCCATCGCCTAGATCGCCCTGTCAGTGGCTTAGTCGTATTTGCCCGTACTTCCAAAGCTTTGGAACGTATGATGGAACTGTTTCGTAAAAGAGAAATTCAAAAGACCTATTGGGCGGTAACAAGAAGAAAGCCAGATCCTACGAAAGGGAAGCTGACCCATTGGCTTTTAAAAAATGAATCCAAAAATACTACTACTGCTTATGATTACCCTGAGGACAAGGCACAAAAAGCGGAATTGAATTACAAATTATTAGGCAAGATTAACCTTCACTACCTAATCGAAGTTGAACCTATTACGGGTAGACCACATCAAATACGGGTTCAATTAGCTACGCTAGGTTGCCCGATTCGAGGTGATATCAAATATGGCTACGACCGCCCGAATCCAGATGGTAGCATAAATTTACATGCTCGACGATTGTATTTCGTTCACCCCATCAAGAAAACGCCAATCATCTGCAAAGCCGCAGTACCAAACAATCCATTCTGGGAAGAATTCTTAGAGCTAGATTCGGAAGAGGTAAAAGAAAAGAATTTAGATCATTTATATGAATAGCCTAGATCAGCTCTTCTAAAGTAGTTTTTTCCAAAACAGATAGGTTAGCATCACGCCATTTCGCTAGAACCGAACGCAATTTGCAGGTTTCTTCATTGGCACAGTCATCACACTTGCCATAAAAATGTAGAGATACACAAAGAGCAGGTGCAATGGGGCCATCCACAATTCGAATAATTTTCGCAAAGGTCACCTGACTTGGTGGTATACGTAGATAATATCCTCCCCCTTTACCTTTTTGGCTTTGTAGAATACCATGATTTCTTAGCTCCAATAAAATAGCTTCTAAAAACTTTTTAGGGATATTCTCGGATTCAGCAATATGTGAAATCAACAAAGGCCCCTTTTCATAAGCCTGAGCCAATACTTTTAACGCCTTCAAAGCATACTTTGCTTTCTTAGAAATCATACGATAATAATGAATTAAATAGGGAACTGTTCAAAGCTAAACATTTTATCAAGATTTGCCAAATTCTCCATTTGTGATAAAAATCAGCATAAATAAAAAAGGCCAACCTTGCGGTTGGCCTTTCCAAAAAATCATTCATTAAAAACGGAAGTGTGAGAACGCTTTGTTCGCTTCCGCCATACGGTGCGTATCATCCTTCTTCTTCACAGCAGCTCCCTCACCTTTGGATGCAGCAATGATTTCATTCGCTAAGCGATCCATCATTGTCTTATCACCTCTTTTTCTTGCATATCCAATTAACCATTTCATTCCTAACGCAACTTTACGTTCAGCTCGCACTTCCGTTGGAACCTGGAAGTTAGCTCCACCAACACGGCGACTCTTAACTTCAACAGATGGCATTACATTGTTTAATGCTTTTTTCCAAGTTTCTAATCCATTCTCTTTAGTACGCTCTTCTACCTTATCTAAAGCATCGTAAAAAATAGTGAATGCCACTGATTTTTTACCGTCATACATCAAGTTGTTTACAAACTTAGTTACTAATACATCCCTAAATTTAGGGTCTGGCAATAAATAGCGCTTTTTTGGTTTCGCCTTTCTCATGGTGTTAATGTTTAATGTCGACCCAACCTTCTGCCTTCACCGAGGCATACTGGATCTTTGTGTTAAAAAAAATTACTTCTTCTTAGCTGGAGCTGCTGCTTGACCTGGTTTAGGACGCTTTGCACCATACTTTGAACGAGATTGTAAACGACCAGATACACCGGCTGTGTCCAATGCTCCACGAATGATGTGATAACGTACACCTGGTAAGTCTTTTACACGACCACCACGAATCAATACGATTGAGTGCTCTTGCAAATTGTGACCCTCACCTGGAATGTAGGCATTCACCTCTTTCTGGTTGGTTAAACGAACACGAGCTACTTTACGCATAGCTGAGTTTGGTTTCTTTGGAGTAGTTGTGTACACACGTGTACAAACTCCTCTTCTTTGTGGACAAGAATCCAAAGCTGGTGACTTAGATTTCCAAGTCATTTGCTCACGGCCCTTGCGCACTAATTGCTGAATAGTTGGCATTTTAAATAATTACCGTTTAAATTTTAAATCTTTTTTTATTCCCTTAAATAGCTTAAACTCATTTGGACAGAGTAATGCCATAGTAACGGGGGTGCAAAGTTAGCAATTAGAAATAGAATTCAAAACATCATTTTGGAATTTTATTTTAAAAATCCCTCAATACCCATCTCTAATCCTCTAAGCTCGGCTAGTCCTCTTAATCTTCCAATTGCCGTATAACCTGGATTGGTCTTTTTACCTACTTGCAAATCATCCAACATTTTATGTCCATGATCTGGCCTAAACGGCATTCTGATATCTTTTCTACCTTGAGCCACTCGGTTTTTTTGCTCCAAAACCAGCGCCTTCATCACACCAAACATATCTACATCTCCATCCAAATGGTCGGCCTCATAGAAATTCCCAAATTCATCTCGACGAGTAGCTCGTAAATGAATGAAGTTGATTCGGTCACCCATTCGCTCTACCATTCCTACCAAATCATTATCCTCCCGAACTCCATAACTTCCCGTACAGAAGCATAATCCATTATTCCGACTCTCATACGCGGCTAATAATTGCTTGGCATCAGATTCTGTACTTACCACTCGGGGCAAGCCTAAAATTGGATAAGGAGGATCATCGGGGTGAATAGACAAATTGACGCCTGACTCTTCAGCTACAGGAGTAATTTCACGAATAAATTCATACAAATGCTCTCTCAACTCCTGATCTCCCACATGAGCATAGGTATCCAATGCTTCTTGAAAGGAAACCAAAGTGAAACTCTCTTCACTTCCCGGTAACCCTGCTATGACATTGCGGATTAATTTTTCTCTTTGACTAGGACTTGACTGATCAAACCAAGTTTTAGCGCGTTGAATCTGTTCAGGTATATAATGATTTTCGGCGCCTGGTCTTTTCAATAAAAACATTTCAAACGCGGCAAACTCTGCTGCATCAAAACGCAAGGCTCTTGAACCATCAGGCAACTCAAAATCTAGGTCTGTTCTTGTCCAATCTAAAATTGGCATGAAATTGTAGCATACAGTATCCAAACCAGCTTTTGCTAAATTTCGGATCGACTGCTTATAATTTTCAATGTACTTTTTAAAGTCGCCCGACCGAGTTTTGATATCCTCATGAACCGGAATACTTTCAATGACCGACCACGTTAAACCCGTCTTTTCAATAATTTGTTTTCTCTCTAAAATATCTGCCAACTCCCATACTACTCCGTTTGGGATTTGATGCAGTGCGTTTACAATGCCGGTTGCACCCGCTTGTCGGACGTCTGATAAACTAACCGGATCATTCGGTCCGAACCAACGCCAAGTTTGTTCTAATGCCATAGTCTATTTTTTTTATCTCTTATTTATTAAAATTAAATCATTAGCTCAAGCACCAACTAATCAACTTATGCCTATTGTGCCTGGTTTTGAAAACGTATGACTTGAGGCTCAAGGTTTAGGCTTGAGGGTTTAGGGTTTAGGCTCAAGCCTTGAGGCCTAAGCCTTGAGATTTGACAACTTTTGAAAAGTTGTCAAATCTAAATCAAAATCTAAATCAAAATCCTTATCCAAATCCATATCCCAATCAAAATCTAATATATCTCAGAATATAAGCTAAAGAGCACAAAATTAGCCTTTCCTACTCAATAAAATATGAAAAACTTGATTATTTTAACCAGGAATATGGACAAAAAAAACCTTGCCTAGAAACTAAGCAAGGTTTTTGTAATCAAGCATTTATATACTTTCTTTAATATCAATCTCGTTCAAAGGCCGCAAAATTAAAGCCTTTTTTAACAGGAACAAAACATCCCCTAATTTTGATGTGCTGGCCTCAATAAATCATTCACCGTCTTGACAGGATTAAAAGTATCCAATGGGACTTCAACAAATATGGTATTCCAAAAGGCCATCGCGCCATTCCACAATCCAGGTAATTCCTGAGCTTTCAATTTCTTCCCATCTTTGGTTTTCTCCGTAATAAATCCTGTACTCATGTCGCGGTACTGCAATAAATCAAAGGACTTACCATGAATATCCTTGGTGGCACAAACCAAGTCCACCGGATTAAAGTGAGTTGATCCAGTGAAAATATCTTTTTGTGCTTCATTTGACATATCCACTTGAGCCGATTCTACCAATTGCAATGTGCTGTTTCCCTCTTGATCCCGACACCAAAAAGGACCTCCACCCGGCTCTCCTGTATTTTTTACAACCCCGCAAATACGTGTAGGTCGATTAAATATCTTTTTAAATAAATTTAATTTTTCAACTGGTATGTGTGCATCCCATGACTTGCCTGGTTGAATTCCCAAATATTGAGATGCAAAATCCTGGATTTCTTGCATTTTCTCCACACTAATTTCCCCCTCCAAGTCTTTGGAATAGGCTTTTATCTTATCCAAAATTTCTACCAATAATCCGCCCAAAGCTTTCTTGAAGACAATCGTATTATCTTTCAATTTATCTGGGACCACATTGTCAATATTCTTTATAAATATTAAATCAGCATCTAAATCATTCAAGTTTTCCAATAAAGCGCCATGGCCGGCAGGTCGGAATAACAATGAACCATCCGCTTCGCGGAATAAGTTGTTCTCCATATCCACGGCCACCGTATCTGTACTTGGCTTTTGCTCTGAAAAACTTATATGAAATTTAACCTGATACCGCTTCTCTAATTTAGGTACAACTTGTTGTACCAAGGCATCAAATCGCGAACGATGCTCGGGAGAAACCGTGAAGTGCAAATACGCATCTTTGCCATCTGAAGCATAGGCTACCGCCTCCACCAAATGCTCCTCCAAAGGGGTTCTTACTCCGTCCTCATAATAGTGAAATGATAATAAACCCTTTGGTAGTGAACCATAATCTAATCCCTTACTAAGTAATAAATTTTCTAATATTTCCTGCTCAGTGGACCACTCTGGCAATAATTTCTTCAATTCAGGAGCAAAGGCAAAATCACTCAATCGATCAAAAAATGCCTGAGATTCCTTGTTTGGTTTTGATTCAGCCAAATGCTCAAACAAAGATTTAAACATCCTTGTAGCCGCACCAGATGCGGGAACCATTTTTAAAATGGACAATGTCATTTTAGCATCTTCAAATCGTTTTACATAACGATTCACGTCCCCATCAGTCAAATGAATTATCCCATTCCCAATGCTAGCCGCTCGATCCAATTTCATCCAAGGAAAACCTTGCTTAAAATAATCAACTTGTTGATTTACTTCTTGCTCACTAATTCCTCTTTTACTTAATTGTATTTTGTCCTTTTCTGTCAACATACGTACATATTTATTCCTAAATTTAATTGGAATCGTATAAAATTTCACCATCATGGCCGCTTTTATTCTCTTCTCCCTTCAAATTTTCTCCATGTCAGACATAAACTCCCTGCCCTTTTTTTTGGTAGCTTTGAAATAGCTATGCAGGATATTCACGCCATATTAAAAAAATACTGGAATTACGACTCTTTTAGACCCCTTCAAGAGGAGATTATTCATTCCATATTGGCTAAAAATGACACCTTAGCTTTATTGCCCACAGGCGGTGGAAAATCCATTTGTTTCCAAGTTCCAGCCCTTGCATTAGACGGCATTTGCCTAGTAATCTCTCCCCTGATTGCTTTAATGCAAGATCAAGTAAACCAATTGAAACAAAGAAACATTGCAGCTGAAGCGCTCTACTCAGGAATGCATCCTAGGCAAATAGACATCTTGCTCGACAATTGTATTTATGGCCAAATCAAATTTTTATATGTCTCTCCAGAAAGATTAAAAACTGACCTATTTTTAGAGAGGGCCAAGCAAATGAATATCTCCTTAATCGCAGTCGACGAAGCTCACTGCATTTCACAATGGGGATATGATTTTCGACCGTCCTATTTAGAAATTCTACCATTCAAAAATCTATTCCCACAAACCCCTTGCCTGGCACTAACCGCTAGTGCCAATCCAGAAGTTAAAGCGGATATTGTGCAAAAGCTGGATTTTAAAAATCCGCAAATCTTTCAAAAGAGCTTTAGTCGGGCTAACTTATCTTACTCTGTACTATGGGAGGAAAATAAAGAAAAAAAGTTAATCCAAATGCTTCAACGGGTTCCTGGCTCCTCCATTATTTATGTCCGAAATAGAAAAAAAACCCAACAAATAAGTGAACTCATTCAACAGCATGGTATATCCAGCACTTTTTATCATGCTGGTTTAGAACCCAAAGAAAGAAGTTCACGACAAAAAGAATGGATCGAAAGTCGAATTCAAACCATGGTTGCCACCAATGCTTTTGGTATGGGAATCGACAAAGCAGATGTCCGCTTGGTCGTCCACCTGGATTTACCCGATTCCTTGGAAGCTTATTACCAAGAAGCAGGTCGAGCTGGAAGAGATGAGAAAAAAGCCTATGCGGCCATATTAGTGGAGGAAAAAGACATCATCGAACTGCAAAACCAGTGGACAAAATCATATCCTGATGCTCCTGTTTTAAAGAATGTTTATCAGGCCATTAGTAATTATTTGCAAATTCCTGAAGGTAGCGGAGAATTAATGCACTATGATTTTGAATGGGCCGAAATGGCCAAGCGGTTTAATCTGCCATCATCCGAAACCTTTTTTGCACTAAAAACGCTCGAAAATGAGGGTTTAATTTTATTAAACGATGCCTACCAAAATCCTTCCAAAATCAAGATTAAGGTTTCTGCCACAGAACTTTACGATTTTCAAATTCGTAATGAACGCTTTGAATCTTTCATCAAATGTCTTTTGCGAATGTTTGGAGGAAATCTGTATCAACAATTTGTACCTATAGCTGAAGCAGCCATTGCTCAACAATTTAAAGCACCCATAGCCGAGGTTGAACGTAGCCTAAGCTTGCTCGAAAAATTTGAAATTTTGGACTATGATAAACAAAATGGACTTGCTAAATTAACCTTGTTAACCCCAAGAGCATCAGCCTCTGCTTTACCGATCGACTGGACCTCATACCATAAAAAGAAAGAGAGAAGCCAAGGAAAAATTAAGGCAGTGGAACATTATGTCCGAGATAAAAAGATTTGTCGAACCCGACTCCTTGTCGCCTATTTTGGTGAAAATCTGGATAAAAAATGTGGCATCTGCGATACTTGTATTGAACAAAAAAAGGCCTCCACTGGGAAGGCCTATCCTGAAAGTCATGAAAGTGAACGCAAACTAATTCTTCATTACCTTCAACATGGTTCACTTAGTCTTCAAAATCTAGTGGACTGCCTCCGTCCGCTTTCCAAAGATGAGGCCATCCGAATCATACAATATGCCCTAGATATCGGTGAAATTTCCTATACCGCCACAGATGAATTAGACTTAACTTCGTCTTGAAGCACAAATTTTACTGGATTTTTAACCTGCTCATGTAACAAGGCCAAGGCCAATACCTCCATGGCATTTTCCACATAATGGAAGGTCAAATCCGTTATATATCTGGCCTCAATCTCTTCAATGTCCTTTTTGTTTTTATGACAAAGAATAATTTCCTTAATACCCGCTCGCTTAGCTGCTAATATCTTTTCTTTTATTCCACCTACAGGCAGAACTTTACCTCGCAAAGTAATTTCTCCTGTCATGGCTAAATTTGGTTTTACCCTGCGCTGAGTTAAGGCCGAAGCAATAGCTGTCAACATCGTTATACCAGCCGATGGGCCATCTTTAGGAACCGCACCAGCAGGCACGTGAATATGTAAATTATACTGATCAAAAATGCGATAATCAATGTCTAACAAATCAGCATGCGCCTTCAAGAAACTTAAAGCAGCCATGGCAGATTCTTTCATTACATCTCCTAATTGGCCCGACAAGGTCAATTGACCTTTACCACGGTTCAACAAAGTTTCAATGAATAAAATATCTCCACCCACAGGTGTCCAGGCTAATCCAGTCACCACACCAGCATATTCATTGCTTTCATAAGAATCATTCTCAAAATTCTCTTGTCCCAATAAGCGCACTACATCAGCTGGCTGTATTTTGTGGGGGTATTCCTCCCCTATCGCAATGGACTTAGTGATTTTACGTACCACTTTTCCAATTTCCTGCTCTAATTTCCGAACTCCCGATTCCCGGGTATAGCCTTCTACCACTTTTTGAATAGCAGCATCTGACATGGTAAAGTCTGACTTTTCTAAACCATGTTCCTTCTTTTGTTTCGGCAATAAATGCTTTTTGGCAATTTGTACCTTCTCTTCAATGGTATAACCACTTACTTCAATAATTTCCATACGGTCACGCAATGCAGGATGTATGGTATCTAAATTATTAGCTGTGGCAATGAACATCACGCGAGATAGATCAAATTCAACCTCCAAGTAATTATCCAAAAAACTATTATTTTGTTCCGGATCCAAGACTTCTAATAAAGCGGAAGAAGGATCACCCCGATGGTCAGCTCCGACCTTATCAATTTCATCTAAAATAAATACGGGATTGGAAGATCCTGATTTCTTGATATTCTGAATAACTTTTCCAGGCATTGCTCCAATGTAAGTCTTCCTATGGCCCCTGATTTCCGCCTCATCCCTGAGTCCTCCCAAGGCCATCCGAACATACTTTCTTCCCAAAGCTTTGGCAATACTTTTACCCAAAGAAGTTTTACCTACTCCAGGAGGGCCATATAAGCACAAAATAGGTGCCTTCATGTCTCCTTTCATTTTCAAGACTGCCAAATATTCGATGATTCTCTCTTTTACTTTTTCAAGTCCAAAGTGATCTGCATCCAAAATCTTTTTTGCTTTTACCAAATCAAAATGATCTTTGGTATATTCAGCCCAAGGAAGATCAACCAACAGTTCAACAAAGTTCATCAACATCGGATATTCTCCCGACATGGAATTCGTTCTTTGGAGTTTTGATAACTCCTTTAAGAAAAAATCATTGACTTCTTTTGACCATTTTTTCTTAGCCCCTTTAGCGCGCAAACCATCCAATTCTTGTTCTGGACTCTCTACTCCCAACTCCTCTTGTAGAACTTTGATTTGCTGACGAATGTAATAATCACGCTGCTGCTGGTCAATATCACTACTTGCTTTACTTTGTATTTCACGCTTTAATTCCAGGTGTTGAATTTCCTTCATCATATATTCCAATAGATGAGTGGCTTGCTCAATACCATCCAGGGTCTCCAATAAAGCTTGCTTATCTTTTAGTTCGGCATTGATATTAGAAGAAAGAAAATGCACTAAAAATGCGGAAGAATCTATATTATCCAAGGCTATTTGAGCTTCTCTCGGAATCTCAGGATTTAAATTCAATATCTTCAGGGCTGATTCCTTCAAAGTAGAAACTAATGCCTTATTTTCCTTATTTAATTTCTTTGGAAAATTGTCTTCCAAATAATTCACTTTGGCAATAAGATTAGGTTCCGTTTTAATAAATTCTCTTACTTCAAAACGCTTGCGTCCTTGAACGATAATCGTTGTATTTCCACCCGGAAGCACAAACATCTTAACAATGTGTGCGACTGTTCCAACTTTGTATAGATCATCAACCTGTGGCTCCTCCTTTGAATTATTAGCTTGTACCAATACACCAATAGTCCGATCTCCTTTGTAGGCTTTCTTTACTAAACGGACGGATTTTTGGCGACTAACCGTAATGGGTATCACCATTCCAGGGAACAATACAATATTGCGGATTGGCAGTATGGGTAGTTCATCTGACAAAACGCTCATTTTGTCATTGTTTTCCAATCCTTCTGCTCCAATTGGAATCAACTCAATATTCTCGAAATCGGAAATGTCCGATAGGCTCAAATGCTTAAAAAGGTCATTTGGATTATTCATACACACATTTATTTAATCTCACCCTCCAATCTTGAAAGACGTATGGAGCAATAAACAAATTTCATGCCATAAGACAAGTTGGCAGAAAAATTACCAAACTATCTGATGAAGAACTTGATTTTTTTGAAATAAAAACGATTTCTTTTTTGCACCCCTAGCACAATGTAACAAATTTGTTTGGTCTGGGAATTGTTCAACCAAAAGATCATTCATGATATAAACCCCAGCTAAATCTTGTTCCGAAGGAATTTCTACATATACCCAAATAACGTCAGGGTTAGGCTCCCAACCTATCCAACGGTAAGGAGTCTGTAATTGCTTATTGACTTGGAAACCAAAATGTTTACGAATGTAGGGCTCTAACAATTCATCCATATTAGATGCCTTTTCAAAGCTTATTTTCTTCCCATGAAATTCACTTAGGCCTATTTCTAGGTCATCTTGAAATAATCGAATGGCGATTTCCCAGGATTTTTCCTTTTCATTATACACACACTCCGTTACACTCGTATGAAAAGGATGCCTCTCTTCTCTAGCTAAACTTTCTACCGAGGAGAAAATCAAAAAAAGAAGGATGAAAAGCTGTTTTTTCAAGGTTTAAAAGAATACTTTAAATATATCGTTTCCAAAAGTATATGCCATCAAAGCCAATAACAAAATCATACCGATTTGTTGGGCACGCTCCATTACTTTATCTGAAGCAGGTTTTCCCGTTATCATCTCATATAATAGGAAAATAGCATGTCCACCATCTAAAGCTGGGATGGGCAATACATTAAAGAAGGCCAATGCCATAGAAAGCAAACCAGTCAACATCCAAAATCTAGTCCAGTCCCAAACTCCTCCAAACATTTGCGCAATTCCAATTGGGCCACTCAAGGCTTTAGAAGCCGAAACATCACCCGAAGCAATTTTCTTAAATCCACGAATATTATCCGTAATTACCGAAAAGGCACGTTTTGTACCTATTCCCATGGACTGGGCAAATGTATAATCTTCATGGGTCATTTTCATTAAAATATCTGCCTGAAAACCAATTTGACCCGATTTAGCTACCACCATTTCCAAGGTATCTGCTTTTCCTTGACGAAGAATAGCCAAGCGGATGGGTTTACCAGCCTCCTTACTTAATACCTCACGAATTTCATGGTAGTATTGAATGGGTGTTTGGTTAACTGCCGTAATATAATCTCCCGCTTTCAAACCTGCTGCCAAAGCTGGCAACATCTCTTCGGACTCCTTTCCTAGCCATTTGTCTAATAAACTTGGAGGATTGGGTGCCGCAACATCCAATACCTTAAATTTTGTCATAGGTTCGATAAAGGCTGACTTTTTATCGCTCAATTGACCTATGAAATTAGCAGGGATTTGAATATTAATTTCTTTTCCGTCGCGCAAAACCGTGTAATACGAATTATCCCCCAATAAGACATCTGATGAGCGTAAATCTGATAATTGCTTATAATCAGCTCCATTGACACGAATAATTTTATCGCCAGTTTTAAGCCCAATATGCTTACCCAAATCCAAGGCAACGATGCCATTCTTATTTAATTCTTCTTTAGAAATATAATTGTTTCCATTGGAATAGGTCAAGGAAATGAAAATGACCACACCTGTAATTACATTCACGATTACACCACCTAACATGACAATTAAGCGCTGCCAAGCGGGTTTTGCTCTAAACTCCCATGGTTCAGGTTCCTTCGCCAATGTGGCTGCATCTTGTGTCTCATCAATCATTCCAGCGATAGACACATAGCCTCCTAGCGGAAACCAGCCTAAACCATATTCTGTATCACCTATTTTTTTCTTGAATAAAGCAAAATTCAATAAGGAAGGTATAGGGAATAGAAAATCAAAAAATAGATAAAACTTTTCGACCCGCATTTTGAACCATTTCGCCGTAATGAAATGCCCAAATTCATGCAATGTTACTAAAATGGACAATCCTAAAATCAATTGCCCCGCCATAATCAAACCTTCCATAATCTTGCTTTAATTGCTATTTACTATTTTTTTCTACCCAATGGGTAGCTAATTCTCTACTTAATTGATCACTTTGAACATAGTCTTCTAATGTCGGATTAGCTAAAAAAGTTCCACGACCCATTGTTTCAGATATCAAATCTGACATTTCTAGAAATCCAATTTTATCTTCCAAAAAGGCTGCCACAGCTACTTCGTTGGCCGCATTCAAAATACATGGCATATTCCCTCCTTTATCTAAAGCTTCAAAAGCCAAACCTAGATTTCTAAAAGTAGTCAAATCGGGGGCCTCAAAGGTTAAATTGGGATAAGCGGCAAAATTGAAACGAGGGAAATTTGCTTCTAAACGATTGGGGTAACCCAAGGCAAATTGAATGGGTAATTTCATATCAGGTAGCCCTAATTGTGCCTTAATTGATCCATCCTGAAACTGAACTAAGGAATGAACTATGGATTGAGGATGTACGACCACATCGATCTGGCTGGCTTTTACTTGAAATAACCAAGCTGCTTCAATGACTTCCAAACCCTTATTCATCAAACTGGCTGAATCAATGGTAATCTTGGCCCCCATGGTCCAATTGGGGTGCTTCAAAGCTTGTTCTCTGGTTACTTTAGCCAATTGATCCCTATTCCAAGATCTAAATGGCCCACCAGAGGCCGTCAATATTACTTTCTCAATCGGATTATGGGATTCCCCCATTAAGCACTGAAATATGGCGGAATGCTCTGAATCTACTGGCAAAATAGGTACCCCCATTTTTGCCGCTAATGGCATAATCAATGCCCCTGCCACCACTAATGTTTCTTTATTAGCTAGGGCTATTGGCTTTTTTGCCTCGATAGCACGCACCGTTGGTAACAACCCTGCGTAACCTACCAAAGCAGTTAGCACCACATCCACTTCATCCAAACATACTACATACTCCAAGCTTTTCGCTCCAGCATGTACTTCGATGGGTAAATGAGCTAAGGCCTCTTTGACAAAATTATATTTAGTTTCATCACCTATTACTACATGGCTAGGCAAAAATTCCAAGGATTGTTCTATCAATAAAGCAGCATTGGACTGAGCTGTGAGCACCGATACTTTAAACTGTTCGGCATGCAGAGCGATGACCTCCAAGGCTTGAGTTCCAATAGAACCAGTGGAACCTAAAATGGCAATATGTTTTTGTTTTCCTACCAAAGCATGGCTTTTATCTGTTCAACAAAGGTCAGCCATACTTTCGGATACATGAAAGTCACAAAAACTAAACCATACAATCCTCCATATAAATGGGCCGAATGATTGACGTAATCCCTACCTCTGCGATCCATGGCAATGGAGTACCAAGTAAACAAACCCGCATAAATAAAGCCTGGGATTCCAAGGATACCAAACAAATAGATTTTCTCAGTTGGGAAAAATAATATTCCCGCAAAAATGACTGCGGAAACCGCACCTGAAGCACCCAATGAATTGAAATACGGGTTTTTTCTTTGTTTGAAATAAGTGGGCAAATCTGCCGCAATGATGGCCGTAATGTAAAAAATGACAAACAGCGTTTGACCTATTTCTGGGTATAAGATGGAAAATATATTTTCCAATTGTAAGCCAAAGAAAAAGAAAGAAAACAAATTGAAAAATAAATGGGTAAAATCAGCATGAATAAATCCAGAACTTATAAAACGCCAATATTCATTATCTCGATTGATGTGATAAGGATTCATCGTCATCTTATCCATGAGTGCAGGCTTTTGCCAACACATCAAAGAGACTAAGACGGTAATGATAATGATAATAAAACTGATAGAATCCCCCATAAAACAAAAAGCTTCGTGATGAAGCTAATTTAATTGCCACAAAACTACATTAAACTTCCCGATCAACCAACCCTGCCATAAAACCCAATAAGGTATTTTTCTTTTCTTGTGGTAATTGTAAGGTTTCCATTCCTGAAAATGCCCGGTCAAAATACGATTGAATTTGTTGCTCCACTTCTTCTTTTAGACCTAAGGCTGTATATATCTCAGTAACCGCCTTTACTTTTTCCTCCGCATCAAACTGTTTTTGATTAAGCCAATAACTTAATTTTGCTTCCCTTTCTCCTTGAGCTAATTCCATAGCCCGAATAAGTAAATAGGTTTTTTTGTTGGCCAAAATATCCCCGCCTACCTGTTTCCCAAATTTCTCTGGATCTCCATATACATCCAACAAATCATCTTTTAATTGAAAACCAAGGCCCACCAGCTCACCAATTTGATACAGTTGCTTAGCTATTTCTAAATCAACTTGAGCTAGTAACCCTCCCATTTCCATAGAGAAACCCAATAATACCGAAGTTTTCAATCGGATCATCTCTAAATATTCATCAATTCGTACATCCGACCTTTCTTCAAAATTCATATCCCATTGCTGACCTTCGCAAACTTCTGCAGCGGTCCGACTAAATCGCTCTAGGAGATGTTGAAATTGAGAAAGACTTAATCCTTTAATTTGATTTAAAAATTGGTAGGCTTCAACCAACATGACATCCCCTGAAAGGATGGCTATATTATCATTCCACTTTTCATGAACCGTTTGCTTACCTCTTCTCAAAGGGGCTTTGTCCATGATGTCATCATGCATTAAAGTAAAATTATGAAATACTTCTATCGATAAAGCGGGTTTAACTTGACTAGTCCAATCGTCCCGAAATAATGAATAGGCCATTAAACACATCACCGGACGAATCCGCTTACCCCCTAAGGCCATCAAATATTGAATCGGCTCATACAACTCTATTGGTTGTTTTCCCCGCTCCATCGTGGCTATTTCCTGATCTAGGACTTGTAAAAATTCTTTTGTCATAATTTATCGATCAACTTCCCCCATAACCAAATCCAAGGACCCGATAATTGCTACCAAATCTGCCAAATAGCTGCCTTTTGCTAACGTAGGCAATACCGACAGATGGTGAAATGAGCAAGCCCTTACTTTCATTCGGCTAGGAATATCTGACTTCCCATCCGCACGAACAAAAAAACCTAATTCTCCTTTCGGATTCTCTGCTCGAACATATACGTCCATGGCAGAAGGTCTTATTTTCTTTGGGACCATTGCATGAGGCTGGAAGTCTTTAGTTCTTTTACAATCTCCAACTAATTTATCTAGACATTGTTCGATGATGCGAATAGATTCTTCACATTCTCTAATTCGAACATGGTTACGGTCCCAACAATCTCCTATTTGTCCCATTGCCCCTTCTCCAAAAGGTATATCAAATTCTAAAGAGGGATATACCGAATATGCATCAACCCTACGTAAATCAAAAGGCAATCCAGAACCGCGCAAAACAGGTCCCGTACATCCATAATTAATGGCTGTGGACAAAGGTAAAACTCCTATATTGGCTGTTCTCTTAATGAAAATACTATTTTCCTCCACGAGGTTTTTTACTTCTTGAATGGTATTTTTTAATACGGGGACCAATTCTTTTACACGCGCTTCAAACCCGACAGGTAAGTCATAAAATAATCCCCCGATCCAAACATAATTGTATAACATTCGAGCCCCCGACAACCATTCTAATAAGCGTTGGATATGCTCGCGATCCCGCATTAACCATAAAAATGGCGTGTAAGCTCCAATGTCTAATCCATATGTACCAACTGCAACAAAATGCGATGCAATACGATTTAACTCTGCCACTAAAACACGGATGTATTCAATCCTCAGTGGTAATTTACCTTCCAAATCAAGCATTTTCTCAATAGCCATCACATAGGCATGCTCAGAATTCATGGAAGCCATATAGTCCAGACGGTCCACGTAGGGAATTACCTGATTATAAGGCAGCGCCTCGGCATGTTTTTCGAAACAACGATGTAAATAGCCCAAATGAGGAACCACATCTACCACCAATTCACCGTCCGATATCAATTCTAATCGGAGTACACCATGAGTAGATGGATGCTGGGGCCCCAGTGAAATGATCATTTCCTCTGATTTCAAATTTTCAAGCGAATATCGATTGGGGTCTGATAAGGCAAAATTTTCCGCTTGATATTGATATTGAAGGGGCTTCATAAAACAAAAATGAGAAAAAAGGCTAGTAAATAAAAGCCCTTGAATGGGATTTAAGGGCGACTTATCAATATGTTTGAAAATTTACGACATATTTTAATTAAAGACTTTGCGAAAAAAAATATTTCTTCTACCTTTGCAGTCCGTTTCAAATGAGGCGAAAAAAGATTTTAATACTATGGCAAAGAAAGGAAATCGCATTCAAGTAATTCTAGAATGCACTGAGCACAAAGAATCTGGGTTACCAGGAATGTCGCGTTACATCACGACTAAAAATCGTAAGAATACGACAGCTCGTATCGAATTAAAGAAATACAATCCGGTATTGAAGAAAGTTACACTTCATAAGGAGATCAAATAGTTTTAATACTTAAGAAATATGGCTAAGAAAGTAGTTGCAACGTTAAAGAAAGAAGGAGGCGTAAAATACGCTAAAATCATTAAAGCGGTTAAAAATCCAACCACAGGAGCTTATACCTTCAAAGAAGAAATCATTCTTCAAGATGAGGTAAATGCTGCATTGAAAAACTAATTTTCAAGCGGGGCACCTTTTTTTCGCTAAGATATTGAAGTCCCTTCGTGAGGGACTTTTTTTATTTTTATTACATTCGTTTTTATTTTCATTCAAAGCCATGGGACTATTCGATTTTTTTAAAAAGAAACCAGCACCACAAGAACAGGAGGAGCTGGAAGCCTTGGAGAAAGGACTAGAAAAAACCAAGGAAGGTTTTCTTTCTAAAATGGGAAGAGCCGTTCTAGGCAAATCTAAAGTGGACGAAGATGTATTGGACGAATTGGAAGAAATCCTATTAAGTTCCGATGTAGGAGTCCCTACTACTTTAAAAATTATAGACCGAATCGAACGCCGAGTTGAGCGGGACAAATTCGTATCTACCGAAGAGCTTGATCAAGTTTTACGGGAAGAAATTGCGGCTTTATTAGAAGAAAACCAGTCGGCCGACTTACAGCATGCTTTTTCCGAACCCAAACAAAAACCTTATGTCATCATGGTAGTGGGGGTTAACGGGGTTGGAAAAACTACCACAATCGGGAAATTGGCTTCGCAATTCCATCAAAATGGATTAAAAGTGGTTCTTGGTGCGGCGGACACTTTCCGTGCAGCAGCTGTCGACCAATTAAAATTATGGGGAGAACGGGTTGGCATTCCTGTGATAGACCATGGAATGAATACAGACCCAGCTTCCGTTGCCTTTGACGCCGTGAAACAAGGCGTTGAAATGAATGCCGACATAGTCATTATTGATACAGCAGGTAGATTACATACCAAAGTGAATTTGATGACAGAATTGACGAAAATCAAACGCGTAGTTCAAAAATTCATCCCTGATGCGCCCCATGAGGTTTTACTTGTATTAGACGGTTCTACCGGACAAAATGCTTTTATTCAAGCTCAAGAATTCACCAAAGCAACTGAAGTAACAGCCTTGGCCATTACCAAGTTAGATGGCACTGCCAAAGGTGGAGTAGTCATTGGAATTTCAGATCAATTCAAAATTCCTGTCAAATACATTGGTGTAGGAGAAAAAATTTCTGATTTACAAGTATTCAACCGAAGCACATTCGTAGAGTCTCTTTTTGCCAAAAAATAATACATATGGTAGAGACGTAGCAATGCTACGTCTCTACCATATGTATTATTTCTGCTGTTTCGCCCAGGTATCTTTCAAGGTAACCGTACGGTTAAATACCAAATGACCTTCTTTGGAGTCTTTGTCTAGACAGAAATATCCCTTCCGCATGAATTGAACTGCATTTTCAACTTTAGCTTCCAGTAATGCAGGCTCTACATAGACTTTATCTAAAATTTGCAATGATTCAGGGTTGATGAATTTCATGAAATCATCGCCTAACTCCGAAGCATCCTCAACAATCAATAATCGATCAAATAAACGTACTTCGGCTACTTCAGCATGAGGAATCGAAACCCAGTGAATGGTTCCTTTAACCTGTATGCCTGAGGTATCCTGACCAGATTTACTTTCAGGAATGTAAGTAGCACGAATCTCTTTCACTGAACCATCTTCATTCAATTCAAAACTCTCACATTGAATGATATAGGCTCCTTTTAAACGAACCGATAATCCAGGACCTAGTCGGAAGAATTTCTTAGGTGGATCCACCATAAAATCTTCTCTTTCGATGTATAATTCTCTAGAAAAAGGCACTGACCTTTTACCTGTGCTCTCGTCTTCCGGATTATTTTCAATCAACAAATCTTCTGTTTGACCTTCTGGATAATTGCTAATGACCAGTTTCACGGGATCTAAAACTGCCATGTAACGATTGGCTGATTTATTCAAATCTTCACGAATGCAAAATTCTAACAAACTAATGTCAATTAAATTATCCCGTTTGGCTACTCCAATACGTTCACAAAAATTTTGAATGGATGCTGGTGTGAAACCTCTTCTACGTAATGCTGAAATTGTTGGCATACGCGGATCATCCCAACCTTGAACAATTTTCTCGTTCACTAATTGCAACAGTTTTCGCTTACTCATCACAGTGTGTGACAAATTCAAACGAGCAAACTCATACTGGTGAGTAGGGAAAATCTCTAATTTCTCGATAAACCAGTCATATAAAGGGCGGTGCACATCAAATTCTAAGGTACAAATGGAGTGGGTAATACCCTCCATCGAATCAGACTGACCATGAGCAAAATCATACATCGGATAAATACACCAAGCATTGCCTGTTCTGTGATGTTCTACATGCCGTATACGGTACATGAATGGATCACGCATGTGCATATTCGGATGAGACATATCTATTTTGGCTCGTAACACTTTGGCGCCATCTGGAAACTCTCCAGCGCGCATTCTTTGAAACAAATCCAAATTTTCTTCTACTGACCGATTGCGATAAGGGCTTGGAACACCGGGTGTAGTGGGAGTACCCTTCTGAGCGGCAATTTCCTCTGCAGAAGAATCGTCCACATAAGCCAATGATTTTTCAATCAATTGAACCGCATACTGATAAAGGGTCTCAAAATAATCTGAGGTATATAATTCGTTGGCCCAACTAAAACCTAACCAAGCCACATCCTTTTTAATAGATTCCACATATTCTGTTTCCTCTGTAATGGGATTGGTGTCGTCAAAACGTAAATTAGTCTTGCCTCCGAATTCCTTAGCTAGGCCAAAGTTGAGACAGATGGACTTGGCATGACCAATATGTAAATATCCATTAGGTTCTGGAGGGAATCGAGTAAAAATTCCTTGCGGATATTTACCTGCCGCTAAATCGGCTTGAACGATTTCTTCTAAAAAATTAAGGGATTTTGGTTTTAATTCTTCCATTCAATATACGTTCGTGACTATTCTGTCGTTTTAAGGGTTGAAATTGGTTAATTCAACTTCAAAAATAAGCAATATTTAAGCTATGCCTACAGAAAGCTAACAGAATATTCGCCTTTTAAAATTTAATTGTTGTTTTCTGTGCCATTTAATAAATTTCTTGCCCTACATAAGATATTTTTAATTAATTTAGTGCCTAATTCAATAGGTAGCTTTATTGTTTAATTAATCTACTCAAACTCGTTCTTAACATGATGAACAAATTCTTCAAATTCAATTTATCCGCCATTCTAGTTTTCTTGATGGCTTATTCTGCCTCAGCTCAACTTATTAATGGAAAACTAGGTGATCAAACTACACTAGTTAAAAACGGAGAAGCTAAGGCGCTTGTAGCATCTGGTTGCCCGGCAGGTACTTATTTCGATTGGGGCTTTTACAAAAATGAGCCTAATGGTGGTGGTGTTACTTATTTCCCAATGGCTGATTGGGATGCTGCCTATTCAGGAAATGGAGTAGCTGATAATAACGTAACAGCGCTTGCTTTAACTTTGGACAATAAACCAGGTGGTAATATTCCTCCATACGTATATGAATTAAAATGTGTCACTACTTTAGGTGGTAGTACCATTGCTCCTGGAACAATGGCTTCCAAGGTTACCATTCAAGTAGTTAATCCACCTTCATATGCCCCGTCAATTACGGTTCTTGGGATAGAGTGTGGTGATTTAAATGATCCAAACTCAGGGTCTATTTCATTGAAAGCTAACGGATGCCCTGATGGGACTATTTGGTATTTGCCAAACAGAACTATTGAATTGTCTGGAGCTCAAGCTTGGGATGCAATAAAACTTTCAGGAGCAGATTATATGTCAACTACTTATAGTGTAAGTTGTGTTATTAATTATTCTGATAATGCTGCGGCATTAGGTTCTGGGACTAATATTCCTAAAAAGGAATATTCACAAGCAGCTGGATATTTAGCTAGAAAGGGTTACAAAGTTCCAACCGTATTCGTAAACAGTGTAAATAGTTTATTACCTGACAATGATACCAAAGAAGTTTGTCAAGGAACTTTAGTGGACTTAGGTATATACACGAATCCACAAAGAAACAATACCTTAAATTTCAATCAATACAACCAATACTTTGAATTCCAATGGTTTGGAAAAGATGAGTACAAGCCTTCAGATAATTTTGGTGCCGATAGATTTGGTGCAACAGGTTTCACTTCAGGTGTTTTAACAGCCAAGGCCGAGAAAAAATCAGTTTTATACTACGTAAAAATGACTGATAGAGCTGGTGTATGCGGTTCTAAAGAATCAAACCAAGTTCGTATTACTTATGTCGAATTGCCAAAACCAGGCCCTATCACTGGAAACCTAGGTTATTGCATCGAAGGTTCTACTAGTTTAAAAGTTGACTCTGCTTCCTTAGTACGTAATGAAGGTTATTTATGGGCTGCTAACAAAACGCCGACCAAGCCATCTAAATTCCGTTGGTATGTAGATGGAGTAGAAACTGCTTCATTGGGTAATTTATCAAGCATCATTTTCAAACAAAATGCGAAAGTGAAAGTGGACTATGTATCTAACTACAATTGCCCATCTCCTGCTTCAGATGAAGTAACTGTTAAAAACTTTGACAAGCCAGTAACGCCAACTATCACGGCATTGAAACCAGCGAATGGTTCATTGGTTACTGCTTCTACAGTCGGTTTCTGCGAAGGAACTCCAGTGGCAGGTCAATTACAAGCTTCTTCTTTACCAAATGGTGAAGTTACTAAATGGGAATGGAGCAATGCTTTAACAAGCAGCTTGATTGATTACAACAAAGTAGGTTTCTATACTGTTAAAACCATCAACGCGA
Source organism: Aquirufa sp. Wall-65K1 (assembly GCF_054558475.1). Lineage (NCBI taxonomy): Bacteria > Pseudomonadati > Bacteroidota > Cytophagia > Cytophagales > Flectobacillaceae > Aquirufa > Aquirufa sp. Wall-65K1. Next base: position 414,783 of record NZ_JBPXKD010000003.1, on the reverse strand, counting down.
ATGGTTGTTATTCTGAGTCATCTGCTCCAGTTGAAGTTAAAGTGTTAGCTCTTCCAGCTGCTCCGACTATCACAGCTGGTGGTGCCACTACTTTCTGCGCCAGAAAAGATGATGACTATAGTGCATTCAACGCGGTAACCTTAACAGCTTCTACTTCTAACAGTATTGTTAACTGGTATGGTAATGCGAATGCATCTTTATCTACTTTGAAAGTATTTGAAGGAATTAGAACTTCAGATACCTATTACACTAGAGCAACGGATATTTACGGATGTATCTCTCCTGCTTCAAACAAGATTAAAGTAAGTGTTCAGCAAAATCCTGTGGCTAGCGATGCAAGAATTCTTAAAGAAGGAGTTTACACATTAAAAGCTTTAAATTTCCCTGCAACAGTAACAGGTGGAACAGCTAGTGAATATGAGTGGAAATTCGGAACCACCGCACTTCCTTCAAAAAGCTACATTACGAAAGTGAAAACAAATGGAGATTACAGTGTTAGAAGAAAGTATTTGTATGCCATCGATGGTTTCCCATTAACTTGCTACACAGACTTTACTAAATATTCTTACACATTAGATCCTGAGTTTAACGGAGTTGCTATCTTCCCTAACCCAGTGACTAAGCCAGATGTTGAAGGTGTTAACATTCAAATCTTAGATGACTGGACTAATGCAGTGGTTACTTTATATGATATGGTGGGCCGTCCAGTATATACAGGAAAAATTGCCTCTATCAATGCAGCAAACCCTGAGCCAACCAATATCCTTAAATTACCTGGATTAGGAAACGGTATTTACATTGTAACCATCACTGCTGACAACAGCAAATCTTATACAGGTAAAATTATCGTAAGTAAATAAGCTATTAACTTATATTAGAAGCCTCTCGTTTACTCGAGAGGCTTTTTTTATGCCATGAAACTACATACACTCCTTCTAGCATTTTGCTTGTTTCAAGCACCTTCCATCCAAGCACAATGGACTAATATCCTATTAGAAACAAAGGCTTCATTCCGTGCAATTCGAAGTCAGAAAGATCAAATATGGATTGGAGGAACACAAGGTACTGTTGTGTATTCTTTAGATGCTGGTAAAACTTGGCAAGAGACAAAAATTGCTGGGGCAGAAAAACTTGATTTTAGGGACTTAGCTATAGTCAATCAAGAAAAAATAATTTTAATGAGTGCTGGACCAGCTGAAAAAGGAGCAGCAAAACTATTCATTAGTAAGGATCAAGGGCAAACCTGGAATCTACTCTTTGAGAAAAAAACAGGACCCTACTTTTTTGATGCAATAGCTTGGAATCAAAAAAAACAAGAAGGAGTATTGTTATCTGACCCCATTCAAGGACAATTCCCCCTATTTAGAATTAAAGCGAAAGAAGACCGCGTAGAAGAAATTAAGATAAAAGAATTTCCAAGCCTATTACCGCGTGAAGCTGCCTTCGCTGCCAGTGGGTCATCCTTACTCTGGGTACTAGGTAAATTGAATTTGGTAACAGGGGGCGCATCACATGCTAGAATCATCCAAAGTGACGATGAAACATTTACACAATTTTTGGATAGACACCATAGTACGCCAGCAGATAGTAGCAGTGGTTTTTTTTCCATTGGAGCTAGAAATAAATTGAATTATTGGGTAGTAGGCGGAAACTACTTACAATTAAATGAAAACAAAATCGGGATTTTAGAAACAAATAATGGTGGCTTAACCTGGGAGAAAATAGCAGAATTTCCGAAATTCTATATGGAAAAGGTTCTTTGGACAGGTAAATATTGGGTGGTGATAGGTCCATCCCAAAGTGCAGCATACCACCCAAAAACAAAAAAGTGGATATCGCTTGGCGAAACCCACTTTCATAATGTAATACTCCACAAAAAACACTTATTTGCTGTAGGATCTAAAGGCACATTGGCCACTCTTTCCTTAGCAGAATTAGACCAATTATTTCTTTCTAAAAAATAGAGAAATCGGAGTACCTTCTAATTTAAATGCCTTACGCATTTGATTCTCCAAATATCGCTCATAACTCTCCTTAATATATTGAGGCAAGTTACAGAAGAAAATAAAGGTTGGGTAAGGTGTTGATACTTGAGTACAATACTTGATTTTGATGTACTTACCTTTCCAAGCTGGAGGGGGATAATTGTTGATAACTTCCAACATCACATCATTCAATTTAGAAGTTGAAATTTTCTGAGAACGGTTCTCAAATACTTCTAACATTTTTTCTACCACCTGGAAAATACGTTTCTTTTCCATCACAGAAGTAAATATGACTGGCATGTAATTAATAGGTGCTAAACGCTCCTTAATCGCGTTTTCCAGTTTAATGGCTGTATTCGTATCCTTGGCTACCAAATCCCACTTATTCACCATCAAAACTATACCCTTCTTGGCTTTATCTGCCATACTGATGATATTCATATCTTGGGCTTCTAAACCCGTATTGAAATCAATGGTCGTGGCATCAACTAAAATAATAGCTAAATCACATTCCTCCATGGCCTTGATGGAACGAAGAACAGAATAATATTCAATATTATCGTCAATCTTAGCTTTTCTTCGAATACCAGCTGTATCAGTAATGATGAAATCCTTACCATATAAAGTATAACGATTCTGAATGGCATCACGGGTAGTTCCGGCTAAATCCGTTACAATGGAGCGCTCCCGTCCAAGCAAGGCATTTAAGAAGGATGATTTACCAACATTGGGTCTACCTAAAATAGCCACACGAGGTACACCAGCTTCTGGATTTTCAATACCTTCCTCTTTAAAGTGAGAAACCATCAAATCCAACATATCACCTGTTCCACTACCGCTTTCCGCAGCTATAGCATAAGGATCGCCTAGACCTAATTCATAAAATTCCGCGGCAACAAAAGCCTTATCATGCGTATCGGCTTTATTGGCTACAATAATCACGGGCTTTTTTGATTTTCTTAAAACTTTGGCAAAGTCTTTATCCAAATCCGTTAATCCAACTTGACAATCTACTACGAATAAAAGCACATCGGCTTCTTCCATAGCCATTTCTACTTGCTCACGAATGGCTCCTTCAAACATATCATCAGAACCATGTACATAACCTCCTGTATCTATTACCGTAAAAAACTTACCAGTCCATTGACCGTAGCCATAATGGCGATCCCGAGTAACCCCGGACACATTGTCCATGATGGCCTTTTTTTGTTCAATCAATCGATTAAATAAGGTCGACTTTCCTACATTGGGACGCCCAACGATTGCTACTATATTTGACATGTTATTAAAATTAATCGAGCGAATACCCGAATGAACGCAATTTATCAGCCTTTGCACGCCAATCTGGCTCCACTTTGATAAATTGCTCTAAAAATACTTTTTTACCAAAAAATTTCTCCAAATCTTGTCGGGCTTCTATACCTACTTTTTTGATACTTTCTCCCTTATGCCCTATTAAAATGGCACGCTGTGAGACGCGTTCTACATAAATCTCGGTGGCGATTCGTAAAATAGTAGGTTCGTCTTTAAAAGAAGTAACTACTACCTCACAAGAATAAGGAATCTCCTTCTTGTAATTCATGAATATCTTTTCTCGGATAATCTCCGAAGCAAAAAACTTTTCAGGTTTATCTGTTAATTCCTCTGGATCAAAAAATGGTGGATGAACAGGTAACTGAGCAACTATATGTTCAAAAATTTGATCTAAATGCACCGCTTCTAAGGCAGAAATGGGCAAAATAGGCTTATTAGGGAATATTTGTTGCCAATAATCCAACCGTTCCTGAAGCTTTTCAGTTCCGACTAAATCAATTTTATTTAATAATACGAGAATGGGGGTATCTGTATGATCCTTCCAATTCGTCAAAAATTCCAAATCTTCATAATCATCAAATACATCTGTCACATATAAAACTACGTCTGCATCCTCTAAAGAACTTTTCACAAACTGCATCATGGATTTATGCAATTCGTATTTGGGCATCAATACCCCTGGAGTATCTGAATAAACAATTTGGTAGGGTGTTCCTTCATAAACACCGTTGAGCATACCCAGTATACGGTGCCGAGTGGTTTGGGCCTTAGAACTAACAATGGACAGACGCTCACCCACAAGGGCATTCATTAGTGTACTTTTACCGACATTCGGTTTACCAATGATGCTAATAAAACCCGATTTGTGAGGAGATGTCATAAGAAAAAAATCATTTCCTATTCATAGGAATGAATATTAAAATACAAAGATACTTGTTTTTCTCGACAAAACCCTGCATCTTTGCACTCCGATATATCGCGGGGTGGAGCAGTTGGTAGCTCGTTGGGCTCATAACCCAAAGGTCGTCAGTTCGAGTCTGGCCCCCGCTACAGAAGAGGACAAATCATAGTTACTTGGTTTGTCCTCATTTTTTTACCCTCACAACTCGTTTAAATAGAAGAACTTAGTAACCTGAAATTGTTAATGTTTCAAGTTAGAGAACTATGATTTTTCTTGTCAAAATAGATACCTCCCGGAAATAAAGTTTCATGTAGTTTTTATTTGTCTTCGATTGTACACAAATCCCATATATTGACCATATTTTGAAGGTTTTTACAAACATTTGAGATGGTTTCTTCTTGGTTAGATAATGTCGGCATTAGATAGTTCCAATTCCACGCTCAAAAAGACAAACAAAATTGTTTTCAAACAGGCATTATTAACCCTTTAAATTTGTAACTAATAATAATCTTTTTGTATAGTTTGTTTTACATTATGTAATTTTTAATATACATTTACTGTGTACTTAAAAAAACATAATGGGAACAACTCTTTTATTTCACAATCGTTTTAAGAAAATCGGTTGGATATTAATTCTTATTTCAATTGGATTTCAATTATATCCAATGATTTTCAAGAAATACTTGATTACAAGGTATGTCTATGTACCGGTTCTTTTTAGTAACTACATGTTCAAAAATTTCCGGGAGACATTTTCTATTCATCCCCATGATATTGATTTAACAGTATTCTTGACCTTGTCAATATTGGGATGTTTATTGGTCATATTTTCAAAGGAAAAAATTGAAGATGAATTAGTGTCAAATATTCGACTGACTTCATTGATTTGGTCAGTACTTATTAGTTATATGTTATTTTTAATTTTAACAATGACCATTTATGGAACAACATATTTACTGGTCTGTATATTTAACATTTACACAATACCGCTGGTGTATTTAATTAGATTTAACTTCTTACTATATAAAAATTCATTTTACACACGAACTGATGAACAATAAGATAAAGATAGAGAGGGCGGTGAATAATATTACTCAAGACCAATTGGCACAATTGGTTTCAGTAACAAGACAAACCATCAACGCGATTGAACTTAAGAAGTTTGTTCCATCAACGGTTTTAGCTCTAAAAATTTGTAAAGTATTTAATAAACCTGTTGAAGAAGTCTTTTTCCTTGAAGATGAGGATTTCCCAACATAAATAAACTAAAATGAAAAAACAAACATTAAATTCCGGTGTCGCATCAGTGCTCTTGATGTTATTTTGTTTGACAACCAACGTTAAGTCGTATGGTCAAACATTTCAAAAAATTGAATGGAAAAGGGTACATCCTTCTCAATCAAGGATAAAATACGCTATTTCCAAAGGACGGAAAATTGTCTTTAATCGTGTCAATGGTGTTAAATCCTTACCGGACAAATTGAAAAGATTTCAATAGTATCAAGTTGTCACCTCTTCAAGTATATTGTGAAGCTGGTACAAATCAGACAAAATTGAGTTAGAGATTTGTAACGTACAAACTACAAGTAAAAAGCGAACCTAAATGGTTTGCTTTTTTATTTTCGGTGACTTCGAGAACCTCAGTCACCGAAAAAGATTATGAACGTAATGACAAAAACCAGTACCTGAGGTGCTCGAAGGCACCGGAAAAACCACAGGAGCTGTGACAAAAACAGGTGACTTCGAGAACCTCAGTCACCGAAAAAGATTATGAAAGTAATGACAAAAACCAGTACCTGAGGTACTCGAAGACACAGCGAAAACCTCAAGAACCTTGACAAAAATAGGTGCCTGAGGTACTCGAAGGCAGCGGAAAAATCAATTACTATCCTCCCTATCTCAAAGGCGTTTTCAAGTTCTTGAAGATGTTAGACTACCTTATTTTCCAATCGAGAAAACTCATCAAAAATTAAAATTTTCATCTCTTTGCAAAATTTAAATATAATGTAGTCTATTTTGAAAGAATAAAGTACTTAGCAAATGTATAGGTGACTTCGAGAACCTCAGTCACCGAAAAAGATTATGAAAGTAATGACAAAAACCAGTACCAGAGGTACTCGAATGCACAGCAAAAACCTCAAGAACCTTGACAAAAACAAGTGACTTCGAGAACCTCAGTCACCGAAAAAGATTATGAAAGTAATGACAAAAACCAGTACCTGAGGTACTCGAAGGCACCGGAAAAATCTAACGAACAATAACAAAAACAGGTGCCTGAGGTACTCGAAGGCAGCGGAAAAATCAATTACTATCCTCCCTATCTCAAAGGCGTTTTCAAGTTCTTGAAGATGTTAGACTACCTTATTTTCCAATCGAGAAAACTCATCAAAAATTAAAATTTTCATCTCTTTGCAAAATTTAAATATAATGTAGTCTATTTTGAAAGAATAAAGTACTTAGCAAATGTATAGGTGACTTCGAGAACCTCAGTCACCGAAAAAGATTATGAAAGTAATGACAAAAACCAGTACCAGAGGTACTCGAATG